>JAFYCU010000053.1 GCA_017545095.1 Muribaculaceae bacterium | reverse complement strand
CTTCGCGTGCCTGAGCCTTGATGGCTGCCACAACGGCTTTCACGGCCTTGTCGATGCCGCGCTTCACATCCATAGGGTTGGCTCCGGCTGCCACGTTCTTCAGTCCCTCGTTCACGATGGCCTGGGCGAGCACGGTGGCGGTGGTGGTGCCGTCGCCAGCATCGTCGTTGGTCTTCGACGCCACTTCCTTGACAAGCTGGGCACCGATGTTCTGGAACTCGTCCTCCAGTTCCACTTCGCGAGCCACGGTCACACCGTCCTTGGTAATGTGGGGGGCGCCATACTTCTTATCGAGAATCACGTTGCGGCCTTTGGGACCCAGGGTCACCTTCACGGCATTGCTCAGTTGGTCAACACCTTTCTTGAGCTCTTCGCGAGCCTTGATATCGAATTTAATCAGTTTTGACATAGTTTGTTCCTCCTGTTTAGTTTAAGTCTTACTTTAAGTTGTGTTTTCACTCTTCAACAATCGCAAGAATGTCGCTCTGACGCATCATCAGCAGTTTCTCGCCGTCCACTTCAATCTCGGTGCCGGCATACTTGCCATACAACACGGTGTCGCCTGCCTTGACGACCATCTCCTCGTCTTTGGTGCCACCACCTGCGGCTCGCACGATGCCCTTGAGGGGTTTCTCTTTTGCACTGTCGGGGATGATGATGCCGCCGACCACTTCCTCAGCTTTTGCCGGTTCGATGAGAACACGGTCACTTAATGGTTTGATTGTCATGATTCAATAATATTTATTGGTTTGTTTTCTAACTCACATTGTTGGGCTTTTGAAACCACACGCTATCTTGCATAATTCATGCCAAGCATATTGCTGTGGCCAAAATGGCAGACTACTGACACAATGGCCATTTACATGAGTACAGAGCATGGATGATGGCAGATTTTGAAAAAAATCGAAGAAGAATTTGTCGGTTTGAAAAAAATAATCTAATTTTACGCTTTATTTTACTAATGTGCATATTATATTCAGTTTTATTAATAATTATTTAATTCCTACACCGACATGAAAAAAGGATTACTTCTTGCAGCCTCAGTGCTGCTGTGTGGTGGGAGCCTGCTGGCTCAGCAGCCTAGCTCGTTCAGCGAGCCTCGCGTGCTGGCCAAGGCCCAGATGGGGCTTCTCGCCCCCGTGTGGTCGCCCGACGGCTCCTTGATCGCGATGACCGGTGACAACTACACCGGCATCTTTGTCGCCAATGCCGACGGCTCCAACCTCAAGCAGGTGTCGCAGGCCCCAGGCGCTGGCTATCGCATGAGTTGGACGAGTGCCAACCAAATCACCTCCACGCCCTACACCATGGTCGACAACCGCCGCATGACGCGTGTCGAGAACGTGAACGTGGCCACTGGTGCTATCAGCCAGGTGGCCGCTGCCGAGCGCAACTTCAAGCCCTCGCGTGTGATGCGCCGTGGAAACAATGTGCTCCAAACCATGGTTGATGACCCCATGAATGCCACTCGACTGATTGCCAGCCTCAACGCATTCGATGGCAAGATGGTACTCAACCCCACCCTCTCGCCCGACGGCACGAAAATCGCTTTCCAAATCGTAGGCAAGGGTCTGATGGTGTGCAATGCCGATGGCTCGAACCTGCGCACGCTGGGCAAAGGCTCGCACCCGTCATGGATGCCCGACAGCCGCCATGTGATGGCCGCACGCATCCAGGACAACGGTGATAAGTTCACCCACAGCGACATCTTCTGCATCAACATCGACACGCGTGCCGAGGTGAACATCACCCCCGACACCGAGGTCATTCCCGTCACCCTCGCCGTGTCGCCCGACGGCCGCCACGTGGCCTTTGACAACGACACCGATGGTGCTATCTATGTTATTGACTTAAACTACTGATGAAATCATGAAGACTCTTAGCAAATATATGATGGCTGTGGCATTGGGATGCATGGCCATCGGTGCAACTGCACAAGTGAAGCAGGACTGGGGTGATTTCAAGCTGTGGATCGACCCGGGACATTCGGGACACGAGAACACGGGCCTCTACAACTACACCGAGGCGCAGAAGGTGCTGCGCGTGGGTCTTGCCACCCGCGACTTCCTGTTCCGTTACACCACCGCCGACACCACCACCATCCAGATGACACGTGACGACGACCAGGACTATGTGACGCTCGACGAGCGCTCCGACATGGCCAACGCCTGGGGTGCCGACTTCTTCTACAGCATCCACAGCGATGCCGGCAGCGGCTACAACACCACGCTGTTCCTGTTCGGTGGTTGGAAGCTCAACGGTGAGTACATCGAGAAGACACCCCACGGCGGTAAGGCCTACGGCGACATCCTTTGCCCGAACCTCACCAGCGTGATGTACAACACTGGCACGCGCGGGAACTTCTACGACCGCGTGTACTACAACGGCGATGTGGATACCCATGAGAACCAGTACCCCTACCTGTCGGTTAACCGCCGCACCAACATGGCCTCGCTGCTGAGCGAGGGCGGCTTCCACACCCACCCCGTGCAGCAGGCCCTGAACATTAACGAGGAGTACAAGCACCTGGAGGCCTTCGGCACCTTCCGCTCGATTATGGAATACCGCGGCCTGGAGCGTCCCGACCAGGTGATGCTCGCCGGTGTGGTGACCAACAGCGAGAACGGCCAGGGCATCGACGGCGTAACGGTGACCGTGAACGGCGAGACCTACATCACCGACACCTTCGAGTCGACCTTCCACCAGTATGTGCGCTTCAACAACATTGTGCACAACGGTTTCTTCCTGTTTGAGGACCTCACTCCGGGCGAGACCTACGAAATCACCTACTCGTGCCCGGGCTTCACCAGTGCCACGCAGACGGTGACCATGGCCAGCGACCCGCAGGGCCTGGCAGGCGACAACGTGACCTGGGGCAACATCGAGCTCACCAGCATCATGCCTCCGGTGGTGAGCGGCAACACGGTCACCAACCCCGATGCCGTGAACACCCGTTACGACATGGAAATCACCTTCTCACGCAACATGGACCGCGCCAGCGTGGAGCAGGCCTTCAGCATCAACAACAACGGCCAGGTGACCCTGTCGTGGGACAACGACTACACCCTGCGCGTGAAGCTGAGCGACCTGATGGACGACATGATTTACCGCATCACCATCAAGGGCGACGTGGCCAAGAACAGCCAGACGGGACAGTTCCTCGATGGCGACGGTGACGGCAATGAGGGCGGCGACTATGTGTTCGACTTCACCACCATCCCGGCCGATGTCGAGCCTCCCCACATCACCAGCACCATACCGCGCGAAAACGAGACGCACCAGTACAACCAGCGTCCTGTGATCCGCATCGAGTACAACGAGGAGCTTGACTGGAACGAGGATCTGGCAGCCGACGCCATCGTGGTCGAGGATGCCGATGGTAACAAGTACGAGGGCCATCTCACCCACATGGTGGTGCGCGAGGCCTCGGTGCTCCAGCTGTTCCTTAATCAGGACCTCCCCCTCGACAAGTGTTTCAAAGTCACCGTCAAGGGCGGTTTTGCCGACCTGGCTGGCAACGTCAACCCCGAAGGCAAGACGTTCAAGTTCCTGAGCGAGTACCGCACCCAGAAGTACCACGAGCAGATGATTGGCGAATACAATCCCTCTGACTGGTTCGCCACCATCGCTGGCTCTGGCTCGTCGAAGGGCTTCACCGATCCCGAGAACCAGTTCTACGCCAAGAGAACTGACATGGTCTATAACGACACCGTGCCCTCGACCATGCAAATCCACTACCAGTACGACCCGCTGAGCGACGAACCCTGGTGGGGCGGCCGCTGCTACAACCGCACCACCGACGGAGCTTCCTATCCGACCAGCAAGACCAAGCTTAAAAACGCGGTCATTCTGGCCATGGTGTTCGGCGACGGCTCCGAACAGTATGTGGGCCACAGTGTGCGCTGGCGCAACGACGAGGGCAGCGTGAAGCGCTACACCAAACAGCCCATGGTGCGCGGCTGGGAGATGGTGTCCTGGGACGTGAACAACCAGGAGAGCGAGATTGTGAGCGGTACCGAGACTTGGATCACCGACGCCATGTGGAAGTACGACGCATTCTGGATCTGGAAAGGCCGTATTCCCGAATTGCTCGAAGAGAATCCCGACATCATCGACTATCCCGCTAGTTACTGGGAGGGCGATGTCTTCCTGGGTCCGGTCTACAAGGTCATCTTCAACAATGAGGAGCAGACGGCTTCGCTCGACGACATCAGCGATGGCCCCACCTATGCTAAAGGTGATGTGAATGGCGATGGTTCGGTCGATATCGCCGATATCAACATTCTCATCAACATCTTGCTTGGCTACGACACCGCTGCAGCATACAACGGAAGAGCTTATATCGTCAACACCGACATGGTCGATATCTCCGACATCAATGCAGTGATCAACATCATGATCAACAACTAAGCACATTCCAACCCGCTTGGTTTGCCACAGAGTGCAACGGTGACCAATCAAGCGGTATGTCAACAATGAATAGGCCGGGAAACGAAAGTTTTCCGGCCTATTCATTGTTGCTCACCGAAGAATGTCCATGTAATGCGAGCCGCAGGCTCGTACCCGCAGGTTCATGCTACACCACATCGCATTTTGTGCGTCACATTTCTTGCCAGTTCGCTCGGCTTGCACTACCTTTGCAGAAAAATTATGTGATTATGGCTGACACCACTTTATTACAGCGGCTTGAGGGGCTGGATGCCCGGTTCGAAGAAATCAGGACGCTGATCACCGATCCGGCTGTGATTGCCGACCAGCAACGCTATGTGAAGCTCACCAAAGAATATAAGCATTTGGAAACGCTGCTTCACACGGCAAATAAATACAAGAAACTATTGGCCGACACGAATGATGCCCGCTCGCTGCTGGAAAACGAAAGCGACGAAGACCTGCGGGCGATGGCGCGCGAGGAAATTGATGCCAATTCAGTTGAGATACCCAAATTGGAGGAAGCCATCAAACTCCTGCTCATTCCCGAAGACCCCGAGGACTCGAAAAACGCCGTTTTGGAGATTCGAGGCGGAACAGGCGGCGACGAGGCGGCTCTATTTGCAGGCGACCTTGCACGCATGTACACCCGTTACTGCGAAGCGCGTGGATGGAACGTACAAATGTCGAGTTGCAGCGAGGGCGCTTCAGGTGGTTTTAAAGAGGTGATTTTCAGCATCACTGGCGACGGAGTGTATGGCACACTCAAGTATGAGTCGGGCGTGCACCGTGTGCAACGAGTGCCCGTGACCGAGACGCAGGGACGTGTACACACTTCGGCCGCCAGTGTGGCCGTCCTGCCTGAAGCGGAACCCTTCGACGTACATATCAACGAAGGTGAAATCAAGTGGGACACTTTCCGTAGCAGCGGAGCAGGCGGACAGAACGTGAACAAGGTGAACAGCGGTGTGCGACTGCGATACATGTGGACCAACCCCAACACGGGCGAGCAGCAGGAAATCCTCATAGAGTGCACCGAGACACGCGACCAGCCCAAAAACAAGGAACGCGCTCTGGCACGCCTGCGTACTTTTATCTACGACAATGAACACCAGAAGTATGTCGACGACATCGCGAGCCGACGGCGCACGCTGGTGAGCACCGGCGACCGCTCAGCAAAGATTCGCACCTACAATTTCCCGCAGGGAAGAATCACCGACCACCGCATCGGATACACCATCTATAACCTGGCGGCATTTATGGACGGCGACATTCAGGACTGCATCGACCACCTCATCGTGGCCGAAAACGCTGAGAAACTCAAAGAAGCCGAATTGTGATGCGAGATGCAAAATGCAAGGTGAGCAGCATTGCAAAACCCTAATCCGCGCCTACCTACCCACTTCCCACCACACGAATATGACTAAACAAGAACTCATTGCTAACATCAAGCGCAAACGCAGTTTTCTGTGCGTAGGGCTTGACCCCGACACGGCAAAGATGCCGCCGTCGTTGCAGGGCGACCTGCTTGCCTTCAACCGAGCCATCGTGGATGCCACCGCACCCTATGCCATCGCTTTCAAGCCCAATCTGGCTTTCTACGAGGTGCAAGGGGCACGCGGATATGCGGCCTTCGAACAGACGGTGGCCTACATTCGCCAACGTTATCCCGATGTCATGGTTATCGCCGATGCCAAGCGCGGCGACATCGGCAACACCAGCCGAATGTATGCCTCCAGCATGTTCGACACCATCGGTGTTGATGCCATCACTGTTGCGCCCTATATGGGCGAAGACAGCGTGTCGCCCTTTCTGGGCCATGCCAACAAATGGGTTATTTTGCTGGCTCTCACATCCAACGCAGGTTCGCGCGACTTCCAGATGCTCGTCGATGCCAACGGCATCCCGCTATGGGAACACGTGCTCACCACGTCGCAACAATGGGCTGACTCCGAACAAATGATGTATGTGGTGGGAGCCACCAAGGCTGACTTGCTCACACGGGTGCGTGAATTGGTCCCGCATCATTTCCTGCTTGTGCCTGGCGTGGGGGCGCAGGGCGGCAGCCTCGATGAAGTTGCACAATGCGGCCTCAACAACGAATGCGGGCTCATCGTGAACTCGTCGCGAGGCATTATCCATGCGTCGCAGACCGATGACTTCGCACAAAAAGCGGCGCAAAAAGCCTGCGACATGCAGTCGCAAATGGCAAAACTACTGGCTGATTATGGAATTTTATGACAATCTTTCGCGTTGATTAGGAAATTGTTATTAACTTTGCAGTTTGAATTTCTAAAACAACCCCATCAAGAGCGATTATTAACGCAGACTCATTTTTAATTAAATAGTATGGTAAACATCAATGATTTCAATTTTGCAGGATTAAAGGCTTTGGTGCGTGTGGATTTCAACGTGCCTCTTAACGATCGTGGCGAGATTACCGACGACACCCGCATTCGCGGTGCCGTTCCCACGCTGAAAAAGATTCTGAGCGATGGCGGCTCTCTGATTTTGATGTCGCACATGGGTAAGCCCAAAGGAAAAGTCAACCCCAAGCTGTCGTTAGGACAGATTGCCGGTGCCGTGGCCGCCGCTTTGGCTCGACCGGTTAAGTTCGCTCCCGATTGCGCCAAGGCTGCCGACAGTGCTGCTGCACTACAGCCCGGCGAGGTGCTCTTGCTCGAAAACCTCAGGTTCTATCCCGAAGAGGAAGGAAAACCCGTGAACATCGAGAAAGACGATCCCGTTTACGACAAAGTCAAGAAAATGATGAAGCGGCGTCAGCAAGAGTTTGCAAAAACTTTGGCCAGCTATGCCGACGTGTATGTCAACGACGCCTTTGGCACCGCTCACCGCCGTCATGCCTCTACGGCTGTCGTGGCCGATTTCTTCGACGCCGAACACAAGATGCTCGGTATGCTCATGGAAAAGGAGGTCACAGCCATCGACAATGTGATGAAGAATGCCCAGCATCCCTTCACCGCCATCATCGGTGGTAGCAAAGTGTCGTCAAAACTTGCCGTGATCAAGAACCTGCTTGAAAAGGTCGACAACCTGATTATCGGCGGCGGTATGGGATTTACTTTCATCAAAGCACAAGGTGGAAAAATTGGCGATTCGCTACACGAAGACGACCTCATGCCCGAAGCTCTCAACGTGCTCGTCGCTGCCAAGGAGAAAGGGGTGAACCTGAGCCTATCGGTTCAAACGGTGGCTGGACGAGAGTTCAGCAACGACACCGAACGCCAAACCGTCGACATCTTCAACATTCCCGATGGATGGGAAGGCATGGATGCCGGCGAAGAGTCGCTCAAGAACTGGAAGAAAATCATCCTTGAGTCCAAGACCATCTTGTGGAACGGTCCGGTGGGTGTGTTTGAGTTCGACAACTTTGCGCACGGAACTGGTGAGATTGCCAAGTATGTTGCCGAGGCAACCAAGAATGGAGCCTACTCGCTCGTGGGCGGTGGCGACTCGGTGGCTGCATTAGGAAAGTTTGGCCTCTCCGACCAAGTGAGCTATGTGAGCACTGGCGGTGGTGCCATGCTCGAAGCCATCGAGGGCAAGACGCTCCCCGGCGTGGCTGCCATCGTTGATGCATGACACATTAATGCATTGAGCATTATCACAATTCCGCAACGCGCAAGGGATTTCTCACATGATTCTGCGCGTTGCGGAATTGTGCATTATGCATTATAACAGGTTTCCTATCTGGTAAACCAAAGCCGACACCACCCATGCCACCGCAGTGGTATAGAATGCTGTGCCCACTGCCCAACGCCAGCTGCCAGTCTCGTTCTTGATGGCAACCACCGTGGCCAGACATGGAAAATACAACAAGATGAACAGCAAATAGCAATACCCTGCCAACGGTGTGATGCCATCGGCCAGCATCTGCCGGCGCAGCCGGGTGTATTTCTCACTGTCGCCTTCTGCCGCATAGCTGTCATCGTCGGCAAACGAGTCATCATCACTGTAAATGACGCCCACAGTCGAGGCCACTATCTCTTTTGCGCCCACACCGGCAATGAGGCTCACATCGAGTTTCCAATTGAAACCCTGCGGAGCAAACACCGGTTCTATGGCCTTGCCCACCTGACCGATGTAGCTTTGCTCTTGCTGTTGCTGGCGAGTGAGGGCATCGTTATGCGGGAAATAACCCAATGCCCACACAATGATGCTGGCAACAAGAATGATGCCTCCCATCTTCTTGAGGTATTCCTTTCCTTTCTCCCATGTGTGCCGGGCGATGGCCTTGCCTGTGGGGAGGCGATAGGGGGGCAATTCCATGACAAAGGGGGTGTCCTCGCCACGAATCACCACCGTGCTGAGCACCTTGCTCACAATCACGGCCACGATGATGCCCACAGCATAGAGCGAAATCATCGCCAAACTGCGATACCGCAACGAAAAGAACGTGCCAGTGATCATGATGTAGATGGGCAGTCGTGCCGAGCAACTCATGAAAGGCAGAATGAGCATCGTGATCAAGCGGCTTCGTCGACTTTCGATGGTGCGTGTCGCCATCACGGCAGGCACATTGCATCCAAAGCCCATAATCAAGGGGATGAACGACTTGCCATGCAACCCCATGCGATGCATGAGTTTGTCCATGATGAATGCAGCGCGAGCCATACAGCCACTGTCTTCCATCAGCGAGATAAAGAAGTAGAGTATCAGAATCTGCGGCAGAAACACAATCACCGAACCCACACCGCCTATCACACCATCTACCACCATGTCTTTGAATGGCCCCGCAGGCAAAACACCGCTCACCCAATCGCCCAACCATTCTACACACGCCTCGATCCAATCCATGGGGTATTGGCCCAGCACGAACGTGACCTCGAACATCACAAACAGAATGAGGAAAAAAATCGGGAATCCAAGAAACCGATTCGACAGCAATCGGTCGAGCGCATGTGTGAGGCGGTAGGTGGATTTTGTATCGCCCACTACATACCCAGCTTCCTTGAGTGCACCGTGCACAAAGCCATATTTCGCATTCATGATGGCTGTTTCGCTGTCTTCGCCAGTGTCGGCCAGAATTCGCTCGGCAGCCTTCTGCACTGCGGCATTCACCGCTGCGGCATTTGGCAGCGCATTGGCCACCTCATGCGCATCACGGTCGTTTTCAAGCAACTTGATAGCCAAAAATCGCATCGAGTAGCGATGACGGATGTTGTTGTTCTGCTCGATGACCGCCTTCACTGCATTAATGCCATTTTCCACATAGTGACCATGGTTCACATGGATATGTCGGAAATAGTTCTTGACTGGGCGGTCGCCAGTGGCGAAGTCCTCCTGATGCTCATGCGTCACTCCACCCGAATAGGTGTCGTGCCATTGCTTGATGTCGCGAGCCACCTCGGGGCGCATGCGACCCTCTTGGTCGAGGAAATCCACACCTTCATACATGTTGATGATTACGTGGAACAGCAGGTCAACTCCCCTGCCCGACTTGAACGAAGTGGGCACCATGGGCACACCGAACAGCGTGCTCAACACGTCGATGTTCAGTTGGTCGCTGCGCCGTTCCACCTCGTCCCACAAATTCAGGGCACACACCATACGCAGGTTCATGTCGATGAGCTGCGTGGTGAGATAAAGGTTGCGTTCCAGGTTGCTGGAGTCGATGACATTGATGACAATGTCGGGCGTTTTGTCGATGATTTGTCGCCGCACATACAGTTCCTCGGGGCTGTAGGCCGAGAGGGAGTAAGTGCCTGGCAAGTCCACAAGATTGAACTCATAGCCTTCGAATGTGGCGTGTGCCTCAGTGGCATCCACGGTCACCCCGCTATAGTTCCCCACACGTGCATGTGCACCACTGGCAAAGTTGAACAGCGATGTCTTTCCACAGTTGGGATTACCCACCAAGGCCACATTAATCACGCGACGCCGTTGCCGCGCGGCCTCGTGCAGTCGCTCGTTGCTGATGGGCACGTCTTCGATGTTAATGGCTGCTGTATGGGTACTGTCTTGTTTCGCGAATGAGTCGTTTCTCAATTCATCGGGCGAAATCACCTCAATCATCTCGGCCTCGTCGTGCCGCAGCGACACTTCATATCCCATCAATCGATATTTCACCGGGTCCTGAAGTGGAGCGTTGAGCAGCACCTCAACCTCGGTACCACGGATAAAGCCCATTTCCACAATGCGTTTGCGGAAACCGCCATGTCCCATCACCTTGACGATTACACCTCGTTGTCCCGTTTTGAGGTCAGAAAGTTTCATAGTCGCATACCAATTATTATGGCCGCAAAGTTAGCGTGTCTTTCACTCTTTAGCAATCCCCACATTTAGGGATTTTTTTAGCATTATCGCACGATTTGAGTGCGATGTTAAAAAACGAGGTGGAACAATTCTCATGAATCATTCCACCTCATCATACTTTTGGACATCCCTCACAAGGCTCACCTCATGTAGGTGACTTTATCGGAGTTCCATTTGTCTTTGGGTGTGGGATGCTCGTGAGGATAACCAATAAGGATTGTGCACAAGGGCACCAGGTTCTCACCCAAGCCAAGAGCTTGTTTCACGCTATTCACGCGTTCAGTAATGGGATATACGCCTGTCCACACCGCACCGAGTCCCACGGCATTGGCCGCGAGGAGAATGTTCTCGGTGGCTGCCGATGCGTCTTGCACCCAAAATTCGCGCGCGTTACCCTCGAGCGCCAGATTCATGTCGCCACACACTACAATGGCAAGCGGAGCCTTCCGCACCATGCCAGCACCGCGACCTTCGGCCAATCGGTCGATGTCCTCTCGACGGTCGAGCACAACAAAATGCCACGGCTGCCGATTCACTGCCGTGGGGGCTGCCATGCCCGCATGAAGCAGAATGTTGACCAACTCGGCTGGCACCTCCTTCTCCTCCCAAGAACGGATGCTCGTGCGAGTCATGATGTTGTCGATAGCTGCCTGTTGCTCCTTGGTGAGAACAATTTGTTGAATCTGGGCACACGATGTGAACGCTATCACCACTGCGAGTGCCATTAATGAAAGAAAACGTTTCATCTTTTTATTCTTGAAATGGTTATTGATAAACTAACTAATCAGTTTCCAACGCTCCGATAAGGGCTCGTGCATCGGGAAGACGGTGTCGAATGAGGTAGTCGGAAATGTAGTCTATGGCCTTGATGGTTACTTGTGGATCGATGAAATTGGCCGTTCCTATCTGAACCGCTGTGGCTCCAGCCAACATGAACTCAACGGCATCCCGACCATTCATGATACCCCCAAGCCCCACAACGGGAATATTGACCGCATGAGCCACCTGCCACACCATGCGCACAGCGATGGGACGTATGCAGGGACCCGACAGTCCGCCAGTGATGGTTGAAAGCATCGGTCGGCGATGTTCCACATCGATGGCCATGCCCAGGAAGGTGTTGGTGAGCGACACGGCATCGGCTCCAGCGGCTTCTGCCGCTCGTGCAATTTCAGTCACATCGGTTACATTCGGAGTCAGCTTCACCAGCATCGTTCCATGCCACACTTTGCGCACAGCTGTTATCACACTTTCTGCTCCAGCACATGTGGTGCCGAAACTCATGCCACCCTGTTTCACGTTGGGACAAGAGATGTTGATTTCCACGGCAGCAATGGAATCCAAGTTTTGCAGGCATTCGCACACAGCCACATAATCCTCGATTGTGGAGCCACTCACATTGACCACGATGGCGGTGTCGAAATTGCGGATGCGAGGATATATCTCGTTCACAAAATGATTCACACCCTTGTTCTGTAATCCCACGGCATTAAGCATGCCACTTGGAGTCTCAGCCATGCGTGGATAGGCATTGCCTTGACGCGGTGCCAGAGTAGTGCCTTTGACCACGATGCCACCCAATCGGTTCAAATCGATGAAGTCGGCAAACTCCTCGCCATAGCCAAAGGTTCCCGATGCTGTCATCACAGGATTCTTCAGCCTCATGCCTCCTATCTCTACGCTCAAGTCCATTTCAGTTGATTGATATTAAACACGGGACCTTGTTTGCACACGCACACATTTCCCTCGTCAATGGTGTCCTCTACACAGCACAGGCACGCACCTACTCCACAGGCCATGCGATGCTCCAGGCTCACCTCGCAGTTGATGCCGCGCCGGCGTGCAATGGCTGCCACGGCACGCATCATGGGCATGGGGCCGCAACAAGCGATGTGCTGGAAGTCGCATTCCTGAAGCAAAGGATGAGTGGAAACCATGCCGTGATGTCCGAGCGAGCCATCGTCGGTGGCTATGCGTGTCTCTCCAGTTTGGCGGAAAAATCCGAGTTGTAGCACCTCGGTGCTTGTGCGTGCACCGAGCAGGAATTTCACATCCACACCATGAGCCACGAGCCGTTTGCCGAGCAAGAGCAGCGGCGCCACGCCCACACCGCCGCCAACCAGCAGCACATTGCCGCTCACATCGAGCGAAAATCCTCGACCCAAGGGAAGCACGATGTTGAGCAAGGCTCCTTGAGGAAGGTCACAAAGTGTGTTGGTGCCCACGCCAGCACGTTTGATAAGCAGCCACAATTCGCGTTGGTCGGCATAGTTGACCGATATGGGTCGGCGAAGAAACGTATCACGGCAGCCGGGAACATCAACCTGAACAAACTGTCCCGGAAGCACTTCTGGCATCTTTCCACTCGTGGGTGACAAACGCAAAAGGGCATAACTGTCGCCGTGGCGCACATTCTCCTTGACAATGAAATCCGAAACTATCAAAGCCGTTTAGAAATCTTTATGGGATTAATCTCAAAATCAGTGTTGTGACACGGTTTGAAAACCATAACATTGATAGGTGTCACGAATCTCATTGCGCCAGTCGCAATCCATAACAGCTCGACCTTGATGTGGGCTCAAGCTTAGTGCGATTCGACACGCGACAACTCACCGAAGCATGATACCAGCACCCGCCTCGGCACACACGTTTTGTGCCCGTTTCTGGACCAGTGGGATTGACAAGCAATACATTCTCGTCTTCGTCATAGTGGTCATACCAATCTTGACACCATTCCCACACGTTGCCACTCATGTCGAACAGCTCCAACTCATTGCTCATTTTCGTTGCCACGGGATGTGATGTCTTGCCTGAGTTGCCAGAATGCCAAGCAACTCCAGCCGATGCATTGGACCCAGCATACTTGTATCCATGACTCTGTCGGCCACCTCGTGCGGCATACTCCCACTCAGCCTCGGTTGGCAATCTGAAGTTACCGCCGGTGAGTGCGTTCAATCGTTGGATAAACAGTTGGCAATCGTCCCAACTAACCATTTCCACAGGCAAGTTCAAATCGCCGGTGAAATGACTGGGATTTTCTCCCATCACTGCCAGCCACAATGCTTGGGTGACCTCGGTCTGGCCAATGGAGAAACCGTCCAATCTCACGCGATGCGCCGGTTTTTCTCGATCATCAGCCTTATCGAGCTGTTCTTCGGTCGCGCCCATGGTGAACGTACCGCCCATCAACTTCACCATTCTGAATTTTACACCATTCACTTCATAATCTACAAATGGATTGCCAAAGATGAGGGCATTCACCAAATCATTCAGGTCATCGATATCAACCACACCGTTTTTGTTGAGGTCGGCATATGGATAAAGAGCGGAGTCAATGTTTCGGTTGATGATATTGACCACCATGTTAAGGTCTTCAATGTCGACAATACCATCAATGTTCACATCTCCAAGAATCGCATTACGCAACCACTTGACAGGGATGTGCGCATCGGCCAGATAGTGAGGAGTCATATCATCCTCGGCCACATGAATGTTAGAAATCAACAAATCGGCCGAGTTCGTATCGCTATCAGCATTTTCGGCCAGGTAGCGGAATGTGATGGTCAAAGAAGGATCATTGTCCGAATCAGCACCACCCACATTCAACAAGCCGTCGGAATATACGATAACATGAGTAACGCTATCGCTCACTTGGTTCACTACTAATTGATGATGTTGCAGTCCACCTTCGAGAGCCACATCGGTCACAGCCAAGGTTGGCGAAGTAAGGTCAAACTCAAACGCCGAAAACTCAGGTACACCTTGAAATGTCAGTTTCACCTGACGTGGGGTGGCCTCGTACATGAGTAGCGAGTCTTGCTTCAACTGGGGAATGAGTTTCAGTTTTTTGTAAACGGCTTTGTCGTTCTGACCGTAAGCCAACGCTTGGCAATACCTGAGTTGTGCTTCAGGATGATTCTGTCGATAAATCTGGCGCAAAATGCCCACAAGATCGCAAATGTCGAGTACTTGATCATCATAGGTGTTGGCTCCCTGCCAGTCAAGTGTGTCTACTGGTTGGCTGGCCAGTTGGCTACATAACACATTCACATCGTCTTTGTCAACAAAACCATTTCCGTCAACATCTCCGATGACGGGTATCGGTTTAGCCCATTGTTCAGCAAGCCACAATTGCCTACGATCGAAATGGTCAAGATAACGCTTACTGCGATGGTCAATATTGCTGTATTCCTTCAAATACTCATACCAACGCTTCACGTCTTGTTGATGAGCAGCACGCACGCGGTCAACCCATTCGCTGCAATGTGGGCGCACCTGTGCTGCCGACGAGTCAATCCATTCCTGCCATAGCTCACGCACGCGTTGTTGAAAACGTGGATACTTAACCAACTCCATAATCCAGTGATTGCGATTGGTTATATCGTCTCCTTCTTGATCCTCATAGAAGAACTTCTCAATAGGCCAATTCGCCATGCTGGTATCAAAGTCCCACACTGGTCCAAAACTTATCTTGGTGCCATCTCCACGCTCCTTGCTCCAATAACAGCTGCCACTGAAACCCTCTATCTGATACACAATCTCACAAACTAGATAATAGCGTGCCAACATGTCCAAGTCGATGTACTTTTCCCAATCTATCGACATCTTATCAGGACAATATATAGCTTTATCCGTTGATTTGATTAAATCCTTAATATAGTTACTTTGTTCGGTTGATAGAATTTCGGGTGAATGCACGGTAGTCATGATATATTTCTTGGTTGTCCTATCATGCAGCACTACTTGATAGTCTTTTGATACAAAATTATCAATTTCGCACAACCACCCCCCTGTTATCTTGTCTGGGTCGGTCTCTTCATCGTCCTGTTCCTCAATGTTGACGCGCTGCTTACCCACCCTGATTTTCTCAATCAAGAAATACAATCCGCGGTAGTCGCCATTCACCACCAGTTCTACGGGGTGATGTTCAGGTGTCCATGCCAACCCCATAAGACGACTGACAAAGAAGCCCACTTCCCAGTTCAGGCGTCCCGCTCCATCACGCCACTCGGCAACGAGCACAAAGTGTCGATTACTGGGCATGCCAAGCAATGATGCCTTGTCCTGTAACTTAATTCGATAGGGTTTCTTCGGTTTTCCCCAAGAAGTGTTGCCACGACCCTTGATTTGCAACGGTAGCGGCTCATCGGCACTGCCCACATTATCAATACCCTCAATGCCCATTGCATCGAGGTGATAGGTTGCATCCAGGTAAGTCTCTTTACTGGTTACTTCTTTTCCACCCTCAATGTCAATATAAAGCACAGGCAAAGTACCTGATAAGTACACTTCGGGTGAATGAATGACTGTGGCCGTGTCTGTCTGAGCATGCATCGATAGTGCACAACCAATCATACTAACAAGCACACACCAACTTAATTCACGTAGTTTTTTTGATTTAACAATCATTGCTTTTATCAGTTAACATGATGCCCAACATTGACAATAATAACAACCTTTGTAGTCATCTCACCATTCGCACATGGGCACTTCTTGTGAAAATTTGTTACAAAATTAGACACATCCACCGATATGGCCAAAATATAGTACGTAATTTAAAACAGTTTAACGGTCACTTGTATGCTTGGCAAAATGTGGGAATTGAGTACAATTGAGATGTTTTTAGATTCCTCTGACAACCAATGCGAAAAATGTGCTTGATCAAATAATGAGCCGGTCAATATGTCCAATCAATGGGTCTTCTATGATTGCAACACTTCATATAGAAAAAATAGTGGAGCACTTGGATGCTGAATCATTTTTTTGCGTAACTTTGCACTTTCTTTTTCGCTACCCCATTGGGTTGCGGAATTATAGTATTGTTTAAATGAATTCAGCTTTATGGACTGGAATAGTGACCATTGTTTTACTGGTCATTTCCAATGTTTTGATGACTTTTGCCTGGTATGGGCACTTGAAATTGCAACAGATGGGCATCTCCACCGGATGGCCGCTTATAGTGGTAATTCTCTTCTCATGGGGAATAGCACTTTTTGAGTACTTTTTCATGATTCCGGCCAATCGTATCGGCTTTGCCGACAATGGCGGACCGTTCTCGCTTTTGCAGCTCAAGGTGCTTCAGGAATGCATCACATTGGTGATTTTCACCGTTTTTGTAACATTGTTTTTCAAGGGCGAGCAACTTCACTGGAACCATTTTGTGTCGTTTGCGTTGCTCATTGCAGCCGTGTTTTTCGCTTTCATGAAAGTGGATTGAACGATATCATTGACAACAACTGATAAAAACAAACTCGCCATGGATTTATTCGAGCAACGCATACAAGAGCTGCGTGCACAGCTCAATGAGCACAACCATAACTACTATGTACTCAACATGCCCACCATCAGCGACCAAGAGTTTGATGCGCTACTGCGGGAGCTGCAGGATTTGGAGGCAGCCTACCCACAGTACGCTGACCCCTTGTCGCCCACACGGCGTGTGGGTAGCGACATCAGCAAGGGGTTTGTGCAGGTGGCACACGAGCGCCCCATGCAGTCGCTGGCCAACAGCTACAACATTGGCGAAGTGCAGGATTTTCTGCGCCGGGCGCAAGATGGGCTGGGAGGCGAGCCATGCGAGATTGTGGGCGAGATGAAATATGACGGCACAAGCATCTCAATCACCTATGAGCACGGTCGTCTGATGCGGGCGGTGACTCGCGGCGATGGTGTACAGGGCGATGACGTCACGGCCAATGTGTTAACCATTCGTAGCGTGCCTTTAGAGCTACGTGCCGGCCTGGATTGGCCCGAACGCTTTGAGGTGCGCGGCGAGATTCTGCTACCTTGGGCTCGTTTCGAACAGCTCAATCAGGAGCGCCATGCCAACGAAGAACCGCTCTTTGCCAATCCGCGAAATGCTGCCGCCGGCACGCTCAAACTGCAAAACAGTGCCGAAGTGGCTCGACGAGGACTTGACGCCTACTTCTACTTCCTTTTAGGCGACAATCTACCCTTCGGCACTCACACCCAAGGCATCGAAGCCTTGCAGCGATGGGGGTTCAAAACAGGTAAGGTCGAGGTGCTGCAAAACATCGATGCTGTGAGCGCGTTCATCAACCATTGGGACATTGAGCGAAAGCATCTGCCTGTGGCCACCGATGGGTTGGTGTTCAAAATCAACTCACTCCGCCAGCAGCGCAACTTGGGCAGCACAGCCAAGTCGCCACGATGGGCCATAGCCTATAAATTCGCCCCTGAGCGCGAGTGCACACGGTTGCGCTTCGTGTCGTTCGAGGTGGGACGTTCGGGGGTCATCACCCCTGTTGCCGACCTCGACCCGGTGCTGCTGTCGGGCACCATCGTCAAGCGTGCGTCGCTGCACAACGAAGATGTCATCCGTCAGCTCGGCATCTGTGACGGCGACATGGTGTATGTGGAAAAAGGCGGTGAAATCATACCTAAGATTGTGGGTGTCGACGAAAAGCAGCGTAGTCCCGGAGCCAAGCCATTGGCGTTTGTGCATGAATGCCCGGTGTGCCGCACCAAACTGGAGCGTGTTGAAGGCGAGGCTGCTTGGGTGTGTCCCAACAGATGGGGGTGCGAGCCCCAAATCACGGGTCGCATCGAGCATTTTGTGGCTCGCCATGCCATGAACATCGATGGCATTGGCGAAGAGGTGGCCGTGGCCCTGCACCGCAGTGGACTGGTGAACGACGTGGCCGACCTCTACGACCTCACACTGCCACAGCTCGTGGCACTCGACCGCTTCCAGCAGCGCAGTGCCCAGCGCATTCTCACAGGCATTGAACAGTCGAAGCAGGTGCCGCTGGCTCGCGTGATCTTTGCCCTGTCGATACCCTATGTGGGCGAGACCACAGGTAAAGTGCTCGCAAGAAACGCACACAGCATGCAGCAACTGATGAGCATGACACCCGATGAATTGGCCGTCATACCCGAAATTGGCCCCAAAATTGCGCAGTCCATCACCGAGTTCTTTGCCGACCAACGCAATCGAACCATTGTTGAGCGCCTGGAGAAAGCCGGGCTACAGATGGTGCTGGGCGATGAGGGGTTGAACCAACGAAGCGACCGCCTCCAAGGTGCGAAGATTGTCATCAGCGGCACCTTTGCCAAGCACTCGCGTGAAGAATACAAAGAGCTGATCGAAATCAACGGAGGCAAAAACGTGGGTTCCATCAGCAAAGCCACCAACTACGTGCTCGCCGGTGAGAACATGGGGCCGGCCAAACTCGAGAAAGCCCATAAACTTGGCATTCCCATCATCGACGAGGACCAGTTCCTTGCTATGATCTCACGCGACTGACTCGACTATCGCAACCATTCTGGCACCCACCTCGGTGAGCGAGGTGGGTACTTGTTTATTTCTTGTCAATGCCTTAAAAATTATAAAAAAATGTATAGGATTTTTGATTTCCCATGAGAAACCTATAACTTTGCATCGGAATTTAAAAGAACAACCTATTGAAAATGGGAAATAGACAATACGATAGCGAGTTCCCGATAGAACTGCTGCTGCAGGAGCAAACACCATTCTACTACTACAATTTGGACGTGCTGCGCAGCACATTAGACGAAATCAATCGCTGTAAAGCACGTCTTCCATGGCCCACCACGGTGCACTATGCCGTGAAAGCCAACAACGACCCGCATCTGCTGGCCGAGATAGCGCAGTATGGCTTTGGTGTCGATCTGGTGAGCGGAGGCGAGATTCGCGCTGCACACGCCGCAGGATTCTCGCCCGAGGTGATGGTCTATTCCGGTGTGGGGAAGACCGATCAGGAAATTCGTTTGGGACTGGAACTGGGCATAGGTTGTTTCAATGTGGAGTCGGTGCCTGAGATGGAAGTAATCAACACGCTGGCCGGTGGGATGCAGTGCGTTGCACCGGTCGCCATTCGCGTGAACCCCGACATCGACGCACACACGCATCGCTACATTACCACTGGCACAGCACAGAGCAAATTTGGCATCGCCATCGAACAGGCATTGACTGTGATGCAACAAGCCTGCGCCCTACCCCACATCCATCTACGGGGCATGCATTTTCACATCGGTTCGCAAATCACCACCATGCAACCCTATGTGATGCTGTGCGACACCATCTCTCGGCTGCTCGACGACTGCCGCCGCTGTGGCATTCACATCGAGACCGTGAACGTGGGAGGCGGATTGGGTATCGACTACAACCAACCTGTCGAGCATCAGATGCCTATGTTTGAAGAATACTTCGACACATTTGCTCGCCTAAACATGAGCAGCGACCAGCACCTGCACTTCGAGCTGGGGCGTGCTGTGGTGGGGCAATGTGGCTCACTCATTTCCCGCGTGGTATATGTTAAGCAAAGCCGCGACAAACAATTTGCCATTCTAGATGCTGGCATGACCGACCTCATTCGTCCGGCTCTCTACGAGGCACATCACCTGATCCAGAATCTCAGCGCCGACAAGTCCACACCTTTAGAACTCTACGACATTGTGGGTCCCGTGTGCGAGTCGAGCGATGTGTTTGCTCACGACTGCCCTCTCCATCACACCCGGCGCGGCGACCTTATCGCCATCCGCTCGGCAGGTGCCTATGGGCAGTCAATGGCTTCTACCTACAACCTGCGCCCATTGCCTCAGTCTGTTCTTGTTTAGGCATGGGGGCGGTATCATAACCCTCCCCGCAACAGCAACCATCCCAGCCCAGCGTACACCAATAGCGGAACCGCCACACAGATGATGTCAGATGCCTTGTAGTAATTCCAGCCAATGCATCTAAACCAAAGCAAGAAATTGACCGACTGATTGAAAACACGGTCACACCACTGCCTGAAGTCATGTAGATGCCACCCGCAGCCAATCAAGCAGATGGCAGCCCAGATGACTGTCAACAACGGCCAACAATGGACAATGAAATTGACCATCACCATCCATGTGAGCGGAATAAGCATGAAGTACACAATGATGTTAACCTCGTTATAGGTCAGATGCAGGCGTTTTGCTACCTTGTCAAGTGCCTGTGCAGTCCAATCGAACACTATCTTTATCATAAGTATGTATTTTATTATAAGATGTCTCAAATAAGGAATCACTTTTTCGTCTAATAATTGCATTTTACAGCCCAATCACCATTCATTGCAAAATGCATGCCATCTTGCCATGTCTACTTCCTTTTACTATCTTTCTTGCCTATTTGCGAGTTTTGTAAAGATGGTAATTACCTTGAATTTCTACATTATACTCGTCAATGTAGTCAATCTGTGAGCCTACTTTCTTGGTTTTAATTTTGTATAAAGTCTGTTAGGAACTCTAGCTCGGAATCAGTATCGGTTTCAAGTTGAACAGTCCAGCTAACCGCTTGAGTTAGATGGCTGGCTGTGGAGCAACGTACGCGGCATAACGTCTGCTCATTTGACTGTCAGGCATTTGCTGCCCAAAACATCGTAAAACGATGGGTCAAAATAGTAGGTCTTTCCGTTCACGGTCAGTTCCACAAAGTCGTGGTCTTTCACAAATGCCTTATACTTTGGATTTGAGCCTAAACACTTGGCAACATTGCATAGATTCACTCCACAGCATTTCACATACCCCACCACACATTTAGCACGATTCTTATAGCCATTGTTGCGAAGTGCCTCGTTGCATATCGCTGCGCATAGCTGAGCATATCCCACGCAGTTTGCCTCTCCGTTTGCGATATTGTTCTTGATGCTGAACTCTAGCTTTTGGGCAGTCAAGGAAAGGCTGTAGTCGATGATTTGTTCCTCATTCATTCCTATTGTTTCGTCAGTCACATGAGTGATGATGGATTTTGGTAGCCGATAAGTGTTTGCCCGGTCGTGTTGTTTTACCAATGTGAATGATGAACACATATAGCCAATCACAGCGACAATCAAAATCAAAATTACAATTCGCTTTTTCATGTCTTGCTTATTTTATGAATGTTGAATCCTCTTGAGCTTCTTGTGGATATACCTTTTCACATAATCCAGATGTTTGAGACTCATATTCATAATTCATAATTAAAAACCTTGTTTGCAATATGAGCTAAACAGTATAATATCAGGATTATCAATAATGCCAGTGGCGGCGCGAGGTCAGATAACTGAGGTCGTGCTGGTGGCGGTAGGCTTCCTGCTCGAATCGGATATGGTAGTAAGCCGTGGTCCAGTCATGGTGCTTGAACCACAGCACAAGCCATTCGATGCCATACCAGACGAAAAACGGCAGGTAGAGCAGTTCACGCTGCTGCGCCGAATGAATCAGCTCATGATTCAGTTCCACGGGGTCGAGGTCTCGAAGCGTGAAGATGAAGCCAAACAGGTTAATGGCCAAATAGTCGCCGCCAAAAGGATGGCGTTTGATTTTGATGATGTGCTTCATATTGTCGCTTGTTAATTCTTGTGCCTGAAGTACTGACATTGGCTGCGGTTATACTCTTTGGCAACAATCATGCCGCGCTGTTTGAAATCGCTTACCCACTGGTGGCCGTTGTACATGGCGATATGGCCCCAAATATGGTTCTTGACGTGCGGAAACACCACCACGTCTCCCTTTTGCGGCACATAGCAATCGCGTCCCACCTCGTCGAACCCCATGTGAGGCAGCACGTAGGCATACCCCCAAGCCGGGACGATGAAGGCCGGCTGGCCACCAGCGCTGATGGCACGCTCCACATAGAGGGCGCACATATTACGGCTGCGCGGCTCGGCGTGAGCGTTGAGGTAAGCCACTGCCTTGTCGACCGAATAGCTGTGAGGCAGCAGGAACACATACCCGAGATAAGCGAGCAAGAATGCGGCAAGGCATATGACAATTCTTTTCATGGTGGCATTTTTTTCTTCTAAATAATCAAACAAGGTGAAAGGTAACCCGTCCAAATTCAAAAAAATGAGGCTGATATCGGGTTACCTTTTCAAAAACCGCTTATTTCAAGATGGCGAATACGAATCCATCCCCTATTCGACAGCTCTACTGTGATTTCATACGCTAATCACCATAGTTCATACAACAGAGGGGCGGCAATTGTAGGCATTTCGCCATGAGGTAATAATTTTGCAGCATCGTTGGTTTACCTTTTGAGTCAACCGATATATATTCACAAACATCATCAACTGATTACCTATGAAAAAAAGTATCATTATCACTTCGATTGTGGCAGCAGCCATGGTGTGTACGGGTCTTGTGGCCTGGTGCAATCACTCCGACAGCAAATTCATCCGCGAGGGCAAATATAAAGTGTGCAAACTCGCTCCGCTGCCCGACATCAAGGTCAGCAAAGGTAAGAACCGCGTGCAAGGTGTGGTACTGCACCACACGGCCTGCGGCAATGCCCATAAAGCGATAGGCAAGCTGCGCTACGACGAGAACAGCTCGGTGAGCTGCCATGTGGTCATCGACCGCGACGGAACGCGCTACGTGCTTGCATCACCCGACCAGAAGACCCACCATGCGGGCTACTCGATGCTCCACGGCAAGCCGTGGTGCAACAATTTCACCATCGGCATTGAGTTTCAGAGTGTCGACACCAACCGGCAGCCACTCACCGACCAGCAAATCGAGAGCGCCATCGACTACTTGCTTCCGATTATCAAAAAGTACAAGATTCCCTTGAACAACATCGTCACCCACGAGCAAGTGCGCAACGAATGGCTCAAGCACCATCCCGACCGCACCGATGTGCCCACTAAGGTGGATGTCTGCCAAACCGATCACCAGCGGTTCATGACCGCACTCAAGAAACGCTACAAGAGATGAGTTGTTTTAGTAAACGAGTAAACAAGCAGCGCAATGCGCACTTGTAGCTCTTAACTATGAATTCTTAACTATGAACTATATCAGATAACGACATGAAAAAGAGAATCATTTTTATTATCCTGGCAATTCTGGTACTGGGTCTGGGTGTATGGTGCTGGGGGCAGAGCGGTAACCACAGTGCCCTGAAAGAGGGCGACATCGTGTTCCGCATCTCCGAAAGCCGTCAGTCGCCGTTCATCGCCACGGCCACCACCAGCCCGTGGACCCACTGCGGCGTGATTGTGATGCGCGGCGGCGAGCCTTGGGTGCTCGAAGCCGTCCAACCCGTGAAACTCACCCGGTGGTCCGACTGGAAACAACGCGGAAAATGGGGCATCACCTCGATGAAACGCTACACCGAAGACGAGGTCAAGATCAACTACAAGAAATATTTGGGCCGTCCCTACGACATGGCTTTCCGCTTTGGCAACAACGCCTGGTACTGCTCCGAACTCGTGTACGACATCTACAAGACGCAGCTCGGCGTGGAGCTATGCCAACCACGCCCCGTGAGCGATTACCACATGAACGACAAAATCCGAGCCGAAATGAAGCGACGGGGCATCAGCACCGACCAGCTTGTGGTGGCACCCGTCGACCTGTTCAACTCCGACAAACTCCACT
>JAFYCU010000052.1 GCA_017545095.1 Muribaculaceae bacterium | reverse complement strand
CTTGTACATGTCGTCGCTGTCGAGCTGCACGACAAACTTGCCGGCTTTCTCATGATAGGCGGCGAGGTTCCAGTAGCCGCCAATGCCCATATCGTAGTAGTCGGCGATGATGTGAATCAGTCGCGGGTCATCGTAGGCGGCGATGGCCTCACGGGTGCCGTCGGTCGAGAAATTGTCCACCACCATGAGATTGAACTTGAAGTTGGTCTTCTGGCGCAGCACGCTGTCGATGGCATCGCGAATGGTGCGGATGCGGTTGCGCACGGGAATCATCACCGTGGCCTCGACCTCGAAATTGCCCTGGCCAAACTCGATGTGCTTGAAGTTGGGCTTGCCGTCCTTTTCGGGAGCCAAGTAGCCGCCCACCTCTTTCAGGTGCTCGGTGCAGGCCTGCTCCATCTCGATTTGACGGCCGCGGTTGCGAGGATCCACATAGTCGAAGATTTTCTCGCCACTCTTGCGGGTATCCAACTCCACATCGCTGTAAAGGAACTCGTTGATGTGGGTGATGGCGGCAAACTGACTCAACTTGAGACGCAGGTCATAAAGTCCCGCAAACTCATAGTCGGCCCGCATGGCAACAACGGCTTTCTTGAAGCAGCAACCGCAAAAGAACAGCACCGAACCAAAATCGAAGTCGTCGCGCAGCGAGCCTTGCTGATAGTCAATCACAGGAGCCTTGTCGGCACCGCGCTCAGTCACGTTGTAGTGGTCGGCGTAGAGCATACCGCTCTGGGTGTCGTCGGCGAGCTTCACGAAGCGCTCGATGGCAAACGGGGCAAACTTGAGCGTGTCGTGCTTGGTGTAGAGCATCACATAGTCGGCATCGGCCTTCTCGGCAATGGCCCGCATGGTGGCAGAGGCGTTCAGTCCGCCCACGCGGAGCAGCTCGCAGCCCTCCACGGTGTCGGTGACCTCGGCCGAAGCCAACAAATAGATTTTGTTCACCAGCTCATTGGCCTTCAGGCCCTGAATCGTCTGCTCAGCCTGCTCGGCCGTCGCAAACGGAATAAAGCAATTGATTCTTCCCATAATATCTTAAAAATTAAATGTTATTCTATTCTTTCAAAATCGACATACGATAGTTGAGTTCCCATGTTCGCAAACTATCCTTATAATAATTATTGGCATTCTCTTGTTCAATGCTGATGTCAGCATCCGTATTGTCGCTCCATCGCCGAGCAAGTGTCATCACCTCAAAAACACGTCCCACGCGATAAGCGCCTGAAATCATCAGCCCCAGTGCATAATCTTCGCCGTAGCAAGTGTCGGGGATGTCAATTGCCCGGAGCACAGGAGTGTAGAATGCCCGAGGACCTCCCACTCCATTGACGTGGAAAAGATTGTTATGGCCGTTCTCAAGAGTCCACTCTTTATGGTCTACCACACCGGGCGGCACCACGTTAAGGTCGAAATCCGTCACGCGATAAGCACCGCACACCATTGCCGCACCAGTCTCATAGAATTTGTCCACCATGGACTGCAGCACAAGAGGTGTGGCATACACGTCATCACTATCGAGCCCGATGAGGAAGCGTCCGCAACGCTCATCGTGAGCCGCCAGGCTCCAACAGCCGCCAATCCCCAAGTCGGTGCGCTCGGGGATGAGGTGAATCACGCGTGAGTCACCGACAAATTCATCAATGGCCTGTGAGGTGCCATCGGTGGAGTGGTTGTCCACAACAATCAGGTTGTAGGCAAATGTTGCTTCCTGCATCAACACAGAACGGATGGCATCGCGAATCACACGCTCACGGTTGAGCACCGGAATCACCACCGTCATCTCGACTGGGAATGGCTCCTCGGCGCGATAGGGGTTGAACCTGTCCTTTGGATTGCTATAATCAAACTTTTTGATATACAATCCATCGTGATGGAGATAGGCATCAATGCATCGCAGATGGGTGGTGCAGGCATCCTCCATCTCAAGTTGCGCCTCACGATGCTCTGGGCGGCAGTAGTCATAGATACGCTCACCGCTCGTGCGCAGGGTGTCCTGCCAAGCGGTGTAGAGATATTCTGGAATGTGTACGATGACGTTGTTTCCCATTTCCTGAAGGCGCGAGATGGCCAAGCGCTTGGCATAGAATCCCGCATAGCGATAGCCTTGTACTGGCGAAAAGTCCACAGCACGCAGAAAAGCCGGGGTTTGGAACATCACCACTGGGCCGAAGTCAAAATCATCCCGAAGAGAGCCGAACTGGTAATCAATCACCGGATGATTCAACTTCTTTCCATCAATGACACGGTAATGGTCGGCAAATACCATCCCCGCGCGACTCATCAGAAGCACCTGAAGCATTCGGTGCAAGCCGTGATATCCCCACTGAACCAGTCCTGGAGTATCTACATACAATATGCAGCGATCGTTGTGAAGTTGATGGCATACAACTAAATCTTCAATCGCTTCAATGGCCTCGGACGAGTGAGGCGATTCCACCTGCACCCAACGGCAAGCATTGCCCGCAGCGAATCCAGCATCAGGCTCGGAATCTGCCATCACGGTCACAGTGTCCACCAGACCGCTTTCACGCAGAGCTGCGACATTGCGGCCTGTGACTTCGGCACCCGACCATACTATGAAGACATCAATCGTTGCGTTCATCCCAAGGTTAGCTTATTGATTGGATAATTTGCTGCGCGCAAGCTATTTGTCGAGGAACTGCATCACCCGCTGCATGAATTGGTCGCGCTGTGATTCGGTGCTGATGACCTCGAAGGGGAAGCCGAGCACCACGGTGCGGTAGTAGCCCCGGTCGCTGGCGATGGCGGCGGGGATGTTGTTCTCGGTGTAGCGCAGCAGGGTGGCTCCCTGTGAGTCGCTGGCGCGGATGGCGTCAGGCGACTCGGCGGCGTAAATCTTTCCATTCAGCGTGTTGCAGAAGGAGAGGCGGTCGCCGTCGGCAAACTGGCTGAACGGCGTGGGCACGGCGTAGGCCTCGCCCATGAGTGTGGCGCTGCGGTCCACCCACTGGAAGCCCAGCACGCTCTCGGCAAACCACACCTCGTCCTGAGCGGGGGTGCGCTTGTCCCAGATGTCGGTGCCCACGTAAGCGCCCGACACAAACACCGAGCCGCCGTTGCGGGTGAACGCAGTGAGTGTCTCGCGCAGGGCGGGTGTGAACGCTTTGAAACGCGAGGGCATCACCCCACGACCCACGGGCACCTCTTTCTGCTTGCCAAGAATCAGATCCACGGTCTTGAAACCGCTCAACTCATTGGCATTGTCCTCGATAGCCTTCACGCTGGCCGAGACAAAGCTGTAGCCGGCCTTCATGATGGCCGCGCCGTGCACGGTGGTGTAGTCGAACGTGTTACCGGCGATGACCTCAGTCTCATGGTTGCTACGGCAAGCCCCGAAGCCCGGCGCATCGTCGTCGCGCCACGGCAGCTCGCGGCGGAACTCATGCTGGGCTCCCAAGTAGTTGATTTGCTCCATGTAGGGCACACCATGGTCCTTGCTGTCGTAGAACCCAGCGATTGAGTCGGCCTCGAACCAGTCGGGACCGCTGATGCGGGTGAAGCCGTTCACCACCATCACGGTGCCTTTGGCCTTGGGGGCGATGCCCAGCGAAAGCGTCTCGCTGGGGAAACTGCGGCCGCCGTCGTTCATGGCGATGATACGGTAGCTGTGGATTTTGTTGTCGCTGACACGGACCACATACTGCGGGTCGGGCGTTACGGCAATCTCCTTGAAGCCGCCGTCCTCGCCCACACGCTCGCAGATGATGTATTTCTTGGCCTCGGCCTTGCTGCACAGCTCGTCGGTGGTGGGTTTCCAGGTGAGCAGGAAGCTGCCGGGAGACGAGGCCTGGCTGATGCAGAACGAGTTGACGGGCAGCGGCTGCACGGCATAGTCGCGGTGGTCGCGCTGCGCGATGAACTTGACGATGCCCTTGTAGATGGCCCGGCTAACGTCGAAACGGAACTGCGGGTCGAGGCCATACTTCATATCGGCAAAATTCTGGTGCGAGAGCAGCTCCATGAGCAGCGCGGGCACCTCGGGCACACGGGCCTCGTAGTAGCTCTTGTCCCACATTCCTCGGCGGGTCCAGTTGGGCTCGTACTTGGCGCGGATGTCGTTCACCACCTCGGTCGACACCAAATCGGCATACTTGCGCGAGAGCTCGCGCGGCGTGCCGTTGGCATACTTGCCAAAGTTCTGGCCATTGGCCTTGGTGCAATAGATGAGCAGGGTGCCGATGATGTCGTCGTTGGGAGTGGTGCCGGCATCGGTGTGCAGGCAAAACGACACGTCAACCGGAATGTTAAGCCCCGGCTTGCCGGGCAGCACTTCGCTGCCGCCGGCCAGGTAGTTCACCCACTCGCCACGGCTGCGATAGTCATCGGTGTAGTCGTTGATGCCCGTGCTGGTGCTGTACACCTCGTGCGGGAAACCGGCCCACTGCAGGTAATAGCGCGACCCGATGTGGAACCACGGATGCTCGCCGCTGCCCACATACTTGTAGTCGATGCCCTCCTTGCCCAGGCATTTCTCGTCCTCGTTCTTGGCGGCGATGGCTTGGTTCTCGGGTGTGGGCAGAGCCACACGGCGCACGATGTTGCCCTTGCCGCCGCCCACTCGGATGGCATCGGCAGTGACCACACCGTTCTTCTGCTCGCTGTAGTTACTCAGGGTCACCACGTCCTTGTTCATGCCCTTGGACAGCTGGAACGAGCCCAGATACACCCACACGCCACCGCCCATCGACTGGTCGACGCGGAACTGGCGGCTGCCATCGAGCGAATTGACGGTGTAGGTGGCGTCGTGCACGCTGTTGTCGAGCGTCTTGTAGGAGATATAGATGGCAAACGTGCCTGCTTCAGGCATATCCACGCTCCACGAGGCGGTGCTGAGTTTTTTCTTGTCTTTCTCCTTCACCGCCTGCACCATGCGGTAGGTGCCCTCGGCAAAGGGGTTCTCAAAGTCTTTGTAGGTTTCGCGGGCATAGGCAAAACCTGCGGTCTTGCCACTCTCCCACTTCATCTTGCCATTGTGCTCGGCATAGCCGTGTTGTGCCTGCCCTCCGTCGTTGTCGACCACGGCCCCGAAGTTGTGCGTGTCGCGCTCACGCGCATCCCACACATAGGCTCCGGCGTTCTCGAGCATCGGCATCAGGAAGGGTATCACGTAGCTGTGCGTGTACATATCCTCCACGGTCTGGAACATGCGTGCGCGCTGCCACTCCCAGCGGTTGAGTTTGGGTTCGAAATACCAGCCGTGACTGGGCCACAGGGCCACGATATTGCCGTCAAGACCGTGTTTGTAACGGCGGTTGTGGTCCACCTCGGTGATGAAGGGCGCGTGGCTGCGCTTGTAGGCATTGTCGAATGTGGTGAAATATTGCTCGATGTCCTCGCCGGCGATGCGCAACTGCATGTTGCCGGAACGATAGGGAGCACCCAAAGTCTGGGCAATGTCGCGCTTGAGCTGCGCGATTGATTCCACTGTGAACGGCACATCGCCATAATTCTCGCTCAGGTCCACCACCAGATTGTCATCCTCAACAGTGATTTCTCGCACTTTCAGCTCACCAATGCCCATGTGGTCGGGCTTAGTGGCTTGCACCACACGCTGCACCGCCTCGACCTGCGATGTGGTAAACTGCTGGGCAGCACCACTGCCCACACCCATCGCTCCTGCCACAAGTGCAACGGCTAAATATTTGATTCTCATCGTTTCTATAAGTTTGCAATTCAACATTTTTGTTTCCTAGTCGGCCATTCCCGTCAGGACATAGCATAACTCACTACAAAAATACTACAAACATTTCAAAGCGAATCATAATCAGCAAGCAAAAAAAGCGATGCTTTACAATATTTATGATTTAACTACATGTTTTCAAAAACAACACAATTATACCCAATCGCCCAAAAGCACTTTTCGACCCTCGGTCTATTCAAAACCGAGAGTCGAAAAAAAGAACCATAAACAACCGATGCAAGCCTCAGAAATCAAGTTCCCAAAGTTCGCCATTGCTCGAATTTGTAGAGTTGTTATTCTCAGGCTTTGGTTTGGGAGTGGGCTTCATCTCGGCAGGTTTTTGCTGCTTCTTTGTTTCGGCAGTCTTCGGCTTGGCGGTGCCGAGCTGGGGCTGCGCCGTCACCGTGGGGTCGAAGTTCTCGATGCTACCCTGGTGCGTGGAGGGCATGTCGAAGGGCTGTCCGAGCAAAGCGGCTCGCCGTTGCTCGATGTCCTCGGTGTGGCTGTTCCACGAAGTACCCTTCAGGAACGCATCATAAGCCTCGACGGAGCCTACGCGCACAGCCTGCGCATACTTGATGTCGATGATTTTGCGCTGCACATCCTCGCAATATTTGGAATTGGGATATTCCTTGAGATAGCGTTGGCACTTCGAGAGGTCGTCGCCCAGCTCGTTGTAGGCATACTCATAGAGCCGGTACCACACCTCGGTGCAATGCTTCGATCGGGGGAACGCGGTGAGAAACTCCTTGCAGGCCGCTTCGGTGGGCTGGAGCTCGTTGAATGCATACTCGGCCAAGCGTGTGCGCACCTCATCGGCATGGGGCGAGAGGGCGCATTGCTTGAGATACTGCCGGCATCCCTCAGCGGTGGCAGGCATGGCCTCGTAGGCCAGCTGGAAATAACGCTGCTCCACAAAGTTGTAATGCCCCTCATCCACACCGCTGAATTTGTTGAGATAGGCCAGGAGCTCGTTCTGGTTAGTAGTTGTCGCGACACGCGTATACACGAGTTTTTCCTGCTCGTCGCGTGCCTGCTTGCGAAGCGGACTGTTGTAGAACGTGGTGAGCACACGGTCGTAAGCCTCCTCGGTACCCTCCCAACGGGCATAGCTGAGCAACTCTTCCTCAAGGTTTTTCTTAATCAAGTCCACCGACAGGCGAATGTCGCCACTAAGCAACACCGTGTTGGCCTCGCTGAGCAATGTGTCGCGACGATAGACCTGCTTCACATATTGGTAGCCCCGGAACAGGTCGCGCGGCACCTGCATCTCGTCGCGTTCTTTGTATTTAGCCGGATAACTCATAATCAAAGCCTCGCCCAGTTCCATGAGCGGATAGGCATTGAAGATGAGCTGGTTGTTCCAGGGCACGATGTCGCGGTTGCCCTCATCGTCATCCTCGTCGAGGGCCTTGACAATGATTTTGTGGCGCACCTTCTGCGCCTCCACATACTGCCCTGCCGCGAGTGCCTTAAAGTAGTCGTGAAGCAGGCGGGTGTTCTTGTCGTGCGGATCCTTGTAGAACACATGCGGGAGCCGGCGGGCGAAGCGGCGCATGAGCGTGGCGTCGCCATCGGCCACTTTGCGCGCTTGATGGGTCCGCACGTTGTAAATCACGTCGAATGCCTCGTCGTGCGTCATGCTGCACTCGATGTAAAGCTCATTCTGCGCAGCACCCATGTTTACATTAACCACGTTGGCGAAAATCACGAAATAGTCGGCCCGTGCCTCGTCGTCGACAAAGATGGCTGTACGCCGTTCCATGTCGAAATAGACCGCACAGCCGTAGTATTCCACCACCTTGCATTTCGCCGCCACAAAGTCGTTGTCGATGGCACACGGCTTGAACGCAACCATGTCGCCCCCGCCCAAGCGCAGCTGCTGCAACGACTGGGCATTCACGGTGAGCCACTCACGAGCGTCGTAGGTGTACTTGTTCCCCTGGCCAAGGGTGTGGAACGAAACCGCAAGCAAGCACAACACCCACACTAAACTTCCACAAATGTGTTTCATCAATTTTTGATTTCATATATTAAAAACAAAGAGCCATTCAACGCCGACCATAGTAGTCGATGCCTTTCACCTGCCGGTAACAGCGATAAACACCGTAAAGCGCAAGAATAACGGCCATTCCCCAGCGCAGGTAAGGGTTGATTTCCAAATTAAAAAAGTTCACCGCCATCGCATAGGCCATACCGAAATAGATGACAATCATCAGAATGCCAAATATCGTGCGCACAACGGTGAAAACACTATTTCCCTGTGCCATCTTTAGTTAATTTTCAGATGAATCAGAAACGGCTTGAAGAACAAAATCCAGAGCGGGCATTCGTGGCTGCGAACGCTCGCTCTGATAGTTTGTCGTTATTTGCCAGTCGGGGTGTTCATCACTTGGTCATGCTCTGGATGAACTCACGCAGGTTGGCGTTGTCGGGATCCACCTCGAGCCATTTCTTGAAGGCTGCCAAACCCTCGGCCTTGTTGCCCACGTTGAAGTAGTGGGTGCCGATGTAGTTGTAGGCCACCTTGAGATAGGCGTTGTAGTCGGCCACGTTGGGCAGAGCGGTAATCACGTTGGCTAGCTGCTGATAGGTGGCCACTGCGTTGCTCTTGTCCTTGTCGGTGTCTTTCTCACGCTCGATGAGTGCTTTGCGATAGAGGTAGCTGATGGAGTTGGGTTCCTTGCCGAGGGCCTCGTTGATGTAGCCGATAGCCGCGTTGATGGCCTCGATGCGGGCATCTTCGGCCAGCGTCTTCGACTGCTCGTAGTAGATGTCGGCCATGTCGTAGAGGTCGTCACCCTCGCGACCCTTCTGCTCCAGCACCTTGTTCTCATAGATGACAGCCTTGTCAAACTCCTTGGCTGCCTTGTAGCTCTTGGCAAGGCCGCGCACGAGGTCAATGTTGTTGGGGTCGAGCTTGATGGCGTTGTCGTAGGCATTCACAGCCTCGGCACCACGGCCCACCTTGTCGAGAGCCTGAGCATAGAAGATGTAGTCGTTGGCCTCGAAAGTCATCTTGCCGCTCTTCATCTTCATGAGCTCGTCGCCCACGGTGGCAGCCTCTTCCCAGCGCTTGCCGGCAGCCAACGCGTAGAGGCGCAGGCGCTGAGCCACAAAGCCATAGTCATCACCGGCAGCAACACTCTTCTTGAGGTTGGTGGCCAGGTCGTAGCACTTGTCATACTCACCGGCAAAGAGCAGAAGCTGGCAATAACGGGCCTCGTCCTTGCTGAAATGGTTCTTGGTGTTCTGGATGTAGGAGCCATACTGCGCGGCAGCCTTCGACAGCTCGCCGTTCTCGTAGAGCTTCTCGGCCAGCTGGCGCTGCACAAGAGCCGAGTTGGGCACCTTGCCGATAATCTCGCGCAAGCGCTCGATGGCGTAGCTGGGATTGACGTTGAAGTAGGCATCGGCATACTTGACGTAGGCCTCGATGTTGTTGGCGTCGGCGGTGAACGACTGCTCGTAGCGTCCGGCAGCATCGCCCCACTGGCGCTGGTCAACAAACTGGTCGCCCTCGAAGTTGCTGATAGCGGGATGCGTAGCATTCCACTTGCGGGCGTTCTTGATGCACTTCTCGATGTCCTTGGCATAGCGCACGGGGTCGGCATTGTAGTAGACGCGTGCAATCTCCATCTCCACATCGCAGTCCTTCTTGACCATCTTGCGTGCCTTGGCAATCAAATCGCCGGCATTGCCGCCGTTCTTAAGTGCGATGGCTGCCTGACCGATGTAGTTGTAGGGGTTGTTGGCATCGGCGGCCACGCCTTTGTCGAAGTAGCTGGCGGCACCGCTCGCATCGCCCTGGTGCAGGGCAATCTGGCCCAGATAGTAGTAAGCCTTCGCCTTGTCGGTCTGGCCATCGTTCAGGTTGCGCATCAGCAGGTCCTTGGCGTTGTCCAGGTCATCGATCTTGTAGAACTCGATTCCGTCCTTGTAGCCCTGAGCAAAGCTACTGAACGAAGCGCCTGCAAGCAGCAGAGCGGCGATTAAGAATTTTCCTTTCATCTCAGTAAGAATTTATAGTGTTATACATTTAAGCGTTTTTTGATTGGGGCTTGTCGTTTGTCCCATTCTCTCAAAAGTTGCCCTTTTGACCGCAAAAGGCTTGGGCGGTTTAATATTGCAGGTGCATGACGGTTAAAAAATCAGCGTTTAGCAGCCATTCAGTTGGTGGTCTCCACCATCCGCACCGGCTCGGCGGCGGGAAGCACACCGGTTTGGAGGATGATTTTCTGCCCTATCACGCCCGTGAGGAAGCTGTAGAATCCGTGGTCGAGCGTTCCGTTGGCCGAGGCGTCGATGGCCCAGATGATGCGCACCAGCGGATACTCGCCGTTGTTGATATAGTATTGATAGGGCTTGCGGGGCTGGAGCTGGTCATCGGCGCGAACCGACATCACCTTGATGCGGTCGGTGAAATCGATGGCCGACGGACCCTCCTGCTCATTGAGCTGCCGCACACGTTCGTCGATGCTGGTGGCACGGCTCTTCATGTCGGCCGTGATCCAGCTCACACCCACAAAGCCGATGGCATTGCGGTGCAGCTCCACAGCTTTGAACACCTCCTCGGTCGATTGTTGGGCATAAACCTTGGCGCCAAACTCCTTGCCCCTGCCCACAAATATCTCGCGCATATAATTGATCACCCCCGACCCGTTGCCATCGAACACCAGTTCGATTTCTTTGTCTTTCAGGTTCTTGGTGGGCGTGACCTCGCCCCAGCGGGTGTATTTGCCAGTGAATATCTCGCGCAGCTCTTCCATCGAGAGCTGGTCGATGTCGTTGTCCTTGTTCACGATGATGGCCACAGCGTCCACGGCAATCTTGTGCGAGCGGTAGGCGCGCTGCTGGGCCTTGAGCAGCTCGCGCTGTTTGTCGGTGAGGTCGCACGAGGTGATAATCAGGTCCACCTTTTTGTCGAACAGCGAGTCGAGCGCATCGGCCTCGGGCAGATAGCGAGCAAGGATGTTGGCCTCGGGATAGTGAAACTCAAACACACTGATTTCCTCATCGAGGATGTTCTGGAACGACGGGTCGCAAATAATCACCGCCGTGCCACGCGTGCTGGAATTGGTGGACTCGTTATTGCCACAGGCTGCAAGCAGACAAAGCATTGCCCCCAGCAGCATCGTGAGTATTGGGTTGATTCTCATTCAACAGATGAAGTTAAATTTCAAACAAAATAATTCATTTATACTCAACACCTTAGCCGCATCACAACGCGCCACATGCGCCCTTTGCGCTTGCCGCCAACGAGTTTAGAACAAAATCAACTACAAAGTTAGCTATTAATTCCATAACGCATTAGTTAATTAATCAAAAAACCGCCGTGGCATTCCATCCACGACGGTTTTTTAACGTTATCTTGCTCGCTTGTTGGGTCAAGCGGCGTAGGGGGTCATCAGTTGGTGCCCTGAAGCTTGAAGTTCACCGGCAGGGTGTACCACACGCGCACGGGCTGTCCGTTCTGACGGCCAGGGGTGAACTTGGGCAGGGTCTTGCACACGCGGATAGCCTCCTTGTCGAGGTCCTTATCCACCGAGCGCACCACCTTCACCTCGCCCACGTGACCATCTTTCTCCACCACAAACTGGACAACCACACGTCCCTGGACGTTGTTCTCCTGTGCCATGGCGGGATACTGGATGTGCGAGCTCAGGTACTTCATCAGCGCGGCCTCACCGCCAGGATATTGCGGCGGCTGCTCCACGCTCTTGAAGATTTCCTCCACTTTCTTGGGCTCTTCCTTCTTGGGTTCAGGAACCTCCACTTTCACCTGCTTGTTCAGGTTCTCCAGCTGGTCGCGGCTGGTGTTTTCGCTCTCGACGTTCTTGGCGGTGAACACCTCTTCGGTCTTCTCAAGTTCGGTTTGCGACTTGATTTCCTCTTTCACCTCCTTGTCGGGCACGATAGCCAACTCGGTCACCTTTTGCTGGGCGATTTCCTGCTCAGGCTCAATCTCGGGTTTCTTCTCCTCGATGATGGTCTCGTCGGGCTTTTCCTCCTCTTCCTTGTCGGCCGAGAGGTCGAGGGCGACCTCCTTTTGGCGAGCCTCGTCGAGCAGGCGCTGCTGCTCGGCACGATACTCGTTATACTTGGCCAAACCGAAAGCACCGGCAGCCACAAGCAGCAGGCCGATGATGGTGTAAAGCACCGCCTTGTTGTGACGCTTGGGCGTTTCCAAACGCATTTCATAGGCTCCGAACTCTTTGTTCTTGCCTTCGAACACAAGGTCGCACCACTCTTTTGATGTAAGATCTACATATTGTGCCATAATTCAATTCTGCTTTAATACGTTCATAAACTCACACCAAAAATCACTTGCGTGCACTCAGATTGACACCTTTCTTCTCGAGCATGGTCGAGTCGGCCTTGCTCAGGGTCTCGATACGCCAACGCGAGATGTTGTTGATCTGCATCTCGTCGAGCACCGCCACCACGTCGGCATAGCTGGCCTGGTTGGTGGGCTTGATCATCACCACGGGGCGTTTGAGATTGCTGTCGTCCTGAATGGCGTCACGCTTCTTGTTGTACTCTTCCTCGGTGATTTCACCGGCACGCCATTTCTCCTTTTGCTCGTTGATGAGCTTGATGGCATCCTTGTTGCGCTCCATGAAAATTTTGCGCAAGGTGCCTTCACCGGTTCCCTTCATGTTGCTCTCCATCAGGTTCACGTTCTCCACGTCGGCCTGACCGTCGTAGTAGTAGAACTTGGCGGCGCTGGGGTCGGCCATCATGATGTCCTTGCCATCCACGGTGGTCTGGCGCATGGCGCCGTCTACGATGATGGTGAGGGCCTCACTCTGCTTGGCCTGCTCCTGGTCTTGCTGTTCCACCTTCTCGTTGGTGGGCAATGCCACCGAGAGCGTCTGGCTCTTGATCATGGTCGTACACAGCATAAAGAACGTGATCAGAAGCATGTTCATGTCCACCATAGGAGTGAAGTCGATACGGGTATCGAACTTTTTCTGTCGACTTAAATCTTTCTTTGCCATATCTTATTCCTCCTTCTTTAATGCCGTCATCAAGCTGAACTTGTTCATCTTGATGGTCTGCAGGTTGTTCATCACCACTTGCACACGGTCGTAGGGTGTGTTAGCGTCAGCTTTGATCGCAATACCTTGACCTTTTTTCATGTCGTCGGCGGCGCCGGCACTCTCGAGGGCGTCATACACGGCTTTCACCCAGATTTGGAACTCGGTGGGTCGTGTGATGTCGAAGTTTTCCTCGATGGGTATGCCACCATCCTTGAGTGCTTTGTCACGCTCGTCGACGGGGAGGTCGAGCCATTGCGTGATTTTGCTGATGGGCACGCCAAATGCATTTTGCTTGCGGAAGGCCTCCACGTGCTTGGGCTGCAGGCTCACCTTGTTGGTGTGCGTCTCGTTATAAGATGCAACAGCCTTTTTCAGTGCTGCCTCGCGCAGGTCCTCGCTCTTGAGCGTGGAGTCCTTGGTACCGAGCAGCTCCAGATACACCTTGCCATCCTGAGCCACGAGCACCGACATCAGCTTGGAGTCGGGCACTTTCTTCTCGCTCACCGACGGAGGTGTAATCACCTGCACGGGTTCCTTCTGCAAGAAAGTAGATGTCAACATGAAGAAAGTCAACAGAAGGACGGTCACGTCCGACATAGCGGTCATGTCGATACGCGTCTCTTTTTTCTTAATTT
>JAFYCU010000051.1 GCA_017545095.1 Muribaculaceae bacterium | reverse complement strand
GTTCCATACTTTTGATACACCTTCGGGTGCCATGGGGATGGCGGTCACACTCTGCGACGGGTCTTGTAGAGGGCCAACAAACGAACAATTCGCTCATTGTCAAAGCTATGCAACCTGCGAAACTTGAATTACTTAATATGAATTGTCAATCATATGGTATAGTTTATCTCCGTATATTGCGTCTGCTATAGCTATTCCCATGGCTATGTATGCGCCACCTGGAACAAATGCAGTTAAGCAAGCTTCTATTATGCCTAAACCAACTTTAGTTGCAGCTACGGCATAATGTCCATCATTTATTGTTTCTGCAATATCGTATACCAGAAATGCCCGCCATATCCCAGCACGGCGCGTGTGTTGCCCGTCTGCGTGCGGAACTCGGTTCCAGCGGGTGTGTGGCGTTGATACAGCAACCTAACACCGTCGAGCGAGAAAACGGCTTCATCGAGGGCGGCTCCCGACGTGTTGCCGTCGGTGAAAAAATTGCGACCGCAACGCTCAATCACCGGAACGCCGTCGATGCGCCATCCGTAACCCATCGGGCCGATGAGCATGGTGTTGTCGTAGGTGAGGGAAACCCCCGGTTCACTCTCATGCCCACTGGAGAAGGAGGCAATCGGGATGCTCAGGCGCATCCGCCCGTTGACCTCATGCACCACATCAAATGGTATGGTTCCGAAAAGCGTGTCGGGTGCCGCTGGCACCTCGGTGTAGGCCACGCCTGACTCCACATCATCGAATACTGATGGCGGCACAGGCTGCGGCGGGTCGGGGTCGGGGTGATGGTGGCCGAGGGGCAGGCCGTTGGGGTTGGCATACCCTCCGACCAACAAAGGCCGCTGAGCACCCATGACCAAGCAGCACGCCAGGCAAATCATGATGAGGATGTAACGGATAGCAGCCATGGGCAAGGGTTATTGCTTGATGATTTTGAACGTTGCCGGGCCGTCGGCTTTGATGACAGTGAGCAGATAGACCCCGCTTGCGCCGTCGATTGTAAGCGTGGTGGATGATTCCGTGAGCCGCCCGTTGCCCATCACGCGCCCTTGCGCATCGGTGAGCGTCCACGGCAGCGGCGCGGCGAGCACATCGGCGGTGGTGCTCACCGTCACAGGCCCATTGGTGACGCTGGGCGACACCGCCACGGAGCCGATCTTATGGGAAACCGCCGGCGACCGAGGCGGCGACTGCTGCGGCGGGTCGGCCACGAGGCGGCGGGCGATGCTGTTGCCGGCGGCATCGTAGTCGTAGGCAACCACGGCCTGCTGCGCTTGGCACAGTGAGGCGGTGGCAAGTGATGCCATGGAAAGGAAAAAGGTCTTGATGGTAATCATGACAGGATGGATGGTGTTTCGACCGCAAAGATACGACTTTTTTTTGAAAATCCGATTTTTCCCGCTGAGTAAATGTCGATATTTGTCCGACAATTGGGGTCTGTTGCGGTTTTTCGACGGATAGCATTTGCCGCTAACCATCCGCTAACCAGCTGCCGATTTCGGTTAATTTGATGAAATTATTTGGTGGTTGATGAGTCTTTGCTTAATTTTGCAGTTTCAAAGTGAATTGCCTTATCATTACGATAAAATACTTAATAACAATAGCAGAATGAAACTCAAACTTGCAACCTTATTGTTGTGTTGTCTGCCGCTGGCCTTGTCGGCTCAGTCAATCAAGGTCCAGGGCACGGTGGTTGACGACAGCGACGGCACGCCGCTGCCAGGAGTCACCGTCACCGTGGAGGGCACGGGACAGACCACAGCCACCGACTACGATGGCCAGTATGAAATCACGGCCAATGGCAAGGGCACGCTGGTGTTCACCTTTGTGGGCATGGCCACCGAGCGGCGCACATTTGGCGGCTCCACTACCATCAACGTGCGCATGACCGAGGACACGCAGCTGCTCGACGAGCTGGTGGTGGTGGGCTACGGCACCATGCGCAAGAGCGACCTCACCGGGTCGGTGGCCTCGATTGGTGCCGACAAGCTCAAGAAAACGCCTGCCGCCAACCTCGATCAGGCCTTGCAGGGACGTGCCGCCGGTGTGACGGTGAACGCCAACAGCGGACAGCCGGGTGCCGGGGCGCAGGTGCGCATCCGTGGCATCGGCACCGTGAACAACGCCGACCCAGTATATGTGGTCGATGGCGTGATTTGCAACGACATCAACTTCCTCAGTCCCGCCGACATTGCCAGTACCGAAATCCTTAAGGATGCCTCGGCCACGGCCATCTACGGTAGCCGTGGTGCCAACGGCGTGGTGCTCGTCACCACCAAGAAAGGCGAAACGGGACAGAGCCACATCAGTTTCGACATGTATGTGGGTATGCAGAACCGCTGGAAAAAGCTCGACCTGATGGATCGCGACGAGTTTGTGAGCACCTACCTGGCCCTCAACGGCCGTGCCGCCGAGGTGAAGCGCTACGAGGAGAAAGGCTTCAACGAGTGGCTGCAGCAATACAAGCTCGGCACCGACCAGCACTTTGCCGTGGCGCAGACCGAGCGTTACCCCGACGGGCTCGACTACTCGGCCATCAACACCGACTGGCAGGACGAGGTGTTTGCCCGCAACGCCATCATCCAGAACTACCATCTGAGCATCGATGGTGGCACCGACAAGGCCAACTACTCGTTCAGCGGCAGCTGGTTTGATCAGGATGGTATCATCCGCAGCAGCGACTTCAAGCGATTCACCCTCAGGGCCAACACCTCGTTCCAGGTGAAGCCCTGGTTCAAAATCGGCGAGAACCTGAGCTATGTCTATAGTTGGGGTCGCAGCACCAGTGCCGACGAGGCCAATGCCGACAGCAACCTGCTCTCGCAGGCCATCTCGATGGCTCCATGGGACCCCACCTACTACCCCGCAGGGGCCATCAACAACAAGGGCGTGGACATGAGCGGCAAGATAGGCGTGCCCAGCAACAACAAGAACGTCTATAGCCCCATGAGCAGCATCAATGTGAGCCATCCGCGCAATGTTTATAGCCGCTGGATTGGCGACATCTATGCCGAAATCACCCCGTGGGAGTGGCTCACCTACCGCGCCGATGTGAGCTACGACGACGTGACCTACAACCACCGGTTGTTCAAAGACAAATACGAGGTGTCGTCCTACGACCAGGCCGACAAGAACTTCTTGGAGCGCAGTCTGGCGCACTACACCACGCTGGTGTGGGAAAACACGCTCACTTTCAAGAAGCAACTCGCCGCCGACCACTACCTCAACGCCATGGTGGGTCAGACCACCGAGGAGTTTAACTGGTATCAGATCAGCGGTTCGGGCAATGTGATCAACAATCCCGTGCCGCGCAACTGGTTCCTGGGTCAGACCACCGAGACCAACCCCGCCGGCGACAGCGTGGACCGCACGCGCCGCATGTCGTGGCTGGGCCGTGTGCACTACACCTTCAAAGACCGCTACATGGCCACGCTCAACTTCCGTGCCGACGGCAGCAACAAGTTCCCTGAGAACACTTGGGGCTACTTCCCCTCGTTGGCATTGGCTTGGCGCATGAGCGAGGAGCCGTGGCTCAAGCGCGTGGACTGGCTCGACAACCTCAAGCTTCGTGCCGGATGGGGACGCATCGGTAACGACAAGATTGGCAACAACGCCTTTGTGACCACCATCTTCAACACCGGGCCCACCTTTGTGGGCTACTCGCTGGGCGGCGACCCCGACACGCCGGGTGCCACCGTGCTCATCTATCCCAACCAAGGCGGCCTGTGGGAGAAGACCGAGACGTGGAACCTGGGTGTGGATGCCAGCGTGCTGCGTGGCCGCCTCACCGCCACCGTCGAGCTTTTCCAACGCGACACCAAGGACATGATTGTGAGCAAGATGATGCCCGCACAGATGGGTCAGCGTTACAACCCGCAAATCAATGCCGCCACCGTGCGCAACCGAGGCATCGAAATCACCCTCGGCCACCAGAACACACTGGGCGACTTCCACTATGCCATCGACGGCAACGTGTCGATGATTGAGAACAAGCTCACCCACCTGAACGGCGGCACCCCGTTCTGGGTCGATGGTGTGCGCTACAGCGACGAGGGTCTGGGGCTGTTCACCTTCTGGGGCTACGAGTACCAGGGTGTGTTCAACACGCAGGAGGAGGCCGATGCCCACTGGCCGGGCTATGCCGCCGCCGGCGAGGTGAACCCGTTCCATGCCGGCGATGCCATTTATGCCGACCTGGACGGTGATGGCCGCCTCACCGATGACGGCGACCGCAAGGACATCGGCAACCCGTTCCCCTGGCTGAGCTACGGCCTGAACCTGGCATGCGACTGGCGCGGCTTCGACCTCTCGCTGTTCTTCCAGGGTGTGGCCGGCAACGAAATCTATAACATGATGCGCGTGCGCACCGAGTATAACGGCACCTCAAGCCAGCTGAGCACCGCCATGAGCGACGTGTGGACGCAGGCCAAGGCCGACGAGGGCATCTATGGCTCTATCCCCAACCCAAACGGCAACACCTACAACCGCTCCACCAGCAGTCGCTTTGTGGAGAAGGGCGACTACCTGCGCCTGAAAAACGTACAGCTGGGCTACACCCTGCCCAACAGCGTGGCACGCAAGATGGGCATGAGCAAGTGCCGCCTGTATGTGAGCGCAAGCAACCTGCTCACCTTCACCGGCTACAAGGGCTACGACCCCGAGGTGGCCGGCGGTGTGGACTGGGGCAACTACCCGCAGTCGAGAACCTATATGTTCGGCTTGAACCTTTCGTTCTAATTAACCAGATACTAGTGAAACTAGTTGAACTAGTGGAACTAGGAAAAAACAGTTCCCTCAAAAATCAATCAAAATGAAAAAGATTTCAACATATATGTTGTTGCTCGCAGGCTCGCTCATGCTGGGCTCGTGCAACGACTGGCTCACCGAGGACGCTCCCGGCTCCAACAAAATCGAGGACTACTTCGTGAGCTCGGCCACGGCCATCGAGGTGGTCAATGCCACCTATGCCCCACTGGGGTGGGAATATGGCACCAGCACCACGTTCTACAGCGAGTGGTTCATTGGCGACATTGTGAGCGACGATGCCCTCAAGGGCGGGCAGGGTGCCACCGACATGGGCAACGCCTACGACATGGAGAACTTTAAGACCAACCCCGACAACCGACTGCTGCTGGGCTTCTACAATGCGCAGTGGCAGGGCATTCAGCGCTGCAACCTGGCACTGGAACAGGTGGGCAAGATGGAGGTGGGCATTGATGCGCAGTTCACCCAGGAGTTGAAAGACCGCCTGATTGCCGAGGCCACCTTTATGCGGGCCTATTACTACTTCCGCTTGGTGCGTGTGTTTGGCGGTATGCCGCTCATCACCTATGTGGTGGACAGCAGCAACAAGTTCAACTTCACCCGTGCCTCGCAGCTTGACACCTACGCGTTTATCATCCAGGATTTGGAGGCTGCTGTGAATGCGTTGCCGCTCAAGTCGAAGTATGCCGCTGCCGACATGGGTCGCGCCACACGCGGCACCGCACAGGCCATGCTGCTCAAGGCCAACCTCTACCTGGCCGGCTTCCAGGCACAGCAGGGCGTGGATGCCACCGCCGCCTACAAAGAGGCCAAGAAGTGGGGCGAGGAACTGATGGCTACGGGCGAATATGACCTGGTGCCCACCTACTTCGACAACTTCACGCTGGCTGGCGAGAACGGCAAGGAGAGCATCTTCGAGATTCAGTATGTGGAGGATCCGCGCAGCGATTACGGCGAGGGCGAGGGCTTCAGCCGTGGCACGTTCACCCTGATCATGCAGCGCCCGCGCGCTGGCTTCAACGACAGCGAGACGGGATGGGGCTTCGACCGCCCCACGCAGAACCTCTACGACGAGTACGAGGAAGGCGACCCGCGCCGCGATGCCACCATCATGCAGCAGACCGAGGGCGAGATCGACGAGACTTCCATCTACATGGGCAACAACTACTACAACCGCAAGTATGCGCAGACCACCGACGGTGCCGGCGGCACATGGTACCACCTCACGCACCACTCGCGTGGACCGCTTAACTACCGCCTGATTCGCTACAGCGACGCCCTGCTTATGTATGCCGAGGCATGCTGCGAACTGGGCGACCTGGCCAGTGCCACCACCGCTCTCAACCGCGTGCGTGCCCGCGTGGGGCTGACGGCGTTCCCCTACACCGCCACCATCCAGGGCCAGAGCGTCACCTTCGCTAGTAGCCAGGCCGACCTGCGTCGTGCCATCCGCCACGAGCGACGCGTGGAACTGGCTATGGAAGGACATCGCTGGTTCGACCTTTGCCGCTGGGGCATTGCCAAGGAGACCATGGATGCCTACATCGCCACCGAGAACGAGGAGGCACGCCAAGAGTACGGCGTGTTCCAGAAGGGCAAGCACGAACTCATGCCCATCCCCAGCGAAGACCGCCAACTCGCCGACGGCGCCCTTGAGCAGAACCCCGGCTATTGATGAGATGCATGGCCTCCGAAATCACCCTAAAGGGAAATTGATATAAGATTTGCCGCTGGTGTCGGGATGTGGACGACCTGAACATCATCATCAACATCATGCTTGGCAAGGACTGAACGTTGATTTTGACTTTACGGTATCTTTTCGTAAATTTGCAAACTGAAAAGTATTGAACGATGGAACAACTGTGTTATCCCATTGGTGAGCAAGACTTCGCCAATATCCGCAACGAGGGTATGGTCTACATCGACAAGACAGCCCTCATTGACACGCTTGTCAAGAACGGGAGCTATTATTTTCTGAGCCGCCCTCGGCGGTTCGGCAAGTCGCTGTTGTTGTCTACGCTCAAATACTACTTCCAGGGTCGCCGCGACCTGTTTGAGGGGCTGGCCATCGACCGGCTGGAGACCGAGTGGAAGCAGCACCCCGTACACACCTCGACATGAGCAAGGGCAAGGCAATCAGTATTGCTAACCTTAACTCACTGCTTGATGGCATCTTGATGTACTACGAAAAGCTTTATCAGCTCACCCCCAAGCCCGACTTCAGTTTTGGCACCCGTCTGAGCCTTCTCATTCAGGCGGCCCACGCAGCCACGGGCATGCCGGTGGTGGTGCTGCTCGACGAGTACGACGCGCCAGTGCTGGAGAACCTCGACAAGCCCGCGCAGATGGAGCAGGTGCGCGACATCATGCGTGACTTCTACGCGCCGCTCAAGGGGCAGGCCGAGCGGCTGCGCTTCGTGTTCATCACCGGCATCACCAAGTTCTCGCAGCTGAGCATCTTCAGCGAGCTGAACAACCTGAACAACATCAGCCTGCTGCCGCAGTACGAGGCGTTGTGCGGCATCACCACCGAGGAGCTGGCCACGCAGATGCGCCCCGGCGTGGAGCGGCTGGCCGAGCGCGAGGGCGTGACCGCCGACGAGATGCTGGACAAGCTCAAGGAACAATACGACGGCTACCACTTCAGCGAGGACATGACCGCCGACATCTACAATCCGCTGAGTCTGGTCAAGGCATTGGGCAACCAAATGGTGAAGCACTACTGGTTCGACAGCGGCACGTCATCGTGGCTGCTGCGGGTGTTGCGCGGCAGCGACATCGCGCTCAACGAGCTGGACGGCAAGGAGGTGGACGAGGACAGTTTTGACCGCCCCACCGAGCAAATCGAGGACCCCACCGCCGTGCTCTACCAGAGCGGCTATCTCACCATCAAGGATTACGACCGCGAGACGCAGACCTACACGCTGGGCATCCCCAACCGCGAGGTGCGCGAGGGTCTGGCGAAATCGTTCATGAACCACATCGCCCCGCGCTCGCAGAGCCGCGAGTGGATGCGCAAGGCCTATTTCACTTGGCGTCGCGGCGGCAGCCTGGAGGATTTCATGGCCGCGCTGCGCGACTTCTACGCCGCCATCCCCTACGACATCGCCAACGACAACGAGCGGCACTACCAGGCCATCCTCTACACGCTGCTGGCCTCGTTCGGAGCCGATGTGCGCGTGGAGGACCGCACCAGCGACGGCCGCGCCGATGCCGTGCTGCTCATGCCCAAAGATATTTATCTGATGGAACTCAAGCACGGCTCCACGGCGCAGGAGGCCATGGACCAGCTGCAACGCAAGGACTACGCCGTGAAATACCGCCACGACGGCCGACCCGTGCATCTGCTGGCCATCAACATCAACCGCGACACACGCACTGTGGATGATTGGCTTGTGGAATGACATTTCAACGATATTTCATTCAAGTTTCGCAAATAATGAAGAATTGGGAAATTTTTGTAAATCCAAAATAGAGATAAGAAACAACAAAACGTCAGCGGCAGCAAGGCCGCGTTGGGCAGCCCGACCGGCAACCATGTTTTAAGTCCGTTTATTTGTAGTCCTCCGGGACGGCGGCACGACCGACCTTGCAGCCAAGATGTTTATTAATAACCCTTTAAATTAATAGACAGATGAAGAAATTCTTTACACTTGCAGCATTGCTGCTTGCGGCCGGCAACCTGGCCAGCGCCCAGTTCATCAACAAGGCGCTCGACGAGAACGATGAACCCACCTTCGATTGGAGCAAGGCCGTGAAGTTCATCCCCATCGCCATCAGCGAGAGCGTGGGCGAGGCCATGCCTGCCGAGGATGTGGTGTTCGATGCTACCGTCGACGACAACCGCAACTTTCTCTATGTGTGGGACGAGACCTATGCCGGTGTGGACCAGGATGGCAGCCTCAACTCCTTTGGCCAGCCCGAGGATCACATCGCCATGGATGTGACCACGTTCGGCTGGAGCGGATGCGGTTTCTGCTCGGTGAACGAGGCTCAGGACTGGACTGTGCTCGACGACACCTGGGTGTTCCACTTCGCTATCAAGAGCATCGACAACGCTGGACATCAGATTGTGGTGGGCGAGAACAACGGCTTCACCCTCGGTGCTGCCGAAGTGAACGGCTCGAAAGTGCTGGGCGACTTCCCCCGCGATGGCGAGTGGTACTATGTTGACATCCCCTACAGCGTTATCCGCCAGCTCTACGACGGCGACATGTGGGGCGAAACGCCCGAAGCCTATAAGGGCAACTACATGAAGGTGCTCTCCGGTGGTGTGCAGGGCACGCAGCTGCGTCTCGACAACATCTTCTGGTACAAGGACAGCACCATCGTGCCCGAAGAGCCAAGCTTGCGCGGCGATATCAACGGCGACGGCGTGGTGGACGTTGACGACATGAACAAGATCATCAACATGATTCTCGGCAAGGAGGACAGAACTGCTGCCGGCGATGTTGACGGAAACGGCGAGTGGGATGTTGAGGACATGAACATCGTCATCAACATCATGCTTGGTAAGGCTTGATTTAATGCATAATGCACAATGCATAATGCACAATTCCGCAATGCGCAGTCGGCTTCGTTGAACACGAATGAGAGGCCGCGTGTTTCGACAATTGTGCATTGTGCATTGTGATTTTTCATCACATTATGAAACGAACATTCATCCTTTTGGCTGTCGGGGCCGTTGTTGCTATGGCTGTGGCTCAGCCTGCCCGCAGCAATAAGCGCGGCGTGAGCGAGAACGCGTTCACCTACGAGGCCGAAATCCACGCCCTGTCGCCTGGTGTGAGTTGGTTCTACAACTGGGGCAACACCCCCAACCGTCAGGTGGCCGCTGTGGTGGGGCCGGGCACCGAGATGGAGTTTGTGCCCATGATTTGGAGTGCCAACTTCAACGAGCAGGCCCTGCGCACCTACCTCACCGAGCATCCCGGTGTGCAGTATCTGCTGGGCTACAACGAGCCGAATTTCAGGGCGCAGGCCAACATGACCCCCGACAGTGCCGCACAGCTGTGGCCCATCGTGGAGCAACTGGCACGCGACTTCAACCTGCAACTGGTGGCCCCCGCGCTCAACTACAGCGGCGAGGCACTGGCCGATGGCAAAGTCTATCAGCCCGAGGAGTGGATGGATGCCTTTCTGGCCGCCTATCCCGAAGCTCACTTCGACTACCTGGCCCTGCACTGCTACATGAACGACCACAAGGCGCAGCTCAGCTATGTGGAGAACTTCGCCAAGAAATATGGCAAGCAGGTGTGGCTCACCGAGTTCTGTGCTTGGGAAGGCACCGTCGACAGTACCTACCAGAAGCGGCAGATGGTGCGCAAAGTGCAGGACTTGGAGCTTAGTCCCTATGTCTATCGCTACGCGTGGTTCAAGGCTCGCGGCACAGCGGCAGCCCCCTACTACCGGCTCATCATCCCGCCCAATGTGCGCACGGGTCTGCCCGCACCGGGCACGCTCTCCGATGCCGGCATCATCTACACCTATATGTCGTCGTTCGACACCACCTATTACTACACGCCCAGCGAGGTGATTGCCGCCAAAGACTTCGTCTTCAGCAGCGATGGTGTGGAGGTGGAGGTGAACACCGATGCCGAGAGCCCGCACAAGCTGCAAGTGGGCAAGTTTGACGTCTATGGCCAGCTCGACTACTTGGTCGATATTCCTGCCGCTGGCAACTACACCCTGCAGCTGCGCGTGGCCAGCCGCAAATTCCTCTTCGACCCCAAAATCCGTGTCGAAATCGATGGTGAGTCGGTAGGCGAGGAAGTGCTGCCCGCCACGGGCACCGACGACAACACCTGGGCCACCCAGCAGCTCACCCACCTGGTGCTGCCCGCCGGACGACACACGCTCACGCTGAAGAGCCGACAGAGCACCACCTGCAAGCTCGCGTGGCTGCAGCTCGTGCCCGAGACCGCCTTGCGTGGCGACGTGAACGGCAACGGCGTGGTGGATGTGGAAGACATGAACATTATTGTGAACATCATCCTCAAGAAAGACTCCGAGACCAACTATGGCGACCGTGCCTATGTGACGGGCGGCTCTTCGGTCTCGATTTCAGACCTTAATGCCATCATCAACATCATGCTCGGCAAGGTGTGAAACGGCTGTGTTTGCAATGCCAAAGTGACTATCCGTGGCAGAATGTGGAAAAAAATCGCACATTCCGCCACGGATAGCGATTTTTTCACTAACTTTGCAGGCGAGAACTCGTGGGCGCGTGCAATGGCCTGCATTCACCCATGCCGAGTGAGCGTAACCTGATACACCAAACTATAAACATCAACCAATCGACATGAACAACTCTTTGATTCAATTTCCCCTGCCGGCCAACGAGCCGGTAAAGGCCTATATGGCCGGAAGTCCCGAACGTGTGGCCCTTGAGCAGGAGCTCGAGCGCCAGAGCAAGCTGGTCGTCGACATCCCCATCATCATCGGTGGCAAGGAAATCCGCACTGGCGACACGGGACAAATCACCTGCCCGCACGACCACAAGCATGTGTTGGCCACCTACCACAAGGTGGGCCGCAAAGAGGTGGAGCTGGCTATCGAGACCGCTATGGAGGCCTGGAAGCAGTGGAGCCGCACGCCCTGGACCACCCGTGCCGCCATCGTGATGAAGATGGCCGAGCTGCTGGCTACCAAATACCGCCCCATCATGAATGCCGCGTGCATGCTCGGACAGAGCAAGAATATCTTCCAGGCCGAAATCGACTCGGCTTGCGAGACCATCGACTTCTTCCGCTACAACGTGCACTACGCCTCGAAAATCTACGGCATGCAGCCCAAGGATGGCGTGGGACAGCTCAACCACACCGAGTATCGCCCGCTCGAGGGCTTCGTGCTCGCCGTGACACCGTTCAACTTCACGTCCATCGCCAGCAACTTGTGCATGACCCCCGCGCTCATGGGTAACGTGGCCCTGTGGAAGCCCTCCACCACGGCCCTGCTCAGCAACTACTACCTCATGCAGCTCTACAAAGAGGCCGGACTGCCCGACGGCGTGGTGAACTTCCTGCCCGGCAGCGGTGCGCTCATCGGCGAGGTGGCCACCCAGTCGAAGCATTTCGCCGGCATCCACTTCACGGGTTCCACCGACACGTTCAACGCGCTGTGGCGTCAGGCTGGCGAGAACCTCGGCAAGTATGTCAGCTACCCGCGCCTCGTGGGCGAAACCGGCGGCAAGGACTTCATCTTTGTTCATCCCAGTGCCGACAAGAAGGCCGTGGCTACGGCAGCCTTCTGCGGCGCGTTTGAGTTCCAGGGCCAGAAATGTTCGGCAGCTTCGCGTATGTACATTCCGAAGAGCCTCTGGAAAGACGTGTTGGCCGACATCAAGAAGATGGCGAAAGAGGTGAAAATGGGCGACGTGATGGATGCCAAGAACTTCATCAATGCCGTCATCGACGAGGCTTCGTTCAAAAAGTGCAAGTCGTACATCGACTTCGCCGAGAAGGCCAAAGACGCGAAAATCGTCTTGGGCGGCAAGTGCGACAAGAAGAAGGGCTGGTTTGTGGAGCCGACCGTCATCGAGACCACTAATCCGCACTTCAAGTCGATGGAAGAGGAGATTTTCGGCCCGATTCTCACCGTCTATCCCTACGACGACAAGAAGGTGGAGGAAACCGTCGAGCTCTGCAACACGACCTCGCCCTACGGACTCACGGGTGCCGTGTTCGGTCGCGACCGTCTGGCCGTGGAGAAGATTACCTGTCAGCTGCGCTATGCTGCCGGCAATTTCTACATCAACGACAAGCCGACCGGCGCCGTGGTGGGTATGCAGCCCTTCGGCGGCGCTCGTGCCAGCGGTACGAACGACAAGGCCGGTGGTGAGTTCAACCTGATTCGCTGGATGGTTCCGCGCGTCATCAAGGAAACGCTCGTCTCGCCGACCGACTATCGCTACACGTACATGAAATAACGAGGAGCGAGGAAATCCTCCCCACGAAGAAACCCCGAAGGTCATGCAGACTTTCGGGGCTTTACGTTCATATTGTTCCGGGAACTTACTTGTTCATTTTCAGATACCAGTTCTGCGGGTTCGTCAGGTCGGCGGCTGGATTCTTTGCGGCGAGCTTGCGGGCAAGCCATTGGTTGCCGAAGTCGCTGCCGTAGGTGCCGGCGGCGTTCTTGTGGCGGGCCAGACGGCAGAGGTCGCCGAAGCGATGGCCTTCAAACGCCAGTTCGAGCGCGTATTCGTCGCAAATCAGGTCTTCCATCACGTTGATTATCACATCCATCGGCCATACATAAACGCTTCTCATGATGGGATTGCCCTCGTCGTCGAGAATCGGATTGCCCTCATCGTCGAGCTCTTCGCGCTCTTGGATGATGTTGTTGGGGAAGCGCTCTTCGCCGAACTGCTTCTGAAGCTCCAGATACTTCGCGTAGGCAACGCTGTTGAACTCGTAGGGCGAGAATACGCCGGCGGTTACGCCCGAGCCGTATGAATGGATGCCCTCGCAATTCACGAAGTAGGCCTTATTTTCATCCGAATAGAAGGGAATCGTCGTGCTCAGGAACTCGTAGGTTTCCGGACGGAGGTAGGTGGAAACAAGCTCAAGTTCGTGGTTGAAGCCGTCTTTCAGGATGGCGAAGGCGGCATCGGGATAGCCCATGCGGTTGATGGCCTCGGCCAGTCGCAGGTAGATGGCTGCACCGCGATAGATGATGACATTTCCCCTCTCGAACTTCTGCATCTCGTAGAAGGTGGAGTCGTCTTTCAAGACGTGGCGGAGCGTGTTGTTACGGCGCAGGTCGCCGAGCACGTCAACCGATTTGATGGATGGCGATGTGCCGTAGTAGTACTTCTGGGCGTTCACCAAGTCGAAGTAGCTCTTCGAGGCATCGATTTCGCGCTCGAGGAAGTACAAATCGGAGGAATAGGACGACGCAGCCTCGGTGGAATAGAGGTCGTAGCCGAACAGGCGGGGCAGGTCGGTGGTCTGTCCGCGCAGCTTGTTGACGGCCATCGGCACGTAGGTGATGACGTCGGTCGGGTTGTTGTCGGTGAAGGTGTTGTCCCACGACAGGAATCCCCTCGTGTCTGACTGAATCGCCTCGAAGAAGTCGCTCGGCAGGTTTTGCAGGAGGTCGTTCGTAATTTCCAGATCAGCCTTGAACGGATACGCAATCACGCGGTTGTCGAGCAGATACTTGAAGTAGCTTTTCGCGGCATTTTCGTATTCTCCGGCCTCTAAATAGAGGTCGCCAAGGACGAGCCCTACGGGGAACATGATTTTCCTTGCTGAAATTCGCTTGTTTCTGCCGTTGTTGAAGTTGCCGATATCCACCAAGTCGCTCTGATAGACGGGCACGGCGGCCAAGGCGGTGTTGTCAGCATAGGCACGGAGCTGCGGGGCGAGTGCCTCGCAAATGCCCCTGATGTCCTTCTTCTCGCGAATGGCGTTGGCTTCGCTGATGTTGGTGATGGGCTCAGTGAAGAAGGGTACTTCACCGTACATCTTCGCCAACTGCAGGTAGGCCCATGCGCGGATACTGTAGGCCTGCACGTACTCGGGTATGGCCACCTTGCGCGAGCCCGTCAGCAGGTTGGTGTCGCGGTGGGCAATGTAGTAGT
>JAFYCU010000009.1 GCA_017545095.1 Muribaculaceae bacterium | reverse complement strand
AGGCCCTGGGGCTGGGCGACGAGAAATACCGCTTCCACGACCACGAGAAGCTCGCCCACTATGCCAACGCCGCCACCGATGTGGAGTTCCAGATGCCGTTCGGCTTCAAGGAGGTGGAGGGCATTCACAGCCGCACCAACTTCGACCTGAGTCAGCACGAGAAATTCTCGGGCAAGAAAATCCAGTATTTCGACACCGAGCTCAACCAGAGCTACACCCCCTATGTGATTGAGACCTCAATCGGCGTGGACCGCATGTTCCTGAGCGTGATGTGCTCGAGCTACGAGGAGCAGTCGCTCGATGGCGGCGACAGCCGTGTGGTGCTGCACCTGCCCAAGGCCCTGGCTCCCATCAAGTGCGCCGTGCTGCCGCTGGTGAAGAAAGACGGCATGCCGGAAAAGGCTCGCGAGGTGATGAACCTGCTCAAGTTCGACTATGCCTGCCAGTACGACGAGAAAGACTCGGTGGGCAAGCGTTACCGCCGACACGACGCCATTGGCACGCCTTACTGCGTGACCATCGACGGCCAGACCATCGACGACAACACCGCCACCGTGCGCGACCCCGACACCATGCAGCAGCAGCGCGTGCCCATCGACCAGCTACCGGCCATCCTCGCCGCCGACTGCACACTCAACAGCCTGCTCAAGCGACTGATGTAAGCTGAGAAGCAAGAACCGAGAACCGAGAACCAAGAACCGAGAACCAAGAACCGAGAACCGAGAACCAAGCTCCAAGAACCGAGAACCAAGAACCGAGAACCAAGAACCAGGAGCACAATCAGTCCGTAGGTCGCAAGGCACCGCCTTGCGAAACAACTTGGAACTGAAGTGGCCTCCCCAAGCCCCTCCGAAGGTCTCGAGTTCATTACCTACAACCCGCTGATTAACCTTGCCGCCCACGAGGTGGCAAGGTTAATTTTGCACCCAATTGTTGAACCTATCACACTTTTTTCACCATGAACATCACACACGACAACGCCCTGCTACGCAAGGCATTCGAGGCTTGGAACGGCTGTGGCACGCTGCGCCGCAGTCGGCAACGCAACAAGCGGTTCACCTTTGGCGACCAGTGGAGCGACAGCACCCTCACACCCGATGGACAACGCATCACCGACTGGGAACGGTTCACCCGTGCAGGCACCACGCCAGTGACCAACAACTTGATCCGCCAGCTGGTGAAAACCGTGGTGGGACGTTTTCGCGCTCAGGTGATTGATGCCGAAAAGCCTACCAATGAACAGCTCCAGCAAGTGCGCCGCGACAACCTGCTCGACGAACTCGATGCGCGTGCGCTGGAGGAGTTTCTCATCTCGGGGTGCTGCGTCCAGCGTATAGAGCGGGCCGAGGCGGTGGGTGACCCGAATGCGCACATCGAGGTGAGCAATGTGAATCCCAACGTGTTTTTTGTGAATGCCTTTCTCGACCCGCGTGGCCGCGACTGCCGCCTGCTGGGGCAGCTGCACGACCTGCCGCTGTCGGCGCTGCTCCACCGCGTGGCTGGCGGTCAGCGCCGCAAGGCGGCGTGGGTGCGGCGGCTCTACAGCGAGCAGACCGATGCACGTGTCGCCGAGTGTGCCACGCAGCTGGGAGCCGACAGCCCGGGAGCCAACGGCTTCTGGCAGTCGGCCGTGGCCGACACTGTGCGCGCCATCGAGGTGTGGTCGCTTGAGAGCCGCGAAGTGATGGTGTGCCACAACCGGCGCACCGCGCAGGTGCAGGTGGCATCGCTTGCCGAGGCACGCAAGCTGCGCGGCAACCCCGAGGTGGCGATGCGCTGGGATGTGGACACACAATGGCACTGCCGCTGGTTCGCACCCACAGGCGACCTGCTTGCCCATTGGCAGGCCACCAGTCATCCGTTTGTGATGCGCTTCCATCCGCTCATCGATGGCGAGGTGCACGCCCTGGTCGAGGACGTGATCGACCAGCAGAAATACCTCAACCGCCTGATCAGTCTGGTGGACCAAACGCTCATGGCCAGTGCCAAGGGGGTGCTGCTCTATCCCGACACGGCCTTGCCCGAGGGGTTCACCTGGGCCGACGTTCGTCGCGTGTGGAGCAACCCAGGCGGCATTTTGCCCTATTCACCGGCTTTGGGCAATGCACGGCCGGAGCAGATTCAGTCGAACGGCAGCAATTTCGGGGCCTACGACATGATTGAGTTGCAGATGAAGCTGCTCGAGGAGGTGTCGGGTGTGCATGGGGCCTTGCAAGGCAAGAACGTGGCCACCGGCGGCTCAGCTACACTCTACCAGCTACAGTCGCAAAATGCCGACCTCGCACTCACCGACCTCTACGACACCTTTAACGCTTTCCGCCAACAACGCGACCAAGTGGTGACGAGCGTGATGCGAGAAGCCGACTAACGCAAGAGCAATCATGGCTAGAGCAAAACTTATGCCCCTTATGTTCTCATGTCCTGATTATGATTAATTCTGAATGGATAGCACTTGCGTTAGCCGTCTCGCATCTCGCATCTTGCATCTTGTGGTTATCAGACAATTAAAGACAACGTCTTGAACAGTCAACAAATTATATACAAATTTATTACAAATTATAATAGATACAAGATGCGAGACGGCTAACGCAAAAAGACACGCGATGCAAGTTGAGCCGCACCCTGGCGCGGCTCAACAGGATTCGGCCATCGGGTATGCAAAGAAAGCCCCTCCTTCGGGAGAGGCCTTTTCAGCCACGAGCT
>JAFYCU010000050.1 GCA_017545095.1 Muribaculaceae bacterium | reverse complement strand
GTCTGGCCTTCGGCAACAGTGGTCAAGGTCACGGGCACGCCAACGCCAGGACCCTCAATGCGGCGCGGAGCCTGGGCGTTCTCGGGATTGACGACAGCCTCGACACTGATGGTCTTCAGCTTGTAGCCCTCCTCCGGGGTCACGGTCAGCGTCACCGTGGCGCCGTCGGCGGGATTCAGGTTGTCGGCCGTGACCTCGCCATGCTCGGCCTCGACGATGTTGACACGGGTCTCGGCCGGTGCTGCGGCAGCCCAGAACAGTCCCCAGTTCGGGTCGGCCTGATAGGCGGCGAGTGCCTCCTCGGGCACGTTGATGTTGCCGCTCTCGCGTATGCGCTCATACACAGCCTCGTCAAACACAGCACCCGTGGGGGGCGTGGTGGCGTTGCAGGTGACGGTGCTGATGGCGGTGGCACCGGCAAAGGCATCGGTGTCAATCGCGGTGAGCGTGGCCGGCAGGGTGAGCGTGGTGAGGGCGGTCATGTTCTTCATGGCCTCCACACCGATGCGCGTGGCATCATGGATGGTGACGGTGGTCAGGTTGCTGTTGCCATAGAGAGCATAGTCACCAATCTCGTCGTAGTTGAACGTCCACTGGGTGGTGATGTTGCGGTTGGCGGCAGAACCAGTGATGTGCTTTACCCATGAGTTGACACGGTGGTCGCCACCCCAGCCAACGAGGATTTTGCGGCCGTCTTCATTCTTGTAGACATCTCCGCCCATGTCGTTGCCGTTATAGCTGCCATGATCGTTGTCTACGGACTGGGTATAACCCGTAACAAAGCAACGGAAACGGTTGATTTTGTTGTTGCGGAATGTCTTGGGGTCGAGGGTCGTGCCATACAAGCCAACGATGTTGCAGGTCCAGTTGTCGAATGCATCGGCCTCGTAGGTGGTGATGCTGCCGGGAAACCAGAACATGTTGGTGTACTGGTTCGATCCCCTGACGGTGGCGTTGCGGAACGCACCCTCGGCCACGGTGGTGATTGTGTAGGTCACGCCATCGTGGGTGACAGTCTCGGGCATGTCCCAGTCAAAGGAACCGACATACGGCCCCAGGTTGGCGTCATACTCGCTGGGGTGGATGATGGCCACCTCGGTCGCGCTGATGGGGCGGAAATAGAACGTGTAGTCGTTCTCCACCGCATAGGCGAACTCACCAGCCGCCTGCGCCACACCAGCGGTGACGGCAAGCAGCATGAGCGTTGTTAGTAATTTCTTCATAATACAATAAATTTAGTTAATAATTGAGGGTAAGTATTTGTCTGTTTTTTCGCAGTGGGCCGACGCGCGTTAAGTGGTCTAAGGCTTGCGCATCAGGCATCTCAATTGAGGATGATGTTGATGATGGCGTTCACGTCCTCGATATCGATGCTTCCATCGCCGTTGAGGTCGGCATCCCCGGTCAAGTTGTCGGTGCTGCCGTTGAGGATGGCATTGATGGCCAGATTCATGTCCATCACATCCACAATGCCATCATCGTTGAGGTCACCGCTCACGACGGGCTGGTCTTCGAACCAGAACCGTCGCCAGTTGCGGTCGGCCTGGTAGGCGTCAAGCGCACTGGCAGGCACGTTGATGTCACCGCTCTGGCGGATGCGGTCGTAGACGGCGTCGTCGAACACGGCTCCGGTAGGCGGCACGGTGGCGTTGCAGGTGATGGTGGCGATAGCATCACTGCCCTTGAAGGCATCGGTGCCCACCTGGGAGAGTGTGGCGGGCAGGGTGAGCGTGGTGAGGGCGGTCATGCCGGCCAGGGCTTGCTCGCCAATGCGCGTGGCTCCCACGATGGTCACCGTCTGCAGGTTGGTGTTGTCGGCCAGCGCATAGTCGCCAATCTCGTCGTAGTTAAACGTCCAGCCGGTGGTCACACCCATGTTGCCGTTGAGCCAGGCATTGGTGCGCCGGTCGCCGCCCCATGCCCACAGCACTTTCTTGCCATCAACGGTCTTGTAGATGTCACCCGACATCTGGTTGCCGTTATAGTTGCCGTGGTCGTTGTCGGGCGAGTGGCCGTAGTCGCCGCCAAACACCGAGAATCGGTTGATTTTGTTGCCACGCAGGGCGCTCGGAGCCAGGTTGGTGATGGCGTTGAGTCCGAGCCAGTTGATTTGCCAGCCGCTGAATGCCTCGTCCTTGACGGTGCTCACGCCGTTGAGCCAGATGAGGTTGGTGTACTGGTTCTCGCCCCGCAAGGTGGCGTTGCGGAACGCGCCCTCGCCCACGGTGGTCACACGGTAGGTCTTGTCGTTGTACTCCACCGTCTCGGGGGTGTCCCAGCGGAACGTGCCGGCATACGGACCCAGGTCGGGGTCATAGTCGCTCGGGGCGATGTACTCCACCTCGTTGTCGCCAATAACGCGGAAGTACAACGTATAGTCGTTCTCGACCAGATAGGGGAATCGTGTGGTGGAATCCACCGGCACCACCTCGCTCTCGATGTCGTTGATGGTGGAGAAGCGTCCCCAGATGCTGTGGTTGCGGTAGGCCTCGAGTGCGGCGGCGGGCACCAGCAGGGTGGCGTTGGCAAACACCTCGTCGGTAAAGATGTAGTCACCATTTTCAACATCCCCGCCGGCTGGCGGGGTCATCGCCATGCAGGTGAGCTTGCTCAGGTTGTAGACATCGCCAAAGGCAAATTGGCGTATGGTGGTGAGCGTGGAGGGGAGTGTGACGCGCGTGAGCTCCACCTCGCGAATCGACTGCGCACCGAGTGTGGTCACGCCCTCGGGCACGTTGAGTGCGCGGCGACTGATGGCCGAAGGCACGCTCACCAGCACGGTGGGCTGGTCGTGGTCGCCATCGGTGACACTCTCGCCCACCACGGTGGCACCAGTGGTGGCATAGAGGGCACCGTCAATCACCTTGAAGTGCTGCGCCCCGGCGGCCACCTGCAGGTTGGAGAGCAGCTCGCAGCCCGTGACCGGGTTCACCCCGATGCATTGCAGCGAGGCGGGCAGCGTGAGGTTGCGCAGGCTGGCGCAACGGAAGAAGGTGTTGCCAAACAACGTCTTCACACCCTCGGGGAAATTAAGGGTGGTGAGCGCATCGCAGCGCACAAAGGCGGCATTGTCGATAAACTCCAGCTGGCTGCCGCCGGTGATGGTGGTGAGGCTCTCGCAGCGGCCGAAGCTCATAAAGGCGAGCGTCTTCACATTCTTGAGGTCGATGCTCCTGATGGGGTCGCCCATGAAGCAGCTGGCCTCCACCGTCTCGACTGTGCTCGACAGGTTGAAGGAAGTGAGCTGCTCACAGCTGGCAAAGGCACTCTCGCCCAACGTCTTCACCCCCTCGGGGAGCGTGATGCTCTTCAACGACACGCAGCAGAAAAACGCTTTGGCGGGGATGACCTCCAGGTTGCGGGTGTTGAAGGTGAGGCGTGTGGCGTTCACACAGCCCTGGAAGGCCGACTCACCCAGCTCGGTGACCGAGGCGGGGATGGTGATGGAGGAATAGTCGAGGCATTCCAGAAAGGCTGCCATGCCAATGCGCGTCACCGTGTTGGGGATGGTGATGGAGGCCAGTCCCTCGTTGCGGTAGAAGCAGAAGTCGCCCACCTGGGTGACGAAGCTGGGAATGGCAAGACTCGTGGCTGTTTTGCCACCCGGGTAGTTGAGCAGAGTCTTTTTATCCTTGCTGGCCAGCAGGCCGTTGCAGTTGCTGCCGTCGCTGTTGGTGAGGTTGCAGAACGTTGCGTTGGCTTCATCGACAAAGATGCCCGATGTGAACTTGTTGCCTGCAAAGGCGTTGGCACTGACGTATTGCACATTCTCGCCCAATGTGATACCATCGCCGGTGGCGGCGTAAAAGGCAAACTGGCTGATTGTGGTGAGCGGCTTGGGCAACGTAATGCGGCCGCTGAACGAGGCTTTGTTGAACGCTTGCTCGTAGATGCCCACCACAGCATAGGTCTTGCCCTCCCAGGTCACCGAGTCGGTGAAGTTGGCCGCGGTCAGGCCGCTGTACGATCCCTCGTCAAGGGGCATGATGGCCACCGAATTACCCGATAATACACTGTAGTTCAACCCGTTGACACTAAAGTCAGCCGCACCAATACGCAACGCACCCGCCAATAACAGCAGGAGCAAAAGGGTCATGTTTTTTCTCATCATTGATGTATTAAGTTAACGACATATACCTGCAATGTTCTTGCCGCACGCAGGCCGAAGTTTGAATTTAAAGTGCAAATATAGCCATTATTTTACAATTACAAGCATTCCTCGTAAAATATATTATCTTTTTTTAAGTTTCTGAAGTACGCTGAACGTACTACAGAAAGGAGAATGGAGAATGGATAAAGGACTGAGTCCACTGTAAAAAGTCAAATCATCGAAATTCAAGACTAAAAGTACATAAGGACAAAATTTTTAAACCACTAAAAACCAGAGCGTTGTCTTGCATAAGTTTTGTCCTTTTGTTCTTTTAGTCTTATTCTGCAACTTTTTAAAGTGGACTCAGGGATCAAGTTTCTGATTTAGATAAGTTGCTCTGCTACAGTCACAAAGTTCCTCTTCGAGGAAGTTCAGCGTCATCGGTGTGATGTGAGACGGTAATGGTTCCACTTTAATGCAAATGGATGGGACTGGCAAGAATCCTCTCATGAAGTTCCTAATGTAGGACTACCGCGCTCACTAGGTGAATCGCTGCCATGCGCGTCATAGCAACGCAACCGCGCGGCATCCTGTGTGGACGCCGCACGGCCGGGTATTGGTTTCGCCAAGAACCAGCTAAGGTCTCGGCCTCATGTTTTCACATCATTTCAGCACCTTGCCGATGGCCTTTCCGTTGCTCACCACAATGTTCACGCCGTTGAACGGTTGAGTGCTGGTCTGACCCATGGCGTTGACATAGGTGACCTTAGCCTCGGCAGCCTTCACATCGCTGATGGCGGTGACGGCACTGAAGGTGACGTTGACGGTGACGGGTTCGCCCGGCATCTCAAAGGTGTAGGTGTTCTCCTCGTTGCCCTCGGTCACCGGCACGGTGGCGCGGCGCGGCAGGCCCTCCGGCTCACTGCCCGAGGCCGTCTGGATGGAGAAGCTTTCCACCACGAAACCCTCGTCGGGAGTGAGCACCACGGTTACCTCGTTGCCCATACGCACTTCGGCACCACTCTCGATGGCATTACCACGCTCAAAGAGTTCTACAGCACCGTTACCGGCCTGAGCCACAGTCACGATGTTGGGGACATAGTCGTTGGTATAAACCTTATAGGCGCCATAGCCGTTGCCCATGGTGTAGTCATACACAATCACGCCCTTGTCGTTGATGGGCACCACGCGGAAAAACGAGCCGCACGACGGGTTGGCGTAATAACCACCGCTGCCCATGGGCGGGATGGTGGCCAAAGGCTCGGCATTGGCAGTCATGTCGCGAATGGTGAAACCGCCGTTGTAGTTCGAACCGCTAGTGTAGAGGAACATGTCGTGTCCGTCGAGTTTGAAGAATGCGCCACCCACCGACGAGTTGCTGTTGGGCACCGTGGTGTTGAGCGAGCCGGTGATGTACTTGCCCTTATCGCTCTGGTCAAACAGGTAGTAACCCTGGTTGCGCACTTGGTAAATGAAGTGGAAGGGGTTGTCATCGATGGGGTAAACCACGCCTGCAGTGCTACCTGGAAAAGAGACGGTATTGGTGGCCTCGGCATCCAAGAACTCACCGTTGGCGAAGTTGAGCAAGGTGATGTAGCTCAGTCCGTTCTGGAAATGATAGACAACACCGCCCTCCGGACTCATCACGTCGCCAACAGCGCTGATGAAGTTGGTCTGACCATTCTCCAGTGTCTCAATCTCCACTTCGATGGGCGTGGCAGTGATGTCACCGCCAGGATAGATGATGATTTTGCTGGGAGTCCTAGTGACACCGTCGCTGCGCTGGATCAGGTTGCCTGCCGTGTCGAAGCAGATGCCGTGGCTGCTGGTGCCCGGAGCCTCGCTGAGCGTGCCGTCGGGACTGAGGATGACCAGCTTGCTGGTGGTGTAGTTGTTGGCATAGAACACGCCGTCGGGCGTGATGGCGGCCTGCTGGGCCGACTTGTAGGGCGAGGTCTCGGTGTCGAGCGCCGAGGGGAAGTCCACGGGCAGATTGCCGCGGTTACGCGTGTAGGCAAACAGCGTGTCGACGTTGATGCTGAGTGCGCCGAGCGGCTCCACGATGGCATCCCAGTCGATGTCGGCCAGGTTGGGCATATCGCTGGGCATGAGGTAGTCGCAGGTCATCATTGACACGCCCATGTCGCCGTAGAGCTTGTAGTTGGCCTGCGAGTTCACAGTCCACACAGCCACCTCCAGACCCTTGTCGTGGAAGCGCTTCACGGTATATTTGTCGAAGCAGCCAGCCTCGATGCTCGGCATCAGGTTCCACTGCACAATCCAGTCGAAATTGGACTCCCAGTTGCTGTTGCACAAGAACTGGCACTTGAGGTTGGGAAAGTTGCGACGCACATACTCCAGCGAGCTTTTCATGGAGGTGAGGATGTAGGCTTTGTCGGTAAGCCCTTTCTCCTCGATGAGTGCGGCCAGACCGGGGAACTTGCTCATGTCGTTGTTGTTGATACCCGTGGTCCACTTCAGCTCGATGACGGGAATCACGTTTTTCTCCTTGCAGATGTCGAGATACTCGGCCACGGTGCAGATGTGGCCGGTGTAGGTGACGCCGCCACGCGTTTGCGTGTACTCCTCGGCTTGCAGCTGCTCCAGCGTGGCGTTGGCCACGGTGAGGTTGCCGCCCACGGCGTTGGTGGTTTCGTCGTGGCTGATGACATAGTAGCCATCGAGCGTGACGCGCACGTCACACTCCAGTCCTTGGTAACCATAGTAGTCCACGCCATTGGTGTAGGACTCCACGGTGTTCATCACGCCCCGGTAACTGCCCCGGTGGCCGATAAAGGTGGGCTTCCAAGCCCAGGCGCCAATCACGCAGAGCAGCGCCAACATCGATAGTACTAATCGCTTCATAGCTTTTTGCATTTAAGTTAGTAAAAAGTCATATCAAACAGCCGCAAAGATAGCAAGAATAATTAAGATGTGCAAGCAATCAAGCGGCCATAACAACATTTAACAGCAAGAGGCAGCTCTTTCCGAGTTGCCTCTTGCTGTGTTTCTAGCGTTTCTAGACTTTCTAGATTGACTAGTTTGACTAGTTTGACTAGTTTGACTAGAGTTTCTAGATTGACTAGATTATCTAGTTTTTCTGGTTTTTCTGGTTTTTCTAGTTTTTCTAGAGTCCAAAGCCTCTCATCAGTTCAGCACGAGGTTGATGAGTGCGTTCACGTCGGCGACGTCGGCTGCGCCGTCGCCGGTGAGGTCGGCCCCGCTGGTTTCGGGCAGCTCGCCGAGCACGATGTTGATGAGCATGTTCACGTCTTCCACATCCACCCAGCCGTCGCCGTTGAGGTCGCCAGCCAGTGTAACAACAGGCCATTCACCTGCGATGACCAGCTTCATGGTCTCCTTGTCGACGGTGAGCGTCCAGGTGCCGGCCACGGGAATCTCGAAGTTGTTGCCGCCGTTGAGCAGCAGGCTCAACTCGGTGCCCTCGGCCACCTGCTCGCGCTGCACAATGAAGTTGCCGTCGGCTTCGCCGCCAATCCATGCGCCGTCCTGGTCGATGAACTTGAACTCGGCACCAGCCTCCCTCTGCTTGGTGATGGTGAACTTACCAGTCTCCTCGTCGAGCGTCATGGCTTCCTTGCCCTCTTCCCAGTTGGTCATACTGCCAGCCAGGTAAAGCTCGTTGGCAGGCTCCGGCCAGCCGGTGACAGTGAGCTTCTTGTTGGCATCGATGGTGAAGGTGAGGTCGCCGCCGCCAACGATGGCGAAGTTCACGCCACCCTCGGCAACCAGCTCGATGTCGGTGCACCAGTCGGCGTGTACATAGTAGGGCGTGGTCTCGGAGCCGCCACCATACCACACAGCGTTGTCGCCGTCGCCCTGGATGAACTTGAACTCCTGGCCATCGGTGATACCGTTCACGGTGATGGTGTAGACACCGCCGTCCTCGGCCATCTCGAGCTTGCCGTCCTGCCAGTTGGTGAAGTCACCAGCGATGTACATCTTCGGAGGCCAGAACTTGCCCCAGTTCGGGTCGGCCTTGAAGGTCTCGAGGAGGGAATCGGGCACATGGATGTCGCCGCTCTGACGGATGCGGTTATAGACAACATCGTCGAACACCATGTCCTTCACGGCTTCGTAGCCGCAGTTCACCGTCACGCGGGTAAGGGTGGTGTTGCCCTCAAAGGCATCGGCGGCCACATGGGTGATGCTGGCCGGGAAAGTGATGGTGTTGAGGGCCGTGTTCATAAACGCAGCCGTGTCAATCACCTCCACATTGGCCAGATCAATCTGCTTGTAGTTGGTGCAGTTCATCATGGCATAAGCACCGATGGTCTTGATTTCCTCGTTGATTTTCACCTTGTAGGCGGGAGCCCAGCCATTGCTGGTGCCTGCGGGGAAAGTATTGGGGAAGGCGATGTATTTGGTGCCATGTTCGGCGGCCAGCCACATCGTGCCGGTGGTGTAGGCCGAGGTGGCATCGTTACCCAGCTGGATAAAGCCGTTCTCGGCATCACCGCTAGTGATGAGAATCGAGCCTTGTATCTTATTGTCGACAAAGGCCTTGCTCGAGATATAGCGCAATGCGTTGCCATAGAAGCGTATGCTGCCGCGCGACTCGCTCGAGCCGCTCTTCACGCCCTTGAAAGCGAAGTCGCTCACATAGCGGATGGTGGGCGGGAAGTTGGTGTTGCCGTTGGCCACAAACTGTGCGTTCTGGAACGCAAACGGGCCGACACCCACGACGTTGTAGGTGATGTCGCCATTGGTGGCAGTGGTGAGGCCTACCAACGCGCTCGTTGTCGACACGTTGTAGGAGCCGCCCTCACGCGGAGCGAACTCCACCTCGTTGACCTCGCCCTCGGCGACGACCTTGAAGTTGTAGCCGTTGGCCGAGAACGTGTCGCCCACAGCGGCTGTGGCGCTGAAGCCCATACTGGTCAACAGTGCCGCAAGAAGTAAAAGTTTCTTTTTCATAACTGAAAAAAATTGGTTATTAATTTGGTTATATAATTGGTTGGTTTCAATTCAGATTTCTTTACACGAACAAGGCCGCGCTACAAATTGGCGGCAAAGATAGTGCAAATTATTGAAATTCACAAATTTTTGCGCTAAAAAATGACGATTTGAAAGACCACGGCGCAAAACGGCAACAAAGAAAGGCATGTAAAAAACCGAAACCTGTAGAGCCGCACCCTGGGAGGCTGATGGCCGAATCAAACCCCATGGGGGCCTCTCCACGGTGCGGCTGATGGCCGAATGTGGGGCGATGTTTCACAGCATGGTGAAACGCAGCGGGGGAGCCGCACCAGGGTGCGGCTCTACAGGCGGCAGCATGTTTTCGGGAAAAAAGACGGCAAGGGACAATCGTAATGACTGTTCCTTGCTGTCTTAAGCCTCAATCCTATATTCTCTAGAGTTTCTAGAGCTTCTAGATTAACCAGATTTTCTAGAATCCTTAGCCTCGGCGAGCCTCTCCTTCAGGAGGGGTTTGGGGAGGCCAAGAGGCTTGAGTCTCGCATCTTGCTTCTCGCATCTTATTTCACAACCTTGGTGACGGTGCCGTCGGCGTTGACAACGATGTTCACGCCGTTGAACGGACGGTTGCTGGTCTGGCCCATGACGTTCACATAGGTCACAGTGCCGGTCTCGGCCATGCGCAGGTCTTCCACGCCGGTGACGATGTCGTCGCCCACCGAACCAGTGAGGGGCACGATGGTGTAGTTGCTCGCGCTGTTGCCATCGTCCTTGTGTACTCGACGCGGTGCGTCACCAGCAGGCTCATTGGGTTCCCAGGCACTGTTCAACTTCACAATCACCTTCAGGCTTACCTTGTGGTTGACATACCTAGTATCGTCGAGTTCGCTGCCCACATAGGTGTTGTCGATGGTAAGCATCTGGCCAGGATCCTCGATGTTGGAATAGGCGCGCAGCTTGCCGTCGGCATAGTAGCCGCTCACGGTGGCAATGCAGTTGCCCGGCACATCGATGGGCTGAGTCAGGTCGATGTTCATCGGCGTGTAGTCCACAAAACTCTCGCCAGCCTCGGGAGCGAAGGAAAGCTCAAGCTCGGGGTTGGTGTCGGTGTTGGTGATGACACCCTGCAAGGAGCCAGCCTTGATGCTCATGGCGGGAGGGGTCAAGTTCACCAGTGCGTTGATAACGTCGTTGTCGAACTGCGAAGCAATCCAGTTGCCGTTGTTATCGGTGAGGATGGCAACACCGTCGGGCTCGACGGTGGCGATGAGTAACTCGTCGCTGATGCGCACCTCGGTGCCCTCGGGCTGGGTCAGTGCCTGTGCCAGCGTGATGGCGTCGACGGTGTAGTCAAACACGGCGACGACACTCACGCTCTCGGCGGGCATCTCGAAGGTGAATTGCTCTGTCTCGTTGTCGTAGTAGGTCTCGACGGGCGTGTTGGCTCCAACGATGACCTCCAGGCTCGTCAGCTCGCAGCCGGGGTCGGGGGTCGGGGTGATGGTCACGGTCTCGCCCTCCTCGGCCTCTTCCTTATCGACATCCACAGTGCCATGGTCACACTCGGCCACAACCACAGCGTATTTGGGTGCGGGCCAATTGCCGGAAACCACCAGCTTCATCGTCTGTTTGTCAACAGTGAGTGTCCACGTGCCAGCCACAGGGATTTGGAAGTTGTTGCCGGCGTTGAGCAGCAAGGTCAGCTCGGTGCCATTCACCACCTGGTCGCGTTGGACAACGAAGTTGCCATCGGCATCGCCGCCAATCCACGCGCCGTCCTGGTCGATGAACTTGAACTCAGCACCGGCCTCCATCTGGCGGGTAATAGAGAACTTGCCCGTCTGCTCGTCAAGCGTCATGGCCTCCTTGTCGGTGGCCCAGTTGGTCATGCTGCCGGCC
>JAFYCU010000008.1 GCA_017545095.1 Muribaculaceae bacterium | reverse complement strand
TGTTCTTTGCATCAGGTTTCAGAGCGGTCACCGAACCGGTCAAGTCGCTCTTGCGAGCCACGCCGTAGCCAATCACCACCAGCTCGTTGAGCGTGGTAGTGTTGTCCTCAAGGGTGATCACCATGTTCTCGCTGGCCACCACTTCCTGGTCCTTGTAACCAATCGAGGTGATCAGCAGTTTGGCTCCGCGAGCCACATTCTCCAGGGTGAAGTTACCGTCAAAGTCGGTCACCGTGCCTTGTGTGGTTCCCACCACACGCACTGATGCTCCGATGACGCCTTCGCCCGTCGCATCTTTCACAAGGCCTTGCACAGTGATCTGCGCATAGGCACCCAGCGACAGGAGTAAGCCCATCGCCAGGGTTAGAATCCTTGCGGGAATTCTGAGGTAAACGTGCTTCATCATTACATTTTAAGTTAAAGTTATGTTATTGATAATTAGTTCGTTAACCCATATGTTATTGACTAATACCATCCACAATGCGCACGATTGCTGCACAATATGGCACATTAATTCAATGTGACAAAATTAATTTTTTGGCAGCACTCGCGAAACGATTTTTTAGTTAAATAATGTGGTAATAATGTGCAATCGTTTGCGTCTTTGGAATCATTGTAGTAACTTTGCCACATCAAAGCCAAAACCCAACATTTGCTATGGACGACAACACGCAGATGACCATGAAGGATATCGCGCTCCAGCTTGGGGTGTCGGTAGCCACCGTGTCGCGGGCGTTGAAGGACAGCCCGAGCATCAGCCGCGAGCGCCGCGAGATGATTCAGGCGTTTGCCCGTGAGCACAACTATATGCCCAACGCCATTGCCGAGCAGTTGCGCAACAGTCGCAAGTCACCACCCAAGGTGATTGGCGTGATTGTGCCCGAATTTGTGCACTACTACTTTGCCACCGTGCTTGCGGGCATCGAGGCCGAGGCCTATAAGCACGGCTACCGCATCATTGTGGCTGCCAGCCACGAGAGCCAGCAGCACGAGGTGGAGATATGCGAGGCATTCTATAAGAACAAGGTGTGCGGCATCATTGCCTCGCATGCCAAGGAGACGGTCGATTACACCCACTTTGTGCGCCTCGACGAACAGCGCGTGCCATTGGTGTTCTACGACCGCATTTGCCCCGCCATCAACGCCAGCCGTGTGGTGGTGGACGACTATATGGGCACTTTCAAGGCCGTTTCGCGGCTCATCGAGGGCGGTTGCCGGCGCATCGTGTTCTACGGAGCCTCCCCAACCATGGAAATCGCCATCAACCGCTACAACGGCTACAAGGATGCGCTCTATCAGCATGGTCTGAAGCTCGACGAAAGCCTGGTGCGCCTGTGCGAGACGCGCGAGCAGGCCGAGGCCGTTACGCCCGAGATGCTCGACATGGACCCGAGGCCCGATGCGTTTTTCGCTGTGAACGACGACACGGCTATCGGGGTGCTGTATGTGGTGAAGAAGCGGGGACTGAGAATACCCGAGGATGTGAGTGTGTGTGGGTTCACCAACAGCACCTATGCCCAGACGTGCGACCCCTCGCTCACCAGTGTGGAGCAGAACGGACTGGCCGTGGGCCAGCAGGCTGCCGAGATATTGATTGGAATCGTGGAGGGCACGCTACCGCGCGACCATGCCGTGAAGCGAATCGTCAAAACTCAACTCATCGAGCGCGAAACCACCAAAAAAATAGAAGAAGTGAATAAGTAACAAGTTATAAGCAATAAGTAACAAGTAGAGCCGCACCATGGTGCAGCTGATGACCGAAACAAGAACCAATCCCCCTCCTGGAGGGGTTAGGGGAGGCCATGAGGCCTGTTTACTTGTTTATAAAAAACTCATCACTCATGACTCGACACTCCATCATCGCCTTTGTGGCATTATCTATTGTTGCGGCTGTGGCCGCATCGGCTCAGGTGAGCCGGCCCAAACTGGTTGTGGGCATTGTTGTGGACCAGATGCGCTGGGACTACCTTTACACGACGTCGCACCGTTGGGGCGATGGGGGATTTAACCGGCTGCTGAGCAATGGTTATAGTTGCGCCAACACCCTCATCGACTATGTGCCCACCGTGACGGCTTGTGGTCATGCCAGCATCTACACCGGCTCTACACCGGCTTTTCATGGCATTGCGGGCAACAACTACATGCTCGATGGCCGCTCGGTGTCGAGTGTGGAGGACACCACGGTGCAGGGTGTGGGCACCACGGGCAAGGCTGGGCTGCGTTCGCCGCGCAACCTGCTGGTGACCACGCTGGGCGACCAGCTCAAACTCGCCACCGATGGGCAGGCGCACGTGATTGGCCTCTCGCTCAAGGACCGCGCAGCCATCCTGCCCGCCGGACATGGCGCCGATGGCGCCTATTGGTACGACAATTCAACCCATCAGTTTATCACCAGCACCTACTACCGAACGTCATTGCCTTCATGGGTGAAGGATTTCAACCGCAGCCATGCCGCCCTGCTTGCCGACGATGTGTGGCGGCAACCCATAGGGGTCACGGCCACCATCGATTTGGCCATTGCCGCTTTGCAAAACGAGCCTCTGGGGCGTGACGGTGTTACCGACCTGCTCGCTGTGAGCATCTCCACCACCGACGCCGCTGCGCACACCTATGGCGTCCGCTCTCAGCGCGTCGACTCGGTGTATGAGCAGCTTGACCGCGACTTGGCGCGCCTGCTCGATGCGCTCGACCGGCAGGTGGGTAAGGACGGTTACCTGCTCTTCCTCACTGCCGACCATGGCGGCACCTACAGCGAGCCGCACATGCAGCAGATGCACATCACCTCGGGGCGATGGGATAGCGGCAAGGCACGCGAGGCGGCCAATCGAGAATTGCAGGCGCGTTTCGGACTCGAAAACCTGATCAAAGACGAGATGGAATACACCTTCTATCTCAACAACGAACTTATAACCCGAGCGGGCCTTGACCGCGAGGCAGTGAAAGCCGCCGCCGTGCAGGCCTTGTCGCAGCCGCGCGGGGTGATGTGGGCCGTGGACTGTGAACGTGCCGCGCAGGCCCCCATACCGGCTTTTGTGCGCGAACGCATCATGCTCGGGTGGCATGCCAAGCGCAGCGGCGAGATTTTTGTCTTGCCCGTCACGGGCCATTATGCAAGTTGGGATGGCGACAAATGTGGGTCCAACCATGGCTCCTGGAGCCAGAGCGACTCCCATATCCCCTTGTTGTTCTACGGCTGGCATGTGCCGGTGGGCGAGACTACGCAGCTCACCCACATGACCGATATCGCTCCCACCGTGTGCGCCATGCTCCACATCCAGGCACCCGATGCCGCCATTGGTGTGCCGGTCGCGTTCAAGTAGGCGGCTCCAGGCAGTGGAAACAAAAGTTCAGGGGGACATTTTTCGAAAAATGTCCCCCTGAACTTTTAGGTGTGTGTGAGTGGGTTAACGCGTGTCACTCCATCTCTTTCTTCAGTCGCTCGGTGAGCATGGGCACGATGCGGTGCAGGTCGCCCACGATGCCCAGGTCGGCAACGCTGAAGATGGGGGCATACTTGTCCTTGTTGATGGCGATGATCAGGTCGCTCTCCTCCATGCCGGCCAGATGCTGGATGGCACCGCTGATGCCGCAAGCGATGTAGAGGTTGGGACGCACGGTCTTGCCCGTCTGACCCACCTGGCACTCGTGTGGCATCACACCGTTGTCGACCATGGCGCGCGACGAGGCCACTTGTCCGCCAAGCACGCCAGCCAGCGACTGGAGCTTGTCGAAACCTTCCTTGTCGTGCACACCGCGTCCGCCCGACACGAGAATCTTGGCCTCGCTGATGTCGGCCACATTCTTGTCGGCCTTGATGGTCTCGACCAGGCGCACTTTGAACTTCGAGGTGTCGAACTTGGGAGTGAACTCGGTCACCACGCCGGAGCGTCCCGGCTGTCGTTCCATCTTCTGCATCACGCCGGGGCGCACGGTGCTCATTTGCGGCCGCGTGTTGGGGCACACGATGGTGGCCATGAGGTTGCCGCCAAAGGCGGGTCGCGTGGAGTGCAGGTTCACATCGCCCTGGTCATCGGCGACAATCTCGAGCTTGGTGCAGTCGGCGGTGAGCCCGGCTTTGAGTCGCGAGGCCAGACGCGGAGCCATGTCGCGGCCAATGGTTGTGGCACCATAGAGCACGATGTTGGGCTTGCGCTCGTTGATGATTTGCGACATCACCTGCGAGTACTGCTCACTCAGGTAGTGCTCCAGTTCGGGCACATCGGCCACAATCACCTCGTCGGCACCCTGCTCAATCAGGGTCTGAGCCTGGTTCTTGACCCCGCTGCCCAGCAGCAGAGCCACAACCTTTTCGCCAAGGGCTTCGGCCAAGTCGCGAGCTTTGCCTAAAAGCTCATAGGCCACGGGCTGAATCACCCCTTCGCGCTGCTCAGCAAATACGAATACGTTCTTATAATCTTTCTTATCCATAGCTATTGTGTTAGGATTCGAGATTCAAGATTCGAGATTCGAGATTCAAGATTCGAGATTCATGCGTCTCGCATCTTGCGTCTCGCGTCTCGCATCTCGCGTCTCGCATCTTAAATGATATGTTTCTCTTTCAGTTTGCTCACAATGAGTTCGACCGCTTCCTCATCGCTCACCTCGTGCACCTCGCCGGGGGCCTTGAGTGCCTTGGGGAACGACTGGAACACCTTGGTGGGCGAGCCTTTGAGTCCGAGCAGGTTCTCGTCGACGTCAATTTTGTCGGCGCTCCACACTTCCACTTCCTTGTCGTAGGCCTCGATGATGCCGCTCACGCTCATGTAGCGCGGCTCGACAGCCGAAGCGAGCACGGTGAGCAGGCACTTGCCTTCCACCTCCAGCACTTGCACACTATCTTCGTTTTCCTTGTGCACGAGCAGGTTGCCGTTGTCGAGGCGTTTGATGTCGGCCACATAGGTGATTTGCGGAAGTCCCAGATGCTCGGCGAGCTCGGGACCCACTTGTGCGGTGTCGCCGTCGATGGCCTGGCGGCCGGCGATAATCAGGTCGTAGTCGAGCATGCGGCACAAGCCCGAAAGGGCATAGCTGGTGGCCAGCGTGTCGGCACCGGCAAACTTGCGGTCGCTGAGCAGGATGGCACGGTCGGCACCCATGGCAAATGCCTCACGAAGCATGACATCGGCCTGCGGCGGACCCATCGAAATAACGGTGACATGTGCTCCGAACTGGTCCTTGAGTTGCAGGGCCAGCTCCAAGGCTCCCTTGTCGTCGGGATTCATAATGCTCGGTACACCCTCGCGAATCAGCGTGCCCTTCACAGGGTCGATCTTGATTTCGGTAGTGTCGGGCACTTGTTTGATACATACTATGATATTCATATTCTTTCCTTTGATTATGTGATTCGAGATTCAAGATTCGAGATTCGAGATTCAAGATTGTCTCGCGTCTCACATCTCGCATCTCGCGTCTCGCATCTTAATTTACTTAAACAAATGTCCGGCAATCACCATGCGCTGCACCTCGGAGGTGCCTTCGTAGATCTCGGTAATCTTGGCGTCGCGCATCATGCGCTCCACGGGATACTCACGGGTGTAGCCATACCCGCCGTGGAACTGCACAGCCTTGGTGGTGACTTCCATGGCCGTTTCGGCTGCAAAGAGCTTGGCCATGGCGGCATCGGCCGAGTAGGGCAGGCCGTTGTCCTTCTTCCATGCTGCGCTGCGCACGAGCAGTCGGGCAGCCTCGACCTTGGTCTTGAGGTCGGCCATCTGGAACTGGGTGTTCTGGAACTTGGCAATGGCGCGGCCGAACTGCTTGCGCTCCTTGGTGTACTTCACCGTCTCGTCGATGGCTCCCTGAGCGATGCCTAGTGCCTGCGAGGCGATGCCGATGCGGCCGCCGTCGAGGGTCTTCATGGCAATGCTGAAGCCCTTGCCGGCAGCTCCCAGTAGGTTCTCCTTGGGAACGATGCAGTTTTCGAAAATCAGCTCGCAAGTGGCACTGCCACGGATACCCATCTTCAGCTCCTTCTTGCCAATCGAGAAGCCCGGCATGCCTTTCTCGACGATGAATGCCGAGATGCCTTTGGTGCCTTTCGACTTGTCGGTCATGGCCATGACGATGAACACATGTGCATAGGAAGCATTGGTGATGAAAATCTTGCTTCCGTTGAGCACCCAGTGGTCACCGGCGTCCACGGCCGTGGTTTGCTGCATGGCGGCATCGGTGCCGGCATTAGGCTCGGTGAGGCCGAAAGCACCAATCCACTCGCCCGAGGCCAGCTTGGGCAGGTATTTCATCTTTTGCTCTTCGGTGCCGTGCTCCATGATGGGGGCCATGCACAGCGAGGTGTGTGCCGAGAGCACCACACCCGTGGTGGCGCACACGCGCGAAAGCTCCTCAACGGCCATGATGTACATCTGCACGGTGCCACCGGCGCCGCCATACTGCTTGGGCACGGGAATGCCCATGATGCCCAGACGGCCCATCTTTTCTACCGTTTCGAGGGGGAAACGCTCCTGCTCATCGACCTCGGCTGCCAAAGGCTTCACCTCATTCTCGGCAAACGAGCGAATCATCTGCAGGAACAGTTGTTCTGTTTTTGAATAGCTAAAATCCATATTATTTGGTTTTGATGCGAGATTCAAGATGCAAGATTCAAGCTGATATTAGCAAGCCTCGTGGTGTCTTGCGTCTTGCATCTTGCATCTCGCTTCTTATTAATACTGATAAAATCCCTTGCCGGTTTTGCGTCCGAGCAGTCCGGCGCGCACCATCTTGCGCAGCAGCGGGTGAGGACGATACTTGGGATCGCCAAATTCGTTGTAGAGCACCTCCATGATGGCCAGGTTCACATCGTTGCCGATAAGGTCGGCCAGCGCGAGCGGACCCATGCGGTGGTTGGCTCCCAGCATCATGCACTTGTCGATGTCCTCGGCGCTGGCAATGCCGTCGGCCAGGATGCCTACAGCTTCGTTGATCATGGGGATGAGGATGCGGTTCACCACAAAGCCCGGTGCCTCGTTGACCAGCACCGGCTCCTTGTCGATGCTCTTGCTCAGGTCGATGATGGTGTTGGCGGTCTCCTCGCTGGTGAGCTGACCCTTGATCACCTCGATGAGGGCCATGCGGTCGGCGGGGTTGAAGAAGTGCATGCCGATAAACTTGTCGGGACGAGCCGTGCTGGCGGCAATCTCGGTGATCGACAGCGATGAAGAGTTGGTGGCGAAGATGGCTTCGGGCTTGCAAATCTTGTCCAGCTCGGCAAACACGTCCTTCTTCAGCTGCATATCCTCCACAGCGGCCTCGATCACGAGGTCGGCGTCGGCAAAGGTGGCATAGTCGGTCGTGGTGCTGATGTTGGCCAGCATGGCGTCCATAGCCTCTTGGGTGATTTTCTCTTTCTCAACAAGCTTGGCGTAGCCCTTGTTGATCGAGGCCATGGCCTTGTCGAGGCTGGCCTGTGCGCGGCTCTTCATGACCACGGGCATCTTGGCAGCAAACGCCTTGACAATGCCTTTGGCCATTGTTCCGGTTCCAATAACACAAATCTTCATGATGTTTCGTTTTATGGTTAATGTAATGAGTTTTTTGAGGATGCTTGTCCCAATAGGTCGAAGTGAACCAATGGGGGCAAGGGGTTGAATGTGGCTTTATTTCCCATTGAACGTTGGTTTCCGTTTTTCGAGGAATGCAGCCATACCGTCTTTCTGGTCCTGCGTGGTGAAGCAGTGGCCGAAAAGGTCGTTCTCCAAGGCGATGGCGGCCTCCACATCGAGGTCGTAGCCCTGGCTGATGCTCTGCTTGGCCGCTTGGATGGCCAGCGGCGCATTGCGCAGCATGGTCTCGGCCAGCTCGATGGCTTTGTCCATCAGCTCTTCGGGCTCGTAGATGGCATTCACAAGACCGATGCGCAGTGCCTCGTCGGCACGCACCACACGGCCGGTGTAGATCATCTCCTTTGCCATGCCTTGTCCCACTAATCGCGGCAGGCGCACTGTGCCCGAGAACCCTGGGATGATGCCCAGACCCACTTCAGGCTGGCCAAACTTGGCCTTGTTCGAGGCGATGCGAAAGTCGCAGGCCATGGCTAGCTCGCAGCCGCCACCCAGCGCAAAGCCGTTCACGGCGGCAATCACTGGAATGGGTAGTTGCTCGATGGCACGGAACACCTGAGCACCCAGCACACCAAATGCGCGACCCTCGGCCTCGCCCAGATGTGCCATCTCACTGATGTCGGCTCCAGCTACGAACGACTTCTCGCCGTCGCCAGTGATGATGAGTACGCGGGTAACAGTGGTGTTGAGGTTCCCAACAAAATGGCTTATCTCCTTAAGAATGCTGGAGTTGAGTGCGTTAAGCGTCTTGGGAGCCGACACCATCATCACGGTGATGGCTCCCCGCTGCTCAATCTTGAGGAAATTGTATTCCATTGCAGTATTCGGCTTTCAGTTATCAGTATTCAGTTATCAGTCTGGCAACTGATAACAGACAACTTGATTACACGTCCATCGGTTTCAGGTCGGGGGCGATGATGAGTTTGGCATCGGTGGCAGCCTGCACCTGCTCCACGGTGAACTCGGGGTGAATCTCGCGCAGCACAATGCCCTCGGGGGTGATGTCCATCACACCCATCTCGGTGATGATCATGTTCACCTGTCCGGCAGCCGTGAGGGGCAGCGTGCACTCCTTGAGAATCTTTGGGGCACCTTTCTGGGTGTGCTCCATGGTGAGGATCACGCGCTTGGCGCCCACCACCAGGTCCATGGCTCCGCCCATGCCGGGGGCCATCTTACCTGGGATGATCCAGTTGGCCAGATTGCCCTTTTCGTCAACCTGCAAGGCTCCGAGGAACGACACGTTCACATGGCCGCCACGGATGATGGCAAACGAAGTGGCCGAGTCGAACGTGCAGGCACCCGGCTCCAGGGTGATGGCACCGCCGCCAGCGTTGATCAGGTTCTTGTCCTCCTCGCCCTCGGCAGGCGTGGGACCCATGCCCATGGCACCGTTCTCGGTCTGCAACGTCACCGACACGCCCTCGGGCAGGAAGTTGGGAATCATCGTGGGGATTCCAATACCCAGGTTCACAACATCACCGTCGTGAAGCTCCTTGGCAGCTCGCTTGGCGATAACTGCACGCATTTCGCTTTTTTCCATATTGATATGCTTTATGTGATTAATTGTATGTGTAATGTTTGTACTTGTTCTGTTTATGGGATTGGGCAGCGCATGGCTTATTTCATGCCGCGTTTCACCATTTCTTGCACGACAAACGATGCCACGTCGTCGGCGTAGGTGTTCATGCCAAAGCCTGCATCGAAGCCCAGCTCCTTGGCCAGCTCGTGGGTTACACGAGCACCGCCGCAGCAGCAAATCATCTTGTCGCGCAGTCCCTCGGCCTCCATCAGCTCGATGAAGTTGGTCATGTTGTGGATGTGCACGTCTTTTTGTGTCACGGTCTGCGAGATGATGAGTGCGTCGGCATGCAGCTCGATGCCACGGGCGATAAACTCCTCGTTGGGCACTTGCGACCCCAGGTTGTAGGCCTCGATCATCTCGTAACGCTCCAGTCCGTAATGTCCGGCATAGCCTTTCATGTTCATGATGGCGTCGATGCCCACGGTGTGTGCATCGGTGCCGGTGGAGGCCCCCACAATCACAATCTTGCGGCCCAGGTGTTCCTTGATGTACTCGTCGGTCTCATACATGTCCATCGTGTTGCTCTCCACCTTGGGCACGTAGATGGTGGAGTAGTCCACGGTGTGTGTGCAGCTGCCGTAGCAGTTGAAGAAAGTGAAGCCTGGTGTGAGTTCCTGATAGAACACCACGCTGGGGTTTTCGAGGCCCATCTTGCGTAGCAGTTGCTTGGCGGCCTCCACCGCTTCGGCTCCCACGGGCACGGGCAGCGTGAAACTCAGTTGCACCTTGCCGTCGTTCATCGTGTCGCCATATGGCTTTATCTTGGTGAAGTCTAAGGTTTTGTCGAAATCCTTAGCTTCCATCGAGTATAGTCCTTCGCTCATAGCTGTTATCTGTTTTCAGTTTTCAGTTATCTGTCATCAGTAGTCAGTTCTTGAGGATGGCGCTGAGAACTGAAAACCGACAACTGAAGACTTGTTTTTATCGTTTGCCTTTCATTAACTCAATAAATGGGTTGAGGTAGTTCTCTCCCTTCATGGTCACGCCTGCCAGACCCTTTCCGCCGTTCTTGGGCCGCTTCACATCACCGAAGATGCCTTTCTCCAGAGCGGTGAACAGGCCCTCCTTGGTGATTTCCTCCAGCAGCTTGATGGTGTTGCCCAGCACTTCCTGCGCGCGTCGGCGGCAGATGCCTCCTTCGGCAAACTCCATCTCCTCGCCAATGCTCTTCATGTTGTTGAAGATGTATTTGGCGTTTTCGATCGAGAGGTAGCGGTCGCTCATGAACGGGGTGTGGATGGCCTCGGTGGGCATTCCCAGGAGCTGGATGCCCTGGTGGGTCCAGATGCCGATGATGTTGAACAGTGCGTCCTGGATGTGGCCACGGAAGATGTTGCCGGTCATGAACTTGGTGGGTGGCATATACTTGAGCGTGGCCTTGGGGAAGATTTCGCGCGTCATCTGTGCCTGTGCCAGCTCGAGCAGGAAGCCGTTTTCGAGCATCGGGTCCATCTCAAAGGCATGTCCCAGTCCCATCTGCTCTTCGCGCAGTCCGGCCATCAGGGCCAGCTGCTCGTTGATGAGGTCGCTGGCCAGCACGGTGTGTGCAGCCTCTACGGCATCGGCAGTGGTGAGGTAGTTGTCCTCGCCGGTATTGATGATTACACCGGCAAAGCCGTTGATGATGCGGCTCATATACTGGTCGATGAGTGTGCGCTGCATGTTGATGTCGCGGAACAGGATGCCGTAGAGGGCATCGTTGAGCATCACGTCCAGGCCCTCGAAAGCTCCCATGATGGCGATTTCGGGCATGCACAGTCCCGAGCAGTAGTTGCACAGGCGAATGTAGCGTCCCTGCTCTTCGCCCACCTCGTCGAGGGCTTTGCGCATGATGCGGAAGTTCTCCTGTGTGGCAAACGTGCCGCCGAAGCCCTCGGTGGTGGCTCCGTAGGGCACATAGTCGAGCAGACTCTGCCCCGTGGTGCGAATCACGGCAATCACATCGGCACCCTGGCGTGCACCGGCCTGGGCCTGCACAACGTCCTCGTAGATGTTGCCGGTGGCCACGATGATGTAGAGGTAGGGCTTGGGACCCTCGCCAATGGTTTCGAGGTAATGCTCGCGCCGTGCGCGGCGAGTGCGGATGCGCGTCATGCTCTCGTCGATCACGGGTTGCAGGGCGGCGGCAATCTGTTGCTGGTCGCGGGTCACCACCTGGGTGATGTCGAGTTCGCCACGGGCCACCTGCTCGGCAATCTCCTGAGGCTGCAGCTTGGTGCGAATCATTGCGTTGGCGATGAAGAACAGCGCTCCCTCGCCCAGCACGCCCTTGTCGTTGATGGCTTCCACGACCACGTTGGGCAGTGGCACATCGTTGTCGTCCACGCCGTCGATGCCCATCAAGCGGCATAGCGTGCGCTCAACAGCCACTGTGGTGTATTGTTCCACAAAGGCTTGCACGTCCTCGGCGATGCCTTTGGCCAGGCTACGAGCGTACTCTACTTTTTCAAAATCTAATCCTAATTTGCTCTTTTGCATATTATATAGTAATAGTTGTTAAGTCGTTTGTTGATGATTGGGGCTCAGTATGGCTTTCGCTTGGTCGAGCCATTGGCTGTCGATGCCCAAGCTCTCGGCGATACGCAGGGCCTCGTGTGGCACCTCGCCGTTGTGTACCTCCACCAGCGAGTAGTCCATCGAGCCATCGATTAAGCCTTTCACACGCAGGCAATGAGCCTGAGAGGCTTCCACATCGTAGTGGGTGGTCATGAGCAGCGTGCAGTGGGTGTTGGCCAGCACGCGCAGCAGGGCGCTCACCAGTGCGGTGCCCTCCACGGGGTTGGTGGTGCGTGCCGGCTCGTCGATGAGCGCGAGCAGGCGGCAGCCCGTGCGCGATGTCTGGATAACGGCGTCGATGTGTTTCATCTCGGCGGCAAACGACGACAGGCCGCGTTCCACCGACTGGTCGTCGCCGATGCAGAAACGTATCTCGTCTTTCACGGCAACCTGAGCCTGTGAGGCGGGGATGCCGAAGATGAATTGCGTGAGCAGTTGGCATAGCGTTACGGTCTTGAGCACCACCGTCTTGCCGCCCATGTTGGAACCGGTGATGAGTGTGGGCTTGAGGCCGAATGCGATGTCAACGGGTTGGAAGGTTTTTCCGCGATTGGCCAGGGCTTCTTTCACCTGCGGGTGGAACATGTCGTGATAGCTGGTGGTTCCATCGTCGGAGAGCGTGGGGAAGCAAAGCCCCAGGTCGTGCATCTGTCGCGCTTTAGCCACGTTCACATCGATTTGTGCCAGGGCTTGCTGTGCCTGCTCGATGGCGGTGGCGTAGGGGTGTAGTTGCTGGCTCAGGTCGTCGCGGATGCGCTGCTCCAGCTCGCTCGAATGCACGAGCAGCTCCTCCTGCTGGTCGGGATGCTGGCGCATCTGGGTGCGCAGGTCGCGCAGCTGCTCGCAGTAGGAGTCATATATATAAAAGGTGGCGATTTTCATCCCGTCGGGGTCAAGAATCGCAATCACAGGGTTCAAGTCGGGGATTGCCACCACACCATCCATGCCATGGTTGCGCAGCAGTGCGGCCACGTCGGTGGCGAGGATGGCCAGATGCTTGACCTCAAACAACTCGATGTCGTCGAGCGTGGCGCGTTGCTTGAGGTTTTGGATGGTGGTGCGGATGTCTTTCAGGCACTGCAATTTGAACAGCAGTGTGTTGAGGTGAGTGTGGTCGACCTGCTCGATGAAGAGCGCAAAACGCTGCAGCACGGCATAGGCCGACTGGATGTCCTGCTCGCGGGTGAGCAGGGTGGTGTCCAGCAGCCATCGGCGGGCATAGCCTGATTGGAGCTCGAGCTTGTCCATCATGTGGCGGATGCCGCAGGGCGAGTCAATCACTTCTTTCAGACGCATTCTTTGGTCTTTAACAGGTCATACACTGGAAGCCCGATGGCTTCGCTCAGGGTGCCGCACAGCCGCTCGGAGTCGAGCACGTAGCCGCTGGGCGACGTGGGATTGACGGTGACGGCGATGAGTTTGCTCTTTTGCAGCACACTCATGCGACCGCCCATTTTGGTGAACAGCCTGAATTGTTGTGGCGACACAAACACCTTAGTGAAGTCGCGCACCACCAGTTCGGCGTGTCGGAGTTGTTGGTTTTGGCGCACTTTCTCGAGAAAGCGGTCAACCAGCGCGCCGGCCACATAGAGGGCGGCACATTGGTCCATGCCATCGAAGTGGATGTCGTGCGACAGCGATGTCATGCCGTTCACTTCGTGCACCATGCCATCGTGGTCGACCCACCACACGCCCTTGTCGAGCGGGGCGAGCAGTGCGCGGTTGGCCACACTGGTCAAGTCGAGGTTGATTAGCTCGACCACAAAAGCTGTTTTCTGCACGAGTGTGGCCATATTGGCCGAATAGGCTGCCCCAGTGGCGAGAATCATCGACTGGCTAACTGCTGGCGATGCGGAGCTGAGTCGCGACAGTGCACCATCAATCACAATCAGGTCAATGCCGTGCCGGCGCATCTCGTGCATCCAGCGTTGCAGGTTCACGCCCGAGGCGGGTCCTGAAAGCAGGATTTTACCATTCGAGCGTGCGCGTGCGGTGACCACGCGGCCCAGCGAGGTGGTGACATCGCTCACATCGATGAGCTCCGACACCAGCCGTCGTTGGCGGTAGTGCATTTCCGATGTGCCGAAGTACATGCCTTCGCGAAGCACAATCTCGGGCTTCTGTGTGCGCGTCACCTGGTCGGTGCTCTCGCCATCGATGCCGATGGAGGTCACCGCCACGCGTTTGCGGTCGAGCGGCAGGCGGTCGAGAACATATTTCAGGCACTCGGTTTTGCCCGTGTTCTTCTCCAACCCCACTATCGACAGGCTTTCGTACTTCAATATGTCGGAAATGATCGACATGGCAGTTTTCAGTTCTCAGTTTTCAGTTCTCAGCTCGTGGCCCCCTAAGGGGGACTTCGCTAAGTGGCAAGCTTGGTTCTCTGGTTTGGGGAGGCCACGAGCTGATTTCTGCTAATTCCTCAACGCTCGTTGCGCTCGTGGCGTTTGAGTGCTCGAGGCTCAATGTTCATGCGTTCACCCTCGAGCAGCGAGATCACGCCGTCCACGGCCTTGTCGGCGGGCACTTGCTCCTTGGTGCGTGCTGTCTCGCACTCGCCGCAGTGGCACTCGTTGTGATACTCGGTGGGCTCGGTGTAGGTGGTGATTACACCCTCGAAGTTGCGCAGCACCACGCGGCCGGGCGACTGTGAAATCACATACTGCGGCATCACGGGTGTCTTGCCGCCGCCGCCGGGAGCATCCACCACAAAGGTGGGCACGCAGTAGCCGCTGGTGTGGCCGCGCAGACCCTCGATGATCTCGATGCCCTTCGACACCGGGGTGCGGAAGTGCTCTAGACCCATCGACAGGTCGCACTGGTAGATGTAGTAGGGGCGCACACGAATCTTCACCAACTGCTGCACCAGGTGCTTCATCACGTGCACGCAGTCGTTCACACCGCGCAGCAGCACACTCTGGTTGCCCAGGGGAATGCCGGCATCGGCGAGCATCTCGCAGGCTCGTGTCGACTCGGGTGTGACCTCGTTGGGGTGATTGAAGTGGGTGTTGATCCAGATGGGGTGATACTTCTTGAGCATGGCGCACAGCTCGGGGGTCACGCGCTGCGGGCAAACCACCGGTGTGCGGGTGCCCAGGCGCACAATCTCCACATGCGGGATGGCGCGCAGGCGCGAAATGATGTACTCCAGTTTCTTGTCGCCCACCATCAGTGCGTCGCCGCCCGAGAGCAGCACGTCGCGCACGCATTCGGTCTTCTCGATATACTCCAGGGCCTTCTCGATGCGGTCGTTGCCGCACTCCTTGTCGGTTTGTCCGGCAAAGCGTCGGCGGGTGCAGTGGCGGCAGTACATCGAGCACATGTCGGTGATTAGGAACAGCACGCGGTCGGGATAGCGGTGCGTGAGTCCCGGTGTGGGCGAGTCCTCATCCTCATGCAGGGGGTCAAGCAAGTCGGCCTCGGCCTGGTGGGTCTCCAGTCCGGTGGGTATGCACTGGCGACGGATGGGGTCGTGCGGATCGTCGGGGTTGATCAGGCTCAAGTAGTAGGGGGTGATGGCCATGCGCAGTGTGGAGAGCGTCTTTTTCACACCTTCCTCCTCCTCGGCGGTGAGGTGCACATATTTCTTGAGCTCTTCCAGCGTCTCGATGCGGTTGCGCACCTGCCACTTCCAGTCGTTCCACTGTTCGTCGGTGACGTCGGGGAACAGTTGTTTTCGTCTTGATTCAGCCATTGAAAATAGTGGTTGGTAAATATGAAAATATTTTAGGACACAAGTTCACAAGCTCTCGACAGCGGTCGACATAAGAACACAAGGTTTTCAAAGCGTATGCTTCTATCTACTATCCTTATGTTCTCATGTCTTCCATTCTGTCGACTTGTAAAGCTTGTAGCCCATAGTTGTAGCATGTAGCTCAGGCAAGTCCCCCTTAGGAGGATTTCGTGGGCCACACTTTTATCAAGCGTACAATTCCTCAAAAATCTTGCGCAGCTCGGGGCATTCGCGCAGCTCCTGCAGGGTGAACTCGGCGTGGCCCTTGGTGTAGCCGTTGCCGATGATCATGTTCACGTCGGCACCGATGCCCTCGGCGCCCAGAGCGGCCTTGGTGAAGCTGGTGGCCATCGAGAAGAAGTACACGATGCCATCGTCCTTGGTGCACAGCACGGCGGTCATCTCGCAGTCGGGCACGTTCACGCAGTTGATGGTCACGTCGGCCATCTGGCCGTTGGTGAGTCGGCTCACCAGCTCGTTGACCTCCACGGGGGTCATGCCGGCCACACTCTCCACCACGTCGCAGAAGCCCAGGTCCTTGATGCGCTGCGTTGAGCGGGGACTGTTGGCTAGGCCAATCACCTTGCCGGTCACGCCCACGCGCTTCTTGGCCTCGTAGCAGCACAGCATGCCGCTCTTGCCACCGGCTCCCAGCACCACCACGTTCTGGCCATACTGGCACAGCTTGGCCGTTTGTGCGGGTGCACCGGCCACGTCGAGTGCACTCAGCGCCAGCTTCTCGGGCATGTCGTTGGGAATCTTGGCATAGATGCCGCTCTCGAACAGGATGGCTTTGCCCTTGATGTCGACTTGGTCCACATCGGCCTTGATGTTCAGGATTTCGTCGATGCGCACCGGGGTGAGCGACAGCGACACCAGCGTGGCGATGCGGTCGCCCTCTTTGAGGTCGATCTTGCCCTTAAGGGCGTCGCCAATCTTCTCCACGGTGCCCAGCAGCATGCCGCCCGAGCCGGTGCGGCGGTTGCGATGCTTGCCCTGAAGCTCCACGTTCAGGAACATTTCTTTCTTGATCTCCTCCATCACCTCGGCCTCGTTGTCGGGATTCTTGGCCTGGCTCTTGGCATAGTTGTGGATGTCGGTAAACAAAGCCGAGTCGATATTCAAGGTTTGAACGTCAATCAAGATCTCGTTGTCATAGATCTCGTCCATGTTG
>JAFYCU010000049.1 GCA_017545095.1 Muribaculaceae bacterium | reverse complement strand
GTGTCCGCGCAGGTAGTCGCCAATCATATAGCCCGGTCGCAGCAGCAGGTGTACGATGTTGCGGGGCATACTGCGATTGCCGGCGCCCCACACATCGAGGGCATTGGCCATCACGTTGTGCAGGGTGAGTCGGCGGGTGTTGCCTTTTTGCCCGCAACGCGGGCAGTAGCGGCCATCGAAGCTCTCGCCGCAGTTCAGGCAGGCGTGTTGCTCGCTGCCGTCGAGAGGCTCGGTGGCTGTGGGCGTGAGTTGCCACTGCCTGAAGCGCTGGTAACTCTCCCGTAGTTTATTGCACAATGCGCAGTTCATGGGAGTGATGAGTCATGAGCTCGCGGCTTCCTAAATCCTCCTAAAGGGGGGACTTGCCATAGAAGCGAGCTTGGTTCTTGTGGGATTCTAAGGCTTGTTAGGTCTCTAAGGGCGTCTTTTCCCGCATCTTTTAATGCATAATGCACAATTCCGCGTTTAGCTTTTGCGGCCCGGCGGAATTGTGCATTGTGGATGATGCAGAGAGTCTTATCTCACGCGACCCTGATAACTGCCGTCGCGGGTGTCGACCTCGATGATTTCGCCCTCGTTCACAAACAGCGGCACGCGCACGGTGGCTCCGGTCTCGACGGTGGCCGGCTTGAGCGAGTTGGTGGCGGTGTCGCCCTTCACGCCTGGCTCGGTGTAGGTGATTTTCAGCTTGGTCTTCACGGGCATCTCCGCAAAGAGCACAGTCTCGGTGCTGGCGTCGCTCACCACTTCCACGATGTCACTCTCTTTCATGTAGTCGGCTCCCGTGATCAGTTCCTTGCTGATGGGAATCTGTTCATAGGTCTCCTGGTTCATGAAGATGGCATCCTGTCCGTCCATATACAGGAACTGGTAGGGACGGCGTTCCACACGCACGTCTTCGAGTTTCTCGCCGATGTTGAAACGGCGCTCCAGCACGCGGCCATCAACCACATTTTTCAGTTTCGTGCGCATGAAGGTGTTGCCCTTGCCGGGTTTCACATGCAGGAACTCGATGCAGAAGTACAGGTCGCCATCCATGCGGATGCAGGTACCGTTTTTAATGTCTTGAGCGTTGATCATAAATCTAAAAAATCTATTGTTAATATAATAATGTATATCCAGTTGAAAAGGTGGCCATTGCAAGTCGAAAAGCAATACCTCTCCAAAATCGGCTACAAAGGTAGTGCAAACCGAGCGAAGTGCAAAACAAAAAAGAAGTTTTTTGATTTTGCACATCCGAGGTGACGCCTACCTTAGGCGTAGCCAAAGGTAGTGCAACCCCGAAGTGCAGCCGTGTCCATCCAACGCCGACCGCCCTTGCTCCGAGGGTGGAGTAAGGGCGGTTGGTGTTGATGCAACACCACACGGGGTGGCGCAAGTCGTGAAAAAATCACTTGTAAACCGTGTCGCTCACGGTGAGGCTGTAGCGACCCTTGGCGCGGCGGCGAGCAAGCACCTTGCGACCGTCCTTGGTCTTCATGCGAGCACGGAAACCATGCTTGTGAGCCTTCTTGATGTTCGAGGGTTGGAATGTACGTTTCATCTTGCTATCTGTTTATGTATTAATAATTTCGCGATAAAATTCCACGCCTGCAGCATGGCTGCATTCGCAAAACAGCCGCAAAATTACAAACTTTTTCCGAAACACACAAGCATGAGGCGAAAAATAATTGTTTTTTTCGTTTTCTCCGGAGGTTTTCTCCGGAGGTTAACTATCGCGAAGTTGTCCCCAAAGCCCTTTCAAGGCTCACAGGGTACAACTGCTAGATAGTTGTCCTCTCCGGATGCCAGCCGGGCCATGATGTCACTCGTCAGAATCATTCCGCAACGATAGAATGTAGTCGGCCCAATGGTGAAACCATTCGCTTCCTAAATTCCGGGCAACTGCCTAGAATCTGTCGCCCTTTCAGGGCTTACTGGTGACAACTTCGCGGTAGTTGCCTTACCAAAACTTATGTTCTTATGTCAACCTCAGTCAAAGGCTTATGTTTCTTATGTCTTTTTTCCGGCTTATTTTTTCCCCTATTTTTTCCCACATCACTAAGTTGCGAATTATTTCGCTTTTTGTGATGCTGATGTGCAATTATTTTTGTAATTTTGCAGTTTGGGTGAAGTCGCGCTCAATTTGCAGTGCGCGACAAATACCGATTGCTTATTCTTTACACTAATCATAACGCTAAAGCACTATGGCAAACATTCCCGAGTTTAAGTATGCGCCCATGTTCCAGTTGGGCGAGGACAACACCGAATATTACCTGCTCACGCGCGACCATGTGAGTGTGGGCGAGTTTGAGGGCAAACCCATCCTGAAGGTTGCCCCCGAGGCGCTCACGCTGCTGGCGCAGCACGCTTTCCGTGATGTGTCGTTCATGCTCCGCCGTTCGCACAACGAGCAGGTGGCCAAGATTCTCAGTGACCCTGAGGCCAGCGAAAACGACAAATATGTGGCCCTCACCTTCCTGCGTAATGCCGAAGTGAGCGTGAAGGGCAAGCTCCCCCTGTGCCAAGACACGGGCACGGCTATCATCCATGGCGAAAAGGGACAGCAGGTGTGGACGGGGTTCAGCGACGAAGAGGCCCTGGCGCACGGCGTGTTCAACACCTACACACAGGAAAACCTGCGCTACTCGCAGAATGCGCCGCTCAACATGTATGACGAGGTGAACACCCGCTGCAACCTGCCGGCACAAATCGACATCGAGGCCACCGAGGGCATGGAATACCGCTTCCTGTGCGTGACCAAGGGCGGCGGCAGCGCCAACAAGACCTACCTGTATCAGGAGACCAAGGCGCGCATCCAGAACCCCGGCACGCTCATCCCCTTCCTGGTGGAGAAGATGAAGTCGCTGGGCACGGCGGCATGCCCGCCCTATCACATCGCCATCGTGATTGGCGGTACTAGTGCCGAGAAAAACCTGCTCACGGTGAAGCTGGCCAGCATCAAGTATTACGATGGTCTGCCCACTACGGGTGATGAGACCGGCCGTGCCTTCCGCGACATCGACCTCGAGAACAAACTGCTCGAAGAGGCCCATAAGATTGGTCTGGGCGCACAGTTCGGCGGCAAGTACCTGGCTCACGATGTGCGTGTGGTGCGCCTGCCGCGCCATGGCGCTAGCTGTCCCATCGGCCTGGGCGTGAGTTGCTCGGCCGACCGCAACATCAAGGCGAAAATCAACCGCGACGGCATCTGGATTGAGAAACTCGACGACAAACCCTATGAGCTCATCCCCGAGGAGCTGCGTCAGGCCGGCGAGGGCGAGGCTGTGCGCATCGACCTGAACCAGCCCATGAGCGAGGTGTGCAAGATTCTCTCGCAGTACCCCGTGAGCACACGTCTGAGCCTGAACGGCACCATCATCGTGGGTCGCGACATCGCCCATGCCAAGGTCAAGGCTCGCCTCGATGCTGGCGAGGGCATGCCGCAGTATCTCAAGGACCATCCCATCTACTATGCCGGCCCGGCGAAGACTCCTGCCGGCATGGCCTGCGGCTCGATGGGTCCCACCACGGCCGGGCGCATGGATCCCTACGTTGACGAGTTCCAGGATCACGGCGGTAGCCTGGTGATGCTGGCCAAGGGCAACCGCAGCCAGGCCGTGACCGATGCCTGCAAGAAGCACGGCGGCTTCTATCTCGGCTCCATTGGCGGTCCGGCGGCCATCCTCGCGCAGAACAACATCAAGAGCATCGAGTGTGGGGAATATCCCGAGCTGGGCATGGAAGCCATCTGGAAAATCGAGGTCGAGGACTCCCCCGCCTTCATCCTCGTCGATGACAAGGGCAACGACTTCTTCCAGAAAATCGCCACTGGCTGCCCTATGAAGTAACCCTCGTATTAGGCCTGACCGAACTTTTCGACTAAAAGAACAAAGGAAGCATAAACGCCTTATGCCTCCTTTTGTTCTTTTAGTCGAAAACACCCAAGTGGCATCCCTGATTGAGGGCTTGCAAGCGCAAAAATGCGCAAAAATGCCGAAAAATTACGTTTTTCGGCATTTTTTTTGCGAAAACGCTTGCCAGTTCAGAAAAAAGCAGTACCTTTGCAGTCGCAAATGCGAAAAGCATCTGTTAAAACACATCGCGGGGTGGAGCAGTGGTAGCTCGTTGGGCTCATAACCCAAAGGTCGTTGGTTCGAATCCTTCCCCCGCCACGATAGTTTTCATGGCAATGAAGGGCCTCTCCATCCGTGGAGGGGTTTTTCTTTTTGGCATGACCCATAGGGTGGGATACCTAGAAACCCGAAGAAAAAGCCCTGAAAGGGCGACATTCTGAATGGGGGGCGCAGCCTCCGGGAACCGGGTTCCAACAATGGTAATGGTGTTGTCAACTTTTCTCCCATTTCGTTCAAAAACCAAAAAACGCGCCCCTGCGTGCTCGGTTGAGCGGCAGGGGCGCGTATATGGTTTAGCAATCAGCTATCGCTTGCATCAGAACGTGAACTGCAGGCGGGCCTGGCCCACGTGGAAGTTCTTATCGTTGGGATGGTAGTCGCTTTTGAGCTTGTGGTAGGTGTAGTCCACCATCACTTGCACATACTTGTTGAACGAGTAGTTCAGGCCGATGGTGGCACTGTGCAGGTTACCGCCACCCACGCTGGTGGCACCCGTGCCGGGCCAGTCTTCCATGTAGCCAGCAGCATAGTAGTGGCCGCGGCCGGCGTTGAAGTACTCACCGTCGGTGAGGTCGTTCAGACCGGTGTAGTTGTAGCGGGCCACCAACTCCAGCGACTTGCCGTTCAGGCCGCCCAGCACACCGTCGCACTTGCTGTACTTGTAGCCGTTGCCGAAAATCTGCACGCCAGCCTCCACATAACCACCGTGGAAGTTGTTGCTGCGCAGCTTGTTGGCGTTGTCCCAAGCCTCGAGCGAGCCCCAGCCGTCGATGTTGTTCTGGGCATCGATCATGAGCGAGTAGGTGTCGCGCTTCTTGGTCACGTGCTTGTAGAAGTACTCTCCACGCAGGAACACCTTGTCGTTGTGATACAGAGCCTCGGCACCGAAGCTGGCCACGTTGTTGGCCCAGTCCAGGTCGGCGTTCACAAACTGCTCGTCATCATCAACAAAAGTCTCCAGGCTCTGACCCATGTGGTAGGTCTTGCGGAGGATGTTGTTATAGACGGTGCCACCGCCCAGGTGTGCAAAGCGTCCGCTCACACCGATGTGCAGCGTTTGGTTCTCGTCGAAGATGGGGCGGAACAGGTAGCGACCGGCCACGGTGAGCCCGTTGAAACCAGCCTCAATCTTGTTGTACTGGTTCTCGGTGAACACACCCTGATAGGCCATGAAACGGTCGCTGTTGTACTTGTAGGTGATACCTAGCTCACGTCCCTCGCCCAAAGCGTTGCTTGAACCGGCGCGCGAGATGAAGTGGTAGCTACCCAGCGAGGTGTTGCGAGCCATCGAGCCGGCGGGGTCGTTGTAGTAACCCACCTTCACGGCGTGCGTGCCGTTGCTCCACTGGGCGAAGATGTTCTTCTGGGCGAACTTGCCGCCGCCAAAGCCGAAGTCGGCATAGAGGTACCAGTTCTTGTAGGTGAACGACGTGCGGATGCGTGCATCGCTGATGGTGGCGCCACTCTGCAGCGGCGTGAAGTCGCTGTGATAGGTGGCGGCATCGGCCATGAAGCGGGCACCGATAGTGAACTTGGCGTCCTGTTTCTCGAGTTGCAGGGTGGGATCGGTGTCGAAGTCCTGCGCTGCTGCGCCCAAGGCCATCAAGGCCAGAGCGGGCATGATGAAATATTTCTTCATAATAATTGTGTTCTTATTCGTTCGTTTTCTGTTTTTCGATTAAGCATTAAGCCGTAAGCTTTAAGCATAGCAAAACTGCGCATTGCGGCATTGTGCATGATGCATTATTAATATCCCAGGCGTTCAAGGGTAGCCACGGCATCAGGCACGGTGACGTTGGCCTGCGAGTTGTCGTACACCTGACCGGGGTGGAACGGGTTGGGCAGCTTGGCGTTGCCACGGAAACCGTTCTCGATCATATAGCGCAGCGACATCTCGGTGCGGTTAGTGAAGAAGCCATCCATATACACGGGCACGCTGTTGGGATAGCTGGTGGTGGTGTAGGCCGTGGCGGGAATGCTCAGGCGCAGCAGGTCGTCGAACTCGGTCTCGAGGCCGTAGTTGTAGTAACCCATGTATTTGCACATCTGTGCCCAGGAGTCGAACGAATAGGGATGGTTGATCATGCCGCTCTTGCGAATCATGTAGGCCTGCCAGGGGGCGTTCATCTCGGGATAGTTGTTGGGAGCGCCGCTGATGGCCGGGCCTATGATGTGAGTACCGTTGTCCTGTGCCCACTTGATGAAGGCTGCATAGCCCGTGGGGTCGTCGATGGCGATGTCGGTGGCATAGGCCGGCTCGCTGATCCACAGCAGGTAGCACATGGGCACGCGGCCCTTGAAGATGTCGTTGGCACGACGCAATGCGTCGAACGAGAAGGTTTGCAGAATCACCTTGCCGTTGGTGTTGCCCACGTTCACCTTGCCACCTTTGTAGAAAGCGGTTTCGGTGGCGGGTTTCTCGATGATGTTCCAGCCGCACTCAGCCAGCACGTCATACACGCGCTGCTCCATGTTGCCGGGATTGAGCCAGCTCTCCTTGAACTCCACATAGATGCCGGGGCGGTTGCCGGTGTCCTCGGGGTCAGCCTCATAGGCGTTGGCGAAGTCGTACTCGATGAAGTCCATGTACTTGGCGTTGTACTGGCCTTTCTCCTTGATCTTGTTGTAAATCTGCTCCAGCGTCATGCCACGGTATTCGTCCTTCACCTTGTAGGTGAGCACGCGGCGGCCCTCGGCGTCACGCACCAGTCGCTTGCCCTGGGCATAGGCGATCTGGTCCTGGATGGCGCTGATGTACAGGCCGTTGCTGTAAACGATATGGCCATTCTCAAAGCGGCCGTTTTCGGTAGCCTTGAAAGTGGGACGGGCC
>JAFYCU010000048.1 GCA_017545095.1 Muribaculaceae bacterium | reverse complement strand
GCACGCCAAGCACAAAGTTAAACTGCATGGGTGCTCCAGGAGCCTCGCCCTTCTTAGCCATCTTAAGGATAGTGTCGAGGTGACCCATCTCAAAGCACTCATACTCGGGCTTGATGCCACGCTCCATCATGCGCTTGCCAAAGGCTCGCATAGTGGGCATGGTGTTGTCGAAAATCTCATCGCCAAAGTTGCAGGTGCCGCAGTCGAGCGTGGCCATTTCGGGCAGCGGCGTGGTGTCGGTGGACTGCAGGCGCTCGTCGGGCGTCATGCCCACGGCACCGCCGGTGCTGGGAATCAGGATTACGTTGGGGCACACCTTCAGGATGGCCTCCTCGCATTCCTGGAAGCGGGCGCGGTCCTGTGTGGGGGTGCCGTCGTCCCAGCGCACGTGCAGGTGCACGATGGCTGCTCCGGCATCGACGGCGCTCTTGGCCTCGCGCACAATCTCCTCCACGGTGTAGGGTACGTTGGGGTTTTGCTCTTTGGTGACTTCGGCGCCGCAAATGGCAGCGGTGATAATCAGTTTGTCCATAGTTGGTCGGGGGGTGTTTATTTGCGTTGACATTCTTTAGGGGTCACACAGGTGCCCGAAGCGCGGCACACCACAATGGGCTCATCGAGCTCGTCGGCTGCCGAGGGCGAGATGTCGGGGCGCGAGATGGCCACCTTGCGAGCCTCGAACTGCATGTGGCGCGAGGTGTTGCCCTCGCGGTCGATCCATCCCTCGGCCTCGATGAAGTCGCCGGCATAGACCGGAGCCAGGAAGTCGATGCTGTCGTAGGCACGGAACAGCCCCTCGTCGCCATCGCGCATAATGAGCAACTCGGTGGCCACGTCGCCAAACAGGTGCACCATGTGGGCACCGTCAACCAGATTGCCGCCATAATGGGCGTCCTTTGCGCTCATGCGCAAGCGAATCTTTGTTCTGTATTCCATCGGTTGGTTGTTGGTTTTATTGTTCGACATAGATGGCATCCACATAGATGCCCGAAGCGTGCACACACTCAGGCTTGATTTCGCCGGTCTTCACCAGCTTCTCGGCCTCCACGACCACATAGTCGGCGGCAGTGGCCATCAGCGGGATGAAGTTGTTGGTGGTGCCCAGAAACACCATGTTGCCAAACTCGTCGACGATGTTGGCGCGCAGGAAGGCGATGTCGGCACGAAGGGGCTTCTCGAGCAGGAAGTCCTTGCCGTCCACCTTCACAATCTCCTTGCCGTCGGCCATGATGGTGCCCAGTCCGGTGGGCGTGAGCACACCACCCAGTCCGGCGCCGGCGGCGCGGATGCGCTCGGCCAGCGTGCCCTGGGGCACATACTCCACGATGAGCGTGCCCTCGTTCTTCTGCAAGGCGGTCTGCTTGTTGGTGCCCGTGTGCGACACGATGGCTTTCTTCACCTGGTGGTTGGTCACCAGCTTGCCGTGAGCCACCTCGTCATAGGCCGTGTCGTTGGCGATGATGGTGAGGTCTTTTACTCCTTTGGCGACGATGGCGTCGATGATTTGCGTTGCGCTTCCCACGCCCAGAAAGCCGCCAAACATGATTGTCATGCCGTCGTGCACTTTTTCGACGGCTTGCTCCAATGTGACTTGTTTATTCATAATTTATGTTTTGGAATTAGTTGATTACTATCCTTTCATGACTGCAAATATAATGCAAAATTATCACATTGGAAAGTTTTCAATTCTATTTTAAACATTTTTATAGCACCATAGGGCATTCACTAATGTCTAGCGAATGCAGATGGTGTGGCCAAATGGCTCAATTAGTGGGTGATGCATAGGTTTTGGCCGAAAACCATGCGAATGTGCGCGTGTGTTTTTATAATGATGTGTGATTTGGACTATGGCGTGATGTCAAAAGGTGGATGGTGAGAATTCTTAGACGTTTTACATCGTTGGATTGTGTTCGCAGAAAGGAGTCTCGTTTCCGTGTCCGGGACAGATGATGCGGCCCTGGGCGAGCCGCTTGATGGTGCCTATCGAGGCGGCGGCGAGTTGCTTGTCGCCATCGGGCAGGATGGTCACCACTTTCACGCCGGGAATATAGGCGTCGCCGGTGAACAGATTGTCGCCCACGGCCAGTGTGAGGCAGCTGGGGTTGTGCCCTGGGGTGGCGTGCACCCGCGCCTGCACACCGCCGAACAGCGGCAAAATGTCGCCATCGTCGACCACGCTGATGCGTGTCTGGCGCGACACGGTGAATGGGCTGTCGTGGTAGGCCGAGAGGTTCTTGTACTCGTCGAGCAGCATCTCGCGTCCCCACGCATTGGTGTAGATGGTGGCGTTGGGGTAGTGGGTCAGCAGGGTGTTCAGTCCGTAGATGTGGTCGAAGTGGGCGTGTGTGAGCAGCACGCCGTGCAGCGGGGCGGCGATGAGCGGCAACACGGGTTCCACATCACCGCAGTCAACAAGCCAGGTGCCCTCGCCGCCCGATGCTGTGAGCACCCAGGTGTTGGACGAGAACATCGTGTTCTCGATTCGCTTGATGGTAATCAAATTCATAGTTCGTTGCATAGTAAGCGAGTAGACAGGTGAACGAGCGTTTTGAGTAAACAAGTAAACAAGCGTTTTGAGTAGACAAGTAAACAAGCGTCGCAATGCGCTTCTTGCATCTCGCATCTCGCATCTTGCATCACATTGCATCTTTCGGTCAACAACAGTGAGAAAAAACTACGGGCACCCATGCTTGGGTGCCCGTGGCGGTGCGTACAGGACTCGAACCAGCGACCTCCTGCGTGACAGGCAGGCATTCTAACCAACTGAACTAACGCACCATTTTGCTTTCGCGCTGCAAAGGTAGAGCAAATTTATCAACTGGCCAAAAAAATCGACTATTTTTTTGCGAAAAAAAATTAAATGGCCAAAAAATGAGGGTCAAAATGCAGAAAATTGCCCCGCGCATTTTGGCCTTCGAAAAAAAATAGATACCTTTGCACGTTTATTTTGGAACCACTGCCAAAATGACCCATTATATAATAAGGAATAAACGAAAAAATTCATAGATTTTAGAAATGGCAACATTAGAGAAAATTCGTCAGAGAAAGAAAATTCTCGCCATCGTGATTGGTGCCGCTCTGCTGGCATTCATCATCGAGGTGGGTATCGAGGCCCTGGGCCGTCAAGCATCCAACAGCACCGCCGCGAAGGTGGGAAGTGAGAAAATCGACATCATGGCGTTCCAGAAACGCGTCGAGAAAGAGTCGGCCAAAGACCAGAACAACAAGCAGGCACAGCAATTGGACCAGGCCACAAGGCAGCAGCAGGTGCTCAACACCATGATCACCGAGAAGTTGCTCGAGAAAGAGTATGAGGATGTGGGTATCTACATCACCGACAACGAAATCAGCGAGCTCATGGTGGGCAAGAACGCCGCTCCCGCCGCTGTGCAGTTTGCCAAGCAGGTGGGTGCTGAATCGCCCGCTCAGGTGCATGAGTTCCTTGCTTCACCGCCCCAAGGTATTGACAAGAGCCAGCTCGTGGAGCTTCAAATGGAGTGGAACAACCTTAAGGACAACATGATCGAGCAGTTCAAGATGGCCAAGCTGCAGATGCTCGTTGCAGGCGGTCTCCAGGCCAACGACCTCGACCGCAAGATGATGGCCGAGGACGAGGCCACCACGTGCTACGTCAACTTCGTCAAGAAAGACTACGCCTCGCTGCCCGATGACAAGTATGCCGTCAGCGACCAGGAGCTTAAGGCCGAGTGGGAGAAGCAGAAGAGCATGTTCGCCATCGACGAGGAGACCCGTGCCATCCACTATATCGCCGTGTCGATTATGCCGTCGCCCGCCGATGTGGCTGTTGCCAACAAGGTGGCCGATGCAGCCTATGCCGCCCTGCAAAAGGGCACCGGCATCGACTCGGTGCGTGTGCTGGGTACGGTGAAGACCGACACCGCCCGCTATGCCAGCGACAAGGTGCCAGCCAACCTCAAGAGCTTCGTCCTCGGTGCTGCCGTGGGCGCCACCAAGCGTGACTCCACTGCTGGTATGAACCGCTACCGCATGTATAAGGTGACCAACAAGATTGTCTCGCTCGACTCCATCGAGGTGAACGTGGTGGCCGTGCAGGGTGCCAAGGGTGCTCAAGACTCGGCTCTGGCCATGCTCAACGGCGGCAAGTCGGTGCCCGAGGTGATGAAGGCCGTGAAGGGCGTGCAGGGCGACACCACCGCGCAGTGGGTGCAGATTGTGAGCTATCCCGACTCGCTCAAGACCAAGCTCGCCGCTGCCGGCAGCGACTATTTCGCACTGCTGAGCAACGACCAGGGTGCACAGCTGGTGAAGGTCGTGAACCGCAAGGCTCCCAAGACCTTCTACACCGTGGCTACCGTCACCCACGAGGCTTATGCCAGCGAGAAGACCATCAACGACCTGCGCACCAAGCTGCAGGACTTCCTGAACAAGAACAAGACGGTGGAAGACTTCGAGAAGAACGCCGCCAAGGCTGGCTTCAACGCCATGGAAACCATGATCACGCCGAGCACACCTCAGCTGGGTCAAAGCCCTTATGGTGGAGGCATCAAGGATACCCGCAAGGCCATCAAGTGGGCCTTCGACAGCAAGAAGGGTGAGGTGTCGCCCATCTTCAGCGACAACAACGACTACTTCGTGGCTGTGGCACTCGACGACATCTACGATGGCGGCTACATGCCCTTTAACGCCCCGCAGGTGAAGGATATGCTCACCACGCGTGTGCGCAATGCCAAGAAGGGCGCCGACCTCATGAAGCAGTTCGAGGGCAAGGCTAAGGACCTGGCTGGTTTCGCTTCGTTGATGGCAGCCCAGATTGATACCACACAGGTCACCTTTGGTGGCAACTTTGCCGCCAAGATGGAGGACGAACCCGCCATCATCGGCCGCATCGCCGCCAGCAAGCAGGGCGAGGTGAAGCTGTGGAAGGGCGAGAACGCCGTCTATGCTTACCAAGTCACCAAGGTGGAGAAAGCTCAGCGCGTGCCCACCAAGCAGGAACTCGATCAGCGTTACGCTCAGCAGCGTGGCGGAGCGTTCGTCTCCAACCCGCAAGCCATCGCTGCCATTCTGGGCAAGGCCACCAAGGTGGAACGCAGGCTCATCGACTTCTATTGATAAAGGCAGAAGTCTAACGAATTAAAGGTCGCGAAGGATTCTAAGTGACCACCAAAACTGCGAAATTCATGAAAAAAACGTGAATTTCGCGGTTTTTCTTTCGCGTTTGCAAAAAAGTGAGTAATTTTGTAGATTGTTGTCAATCACATTGCAATTAATGAAGACCATCAACCAACTGCAAGACGAAATCATTGAGGAATTTGAGGGCCTCGACGACTGGATGGACCGCTATGCGGTGATTATCGATATGGGCAATGCCCTGGAACCGCTCGATGAGGCATACAAGACACCGGAGAACCTCATCGACGGATGTCAGAGCCGCGTGTGGGTCCATGCTACGATGACCGATGACGGACTGCTGCACATCGAGGCCGACAGCGACGCGCTGATTGTGAAAGGCATCATCGCCATGCTCGTGCGTGTGCTCGGCGACCATACACCACACGACATTCTCGAGGCCGACCTCCACTTCATCGGCGACATCGGCCTCCAAGACCACCTGTCGCCCACACGCAGCAACGGTCTGCTGGCCATGTTGCGTCGCATCCGCGACATCGCCGCCACAGCCGGGGCGGCGCAAAATGAGAATATACAATAAATAAAATAACACTCTAACCTAAAACAAAATCTATTATGTTACTAGATCTTTGGAACAACAATCGCATGGTGGCCATGCTGCTTGCGATACTTGTTGTGGTTGTGCCTTTCCTCGTCTATTATGTGATTGAGGCAAGGCGTAAACACCCCAAGGGCCTCATCTCGGCGGCCCTGTCGAACATGGGCGAGCGGTTTGGCTACTACATCATGAACGCTGTGTTGCTGCTCTTCTTGTGCTCAAAGTTTGGCATCAGCGATTTTTGGGCTGGCTGGATTTATTCCGTGTTCTATTTCCTGATTTATGTGCTTAGCCTTCCTGGCGGCATAGTGGCCGACAAGTTGCAGAACTACAAAGGCACAATCATATCGGGACTTATTGTCATGGCCGTGGGCTATGCCATCCTGTCGATGCCTGTGTTTGGTGGCAATCCTGGTGCGGTTCCCGTGTGGGTGCTCGTGCTCACTTGTTTTGCCCTCTTGCTCATTGCCTCGGGCAATGGCCTGTTCAAGGGCAATCTGCAGGCCATCGTGGGGCAGATGTACGACAACTACGAGGCCGAGGCCGCAAAGAAGGGTCCCGAGGAGCTGGCTATCGCCAAGTCCCGTCGCGATAGCGGATTCCAGATTTTCTATGTGTTCATCAACATTGGCGGTGTGATTGCACCTTTCGTTGCGCCGCTGCTGCGCAGCGCCATGCTCAAGCTCGACGGCTTTATCTATAATGCCGACCTCCCTCGTCTGTGTCACGGCTTCTTGTCGGGAACATTAAAAGGCGAGGACATGCAGAACCTCAACACCCTTGCCCAGAGTTCAATCTTAGGAGGAGGTCAGGTGGGGGATTTGACCAACTTCTGCACCAACTACCTTGAGAGTTTCAACACTGGAGTGCACTACTCGTTCATCGCCTCGACCCTGGCCATGGTGATATCACTCTTGATTTTCGTGGCCACCCGCAATTCGCTGCCTAATCCCGTCAAGAAGGTTAAGGAAGCAGTGTCGTCGCGTGCCGAAGACGTTGCTGCCGATGCCCACGAGATTAAGCAACGCATGTATGCGCTGTTTGCCGTGCTGGGCGTGGCAGTGTTCTTCTGGTTCTCGTTCCACCAGAATGGCCAGTCGCTGTCGGTGTTTGCCCGCGACTTCTGCGATACCCAGGCTATTGCTCCCGAGATTTGGCAGTGCATCAACCCCTTCTTTGTGATCGTGCTCACGCCCATCATCATGATGATATTCGGCTCGTTGGCTAAGAAAGGCAAAGAAATCTCAACCCCCAAGAAAATCGCCTTCGGTATGTTCTTGGCCGCCTGTGCCTATCTCTTCCTCATCGCGATATCCGTTGTCAACGGCTATCCTTCGGGCGAGGAGTTCAAGGGGCTGTCCGAGGCTGTCAAGACCACGATGAAAGCCGGCCCGTGGGTGCTGATTGTGACCTACTTCTTCCTTACCGTGGCCGAGTTGTTCATCGCGCCGCTGGGCCTGTCGTTCGTGTCCAAGGTTGCTCCCCAGCACCTTCAGGGCGTTTGCCAGGGGTGGTGGCTTACCGCCACGGCAGTGGGCAACCTGTTCATCGCCTTGGGTGTGGCCATGCTCAACAGCTTCCCCCATCAGTGGCAATGCTGGGCAGTGTTTGCCTGCTTCTGCCTCATCTCTATGGGCGTGATGCTGGGCATGCTCAAGTGGCTCGAGCGAGTCACCAAGTAACCAAATGCCTCGGTGTGGGTCAGAGATAGCCCTACTAAGGTCGCGGTGATGTCGTAATCACCGAGTTGTTCACTGCATTGACCATTTTTTCGCGAAAAATGGTCAATGCAGTGAACATTTTTGTGCTGTCGCTTGCCGCTGTCAATTAGTTTGACTACCTTTGCCGTATGAAGAATAAAAAGAAATAACCATGTTTGAAAACCAACCAAAAGGACTTTATGCCCTCGCGCTGGCCAACACCGGCGAGCGCTTCGGCTACTACACGATGATTGCCGTGTTTGCGCTGTTCCTGCGCGCCAACTTCGGCCTGGAACCCGGAACTGCCGGACTCATCTACAGCACGTTCCTGATGTTTGTCTATTTCCTGCCAGTGATTGGCGGTCTGCTGGCCGACATTTTCGGCTACGGCAAGATGGTTACCGTGGGCATCATGATCATGTTTCTGGGCTATGTGGCCCTGTCGGTGCCGCTCGGTGGCGGCAACACTGCCTTCTGGGCCATGGTGGGGGCTTTGGTGCTCATCAGTGCGGGTACCGGCTTGTTCAAGGGCAACCTACAGGTGATGGTGGGCAACCTCTACGACGACCCGCAGTACAGCGACCGCCGCGATGCCGCGTTCTCCATATTCTATATGGCCATCAACATCGGCGCCATGTTCGCCCCCACGGCGGCGGTGAAAATCATGGAGTATGCGCAGACGCAGCTGGGCGTGAGCGAGGCCGACAGCTACCACTTCGCCTTCGGAGTGGCGTGCGCGTCGCTCATCCTGTCCATTGCCATCTACTACGCCTTCCGCTCCACGTTCCGGCACACCGAGCGCAGCACCATGAGCAAGAACAAAGGTGAGACCACGGCCGCCGAGCAGCTCGCGCCGGGCGAGACCAGTCGGCGCGTGGTGGCGCTGATTCTGGTGTTTATCGTGGTCATCTTTTTCTGGATGGCTTTCCATCAGAACGGCCTCACGCTCACTTTCTTCGCCGACGAGTTCACCGCCAAGAGCGCCAGCGGCTTGCAGAGCATGGCTTTCGACGTGTGGAACCTGGTGGCTTGCATCTTCATCGTCTACGCCCTGTTCGCCGTGTTCCAGAGCAAGACGCAGCGTGCCCGCAATATCGCTTGGGGCGTTATCGCAGCGGCGGTGGCCTTCCTGGTGTGGCGCTACTTCAACCTGCCCGAGAGCACCAAGCTCGATGCACCCATCTTCCAGCAGTTCAACCCCTGCTTTGTGGTGGCCCTCACGCCCGTGAGCATCGCCCTCTTCGGCTGGCTGGCGGCGCGTGGCCAGGAGCCGAGCGCACCGCGCAAAATCGCCTTGGGCATGCTCGTGGCGGCTTGGGCCTATGTGATTATGGCCGTGGGGTCGATGGGACTGCTCACGCCCAGTGAGCAGCAGGCCGCTGGCGATGCCGCCACGCTGGTGTCGCCCAACTGGCTCATTGGCACCTACCTGGTGCTCACCTTCGGCGAGCTGCTGCTCTCGCCCATGGGCATCTCCTTTGTCACCAAGGTGGCCCCGCCCAAGCTCAAGGGCTTGATGATGGGAGGCTGGTTTGCCAGCACCGCGCTGGGCAACTTCCTCGTGAGCGTGGGTGGTTACCTGTGGGGCGACCTCCCCTTGTGGAATGTGTGGGCCGTGTTCATCGGTGTGTGCCTCGTCGCTTACCTGTTCATGTCCATCATGATGCGACGCCTCGAGCAAGTGGCGAAGTGACAACCATATGAACGAAATATCCGAGCTTTTTTAGGACGCACAAGTGCCATAAATGGCACTTGTGCGTCCTAAAATGCGTCTATCGGGCGAGTCTGTCAAGCTTTGTTAATAAAAATATTCGAACTTTTTTGTCGTTGGTAACGAAATTATTTGTACCTTTGCAGCCGGATTGACAGAGTAACAAGAAAAGTTGCCCTTGTAGTTCAATGGATAGAACGTGGGTTTCCTAAACCTAAAATTTGGGTTCGATTCCCAGCGGGGGTACTTTGACGCGTGAACGATGCGTTGTAACACAAGAGGTTACAACGCATTTGTCGTTTTTTACTTGAACATTACTTGAACATTTTTGCCTCGCCCTTTTTTTGGTGTGGCCATTTTTGTGCTTCTTCCGAAATTTTGAGTGATGAAGCATGTAGAGCCGCATCACGATGCGGCTCCCCCGATGCAATTTCCCCATTCACGAT
>JAFYCU010000047.1 GCA_017545095.1 Muribaculaceae bacterium | reverse complement strand
TGTGCATTGTGCATTGTGCATTGTGCATTATGTAGTATCTTTGCAGTCGGAAAACGAAGATGGCTTTTGCTTGAGGCGGGAGTCATCGTTGAAACATACGCTAAACGTCAGTAAGTGAATGAACGACAATTTTAACGACTACTTTGAAAAAGACCAGGTGGAGGAAGTGCCCCAGCCGCATGTTGAGACACCGGAAGAGCGCGAGGACCGTGAGCTTGCCGAGGCCACCATCGAGCGACGGCACGACACGCTGCGACTGCTGCTGCTTTCGGCAATCATCATCATGGCTCTGCTGCTGTGCTGGTGGGTGTGGGCACGCTACTTCCATCCCTGCAAGCAGGCACAGGAACGCGGCTACATCATGCAGGTGGCCAGCGAGGGCGCGCTGCTCAAGACTGTGGAGGGGAAGATGCTCTCGGTGCGCATGGTGGAGGACACCATCGCACTCGAGGCCGACTTCTGCTTCACGCTGCGCGACGACTCGCTCATCCACACGGCCAAGCAGTTCGAGGGCACGGGGCAGCGCGTGATTGTGGACTATGACCAGTATCGAGGCATACTGCCCTGGCGCGGCAACTCGCATTTCATCGTCACCGATATCGCGCCCGACTCACTGCCCATCGACACCACCCTCATCACCGAGCACCGACGCTACATCCCTTGAACAACAACACCTTTCATCTTACCTACCCGACATGAGAATCGACATACTCACCGTGATGCCCGAAGCCCTTGACTCGCCGCTGCATTGCTCCATCGTGCAGCGTGCCCAGGACAAAGGGCTGGTCGACATCCACATCCACAACCTGCGCGACTGGACGCTCAACAAGCACCGCAAGGTGGACGACTACCCCTTTGGCGGCGACGCCGGCATGGTGATGCAAATCGAGCCGGTGTATCGCTGCATGGAGCACCTGAAAGCGGAGCGCACCTACGACGAGGTGATTTTCACCTCGCCCGATGGCGACATGCTTTCGCAGCCCATGGCCAACGAGCTGTCGATGTGCGAGAACCTGATGATTCTGTGCGGGCACTACAAGGGTGTGGACTACCGCATACGCGAGCACCTGATCACGCGTGAAATTTCGATTGGCGACTATGTGCTCACCGGCGGCGAGCTGCCCGCCGCGGTCATCGCCGATGCCGTGGTGCGACTGCTGCCTGGTGCCATTGGCGACGAGCAGAGTGCGCTGAGCGACTCGTTCCAGGATGGATTGCTCGAGGCACCGGTCTATACCCGCCCGGCCGAGTTCAACGGCTGGCGCGTGCCCGACGTGTTGCTCAGCGGACACCAGGCACGCATCGACGAGTGGCAGATGGAGCAGGCTCTGGAACGCACGCGACGACTCCGACCCTACCTGCTCGACAACGACAAGTAAACCATTAGTGAAATAATACCAAGACACGGCATGAACTGGAAATTCAAAGACAATAAATGGGTGAAGAGCTTCGTCACGCTGCCCAAACTGGTGTTTGTGGCCTTTATTGTGTGGCTCTCGTTCTTCAGCGAGAACAGCTGCAAACGCAAGCTGGAATACAACGACCAAATTCAGGAACTCAAGGCCGAGATTGCCGCCAACAAAGACTCGACGGCCATCTACGAAGCCAAGACCGAAGAACTGAACACCGACCGCGAGACGCTGGAAAAAATCGCCCGCGAGAAATATGGCATGAAGCGTGTCGACGAGGAAGTGTACATCACCGATATTCCCTAAATCATGGCAAACGAAATTCCCCAACCAACGATGAGTGCTAAGCTGTGCGACTATGCAGGAGCTGCGGGGCTGCTGGTAATGCTGGTGGCTGCCGTGCTGCCGTTGCTGAATGTGACCGCCGAATGGGTGCGGTGGACCTATGCCGCCGCCGCTGTGGTGGTGCTGGTGGCACGACTGTTCACTCCCAGCCCAGGCAACTCGCTGCGCGTGCGGCGGCTGCATCGCATCGGCATCATGGGTGCTGTGCTCTACTGCGTGTCGGCAGCTATGCTGTTTCTGCCCCGGCTGTCCACGCAATGGGCTCTGGCACTCAACGGCAACGAATGGGTGGCGTTCCTGCTCGCCGGCGCCGTGCTGCAACTCTATGCCATGGTGGTGACCGACCGAGAATTGAAGAAATCTCAACCCTGATGCCATCCCTTAATTTTTGATAATTCGCTCGTCATGTGGCGCAATAATGATTAAAATTACGGGTATGCATTTGGCATCGCACACAATAAGTTGTAATTTTGCAGGTTATGGCAACGCATCTTTGCATTGATTGCGGCAACACGCGGGTGAAAGCGACCCTCGTCGAAGGCGGCCACGTAGCTGCCCGTGCCGTGGCAACCCTCGACGACTGGGCTGCTGTGTCGGCATTGGTGACCTCGCGACGTGTGGATGCCGCCCTATTAGTGAGCACTACCGACGGCGATGCCGCCTTGGTCGATGCGTTGTCGGCCCAGTTGCCGTGTAGTCTCGAGCGGCTCACGGCGGCGCGTGCCCTGCCCTTGCAGGTGGCCTATCGCACTCCGCACACGCTGGGCCCCGACCGCATCGCCACCGCTGTGGGAGCCTGGGGCGAATACACCGGTTGCAACCTGCTGGTGGTGGATGCCGGAACGGCCATCACCATCGACGTGGTGCTGGCACAAGGCACCCTGCTGGGTGGCAGCATCTCGCCCGGCGTGGCCATGCGCCTGCGTGCCATGCACGAGCACACCAGCCGCCTGCCGATGGTGGAGGCCGATGGTGAGGTGCCGCTGGTTCCCTACGACACTACCACCGCGCTACGCAGCGGGGCTGTGCTCGGAGCCGCAGCCGAAGTGGATGCACAGGCACAGCGCCTCAAGGCCACGCTGGGGCAGCTGCAGGTGGTGATCACCGGTGGTGATGCGGAACTACTGATGCCGCACCTGCTCACCAACGGAGTCGCCCACGAGCACGACTTGCTCGCCAAGGGAGCCGACCTGATTCTTTCATGGTCAAATGAATCGCTTTAAGGAACGACTTGTAAACGAGAAACAAGATATGAGAAACAATAAAATGAAACGCTTGATGATGCTGGCACTGACGCTTGCCGCACTCTTCCCTGCCGTGGCGCAGGTCACCACCAGCCCCTATTCCAAGCAGGGCTATGGACTGCTGGGCGACAATGCCTCGGGCATCCAGCGACAGATGGGTGGTGTGGGCTATGCCATGCAGAACGGACGCGCCATCAACGTGATGAACCCCGCTTCTTATTCGCAAGTTGACTCGCTCACCTTTTTGTGGGATGTGGGGGTGGACCTGAACAATGCCTGGTCGAAAGAAGGCTCGATGAGCGGCTATAACTTCGGCGGAGGACTCGACTACCTCACGGCTCACTTCCGTGTGGCCAACCATCTGGGTGCCTCGTTCGGACTCATACCCTATTCCCATGTGGGTTATACCTATTCTGGCACCATCGATGGCGGCACCGAGTCGCGCGTGGGTGCCGGCGGGCTCTCGCAGCTTTATCTAGGTGCCGGATATGAGCCGGTGAAAGGGCTGAGTCTGGGTGCCAATGTGGCCTATCTGTTCGGCACCATCACCAACACCAATGCCACCTCCACAGCCTCGGTATCGACCTATCAGCGTGTGGTGGAGGTGCGCGACTGGAACATCAACCTGGGCATCCAGTATGCCGCACAGCTCTCGGCACGCGACCGCTTGGTGCTGGGCGTGGCGTGGATGCCGCGAAAGGCCTACCACGGACATGTGTGGAGCACAATGATGAACAGCCAGGACACCAAGGCCGACACGCTTGACTACATCGCGATGAAGGGCAACTACGAGCAGCCGCACACTGTGGGGGCAGGTCTGAGCTACAATCACGATGGCCGATGGATTGCCGAGGTCGACTTCACCTATCAGAACTGGAAGAATGCCGATTACCACCCTGTATATGGTTTCGAGTCGCCGTCGACCGAATTCGACAATCGCTGGAAGGCGGCTGCCGGACTGCAGTTCTCGCCCAACCGGCGCGGCTCCTACCTGGGGGCGATGGCTTTCCGCGTGGGTGCGTTCTACAACCACGACTACCTGAATATTGCCGGCAACAACGTGCGCGACTACGGTGCCACCATGGGTGTGGGACTGCCCGTGCCGGGCGGAAAAACCACTGTGAACCTGGGTTTTGAGTGGCGGCATCGCACCTCATCGCCCACGGTGATGATTACCGAGGATTACCTGAACATCACGCTCAGCGTGAACTTCAACGAGCTGTGGTTCTGGAAGAACAAGATTCGCTGATGCCCCGTCATGCCCATGTCCTGCTAATGGTGCTGCTTGTGATGGCCGCTTGCAAAGACCAGGTGACCAGCGTGGTGGCGCACGACACCGACCGCGAGAAGGTGCCCACGATGACCTCGCACGATGTGCAGACGGTGATCAGCGACGACGGCCGTACGCGTTACCGCATCACCACCAAGCAATGGCTCATGTTTGAGGAGGCTCGTGAGCCCCACTGGGTGTTTCCCGACGGAGTCAAAGCCGAAGAGCTAGACTCGGCCTACCAGTGCATCACCAGCATCGAGTGCGACTCGGCTTACTACGACGAGCACAAGCAGCTGTGGGACCTCCACGGCCATGTGCACATCACCAATGCCGACGGCGACGTGATTCTCACCGACCAGCTCTTCTGGAACCAGAGTGACCACCGCCTCTATGGCGAGGCATTCATCCACATCGAGCGCCAGGGACGCGTGATCGAGGGTTATGGCTACGAAAGCAACGAACGCTTCACCACCTACACTCTGCGCGATGTCGAAGCCATCTTCCCCATCGACGAGAGCCGCTTCCCACGCGGCGATAATGGAGTGTGAGAGAGCCTTGAGCTGTGTCGCATGATAAGATTAATCGTAAATAATAAATACTGAGTTTTGACCACACCACTCATCATCGTGTTGATTTCGCTGCTCCTGTCGGGTTTTTTCTCGGGCATGGAGATTGCCTTTGTGTCGAGCAACAAGGTGCGGGCCGAGATCGACATTGCCCGTGGCGGACTGGTGAACCGCATGCTCAACGTGTTCTACAGCCACCGCGAGATGTTTATCTCCACGCTGCTCATCGGCAACAACATCGTGAACGTGGTATATAGCATAGGCATGGCCATGCTCACGCAGCCTCTGCTCGAGCTGATCACCACCAACGAGTTTGTGATTCTGCTGTTGCAGACGCTCATCTCGTCGATTATCATCTTGTTCACGGGCGAGTTCCTACCCAAGGCAGTGTTCCGCATCAACCCCAACTACTCGCTGCGCACGTTCTCGCTGCCGCTCTTCACGGCCTACTGCCTGCTCTATCCCATCACGCTGTTCACCGAGTGGCTCTCGGCATCGCTGATGCGCCTCTTTGGCGTGCAGGTGACTGGCGACCGACATCCAGTGCTCACCGTCGAGGAGCTGGACGCCTATCTGCAAGACAACATCGATGCCCACGAGGACGAGAACCGCGAGGTGGAGCACGAGGTGAAGCTGTTTGAGAACGCGCTCGACTTTGGCGACACGCGGCTGCGCGACTGCATGGTGCCGCGCAACGAGATGGTGGCCGTCGACATCTCCGACACCACGCGCGACGACCTGGTGAGGCTGTTCACACAGTCGGGGCTGTCCAAGATTGTGGTCTATCGCGACGAAATCGACCATGTGATCGGGTTCATCCAGGTGAGCGAACTGTTTGTGACCGATGTGGACTGGAAAAAGCGCATCAAACCCGTGCTGTTCGCGCCCGAGTCGCAGCTGGCACGCAAAATGATGACCAGCCTGCTCGAGAAGAAACGCTCGATGGCCATCGTGCTCGACGAGTTCGGAGGAACCAGCGGCATGGTGACGCTCGAGGATCTGGTGGAAGAAATCTTCGGCGAAATCGAGGACGAACACGACCGCAACCAACTCACTGCACGCCAAGTTGATGAAACAACCTATGAGCTGAGCGGACGCATGGAAATCGAGGACATCAACGAGCGGTTCCACCTCGACCTGCCCGAAAGCGACGACTACCAGACCATTGCCGGCTACCTGCTCTTCAACCACGAGGCATTGCCCGCCGAGGGCGAAACAGTGACCATCGACCAGTTTGAACTCACCGTGACCAAGAAAACAGCAGGTCGCATCGAGCTGATCCGCTTGAAGGTGCGCCCCGAAACTGAGGAGCAGAACTGACCTGATTTAACAGAGGCTCAAAAGAAGAAAAAAGCACAAAATGAGGATAATAAGAAATGGACAATAATAATCTTAAGCAACTACCTAAAAGTTGTCCACACAATGAATGTTTTAACAGCTCCCCCTCTAAGATAGAGGGGGTTGGGGGGAGTATGATTTCCAAATCGCTGATACCCAATCGCTTTGTTATACCCCTCAGTCACTTCGTGACAGCTCCCCTAATTTAGGGGAGCAGCTAAAAGTTCACTATTTTTGTTGAGGACAACTTCGCGGTAGTTACCTAATCTTATGTTCTTATGTCAACCGCAGTCAAGAGCTTATGTACTTATGTCTATTTTTTGAGTCTCTACAGCCAAGTCCAATATCAACGCTTTTCTCAATTGACAAAGAAACCAATTTCAAGTGAATAGTCATGAAACGAATAATTACCCTCCTGCTGCTGCTTGCCGCCTTGACGGCGCTCACGTCGTGTGTCAACACACAGTATATGACCTTCGACGACGATGAGTGGAGCAACGCCGAGTGGGGCAGCGAAAATGCCCTGCTCAACGGCGAAATCGAAATCGACGACTACGAGCGTTGATTCATGCTCAATGCGTTTGGCAATGCACAATTGCCGCAATGTGCATCGCCTTGCGGATGCCATTTCACGCTGATTACGCTGAATGGGCCGATTTCGCTGATTGTTTTGACAACCGAGTGTTCTAAGTAGGCAGCACGGCTATAGTTGCCATGAGGAGTAGCCTCACAAAATCCCCAAAACTCGTATTTTTTCGCAGTTTTGGGGGATTATACCGATTGTTTTTGCTATCTTTGCATCGTCAAATTGAGAATGCATTAAGTTATGAATGATGATTTTATCGGACGCGAGGAGGAGCTGCGGTTGCTTCGCGACATCTACGATTCAGGCCGGGCGGAGTTTGTGGCTGTTTACGGTCGCCGTCGCGTGGGAAAGACCTACCTGATACAAAAGTTCCTTGGTGTTGACTGCGTTTTCTCGGCAACAGGAATTATTGACGGCAACAAGGAAGAACAGTTGTTCGCTTTCACCGCCTCGCTGCTGAAAGCCGGCTACAGTGGCCACCGCCCCGGCAGTTGGCTGGAGGCATTCGAGGCATTGAAAGACGTGCTTGCTCGCTGCAAGCCCCAGCAGCGTTGCGTGGTCTATATTGATGAGCTTCCTTGCTTCGACACGCCGCGCTCGGGGTTTGTCAAAGCGTTAGGCTATTTTTGGAACACCTGGGCCTCGCTGCACGGCAATGTGTTCTTGATTGTGTGCGGCTCAGCCACCTCGTGGATGGCCGACAACATCATCAACAACCATGGAGGGCTTCACAACCGCATCACCCGCAGCATCTATTTGCGCCAGTTTAATCTGGCTGAGACCGAGGCTTATTTGAAACAGAAAAAAATCCAATGGCCGCGCCAGATGATTGTTGAGACATACATGATATTCGGCGGGATTCCCTATTACCTGAGTCTGCTCAGCCATAAACAAAGCTTGGCGCAGAATATCGACAGGCTTTACTTCAGCCGCAAGTCAGAGCTTAGCCAGGAATACCATAGACTGTACGCTTCACTGTTCAGGTCGCCAGAGCAATACATCAGGATTGTGGAGCTGCTGGGTGCGCACAAGCCGGGGCTGACGCGCAACGAGATTGCCCGGCATCTGCGCATGCCGTCGAGTGGAACGCTGACGCAGCAATTGGACAACCTGGAGTATTGTGACATCATTCGGCGCTATCCCACAAAGCGAAACGGGAAAGCGAAAACCTATGATGCCTATTATCAACTGACCGACATTTTCACGCTATTCCACCTCACCTTTTCCAAGAAACTGACTACCAACGACTATTGGCAGCAGCATCTCAACACGCCCACGCTCAACACCTGGCGGGGACTGGCTTTCGAACGAGTTTGCATGGTCCACATCAATCAAGTGAGGCATGCTTTGGGGCTGGACCGGATAGCTGTGGAATACTACTCCTGGCGCAGCACCTCGTTGCCGCGCGTGCAGATTGACATGATTATCGAGCGCGCCGACCGCCTCATCAACCTGTGCGAAATCAAATTCTCGCAGTCGGAATTCACCATTACCGCCCACGATGACGAACAGATGCGACAACAGGCTGCCGCATTCATCAATGAGACCCGAACCAAATGTGGGGTGATACCCACATGGATTACCCCATTCGGCCTTGCCCAGAACGCCTATGCCGCAACCGTCACGCATCAGGTCACAATGGACGACTTGTTTAGCTTTTTGTGACGCTCGAGCCAATTGTTACCAAACAGATAATTGATGGTTAATTCTCAGCTGGGCACAACTGCTCTATAATTGCTTTAAATATTCCTTCGTTGTCTGAACGCCGCGCCAGCCGTCTCGCATCTTGCATCTTATTATAATTTGTAATAAATTTGTATATAATTTGTTGACTGTTCAAGCCGTTGTCTTTAATTGTCTCCTATTGCCCTTAATTGTTTGATTTTCGCACATCTCTTCGGCCATCAGCCGCGCCAGGGTGCGGCTCAACTTGCATCGCGTGTCTTTTTGCGTTAGCCGTCTCGCATCTCGCATCTTATTATAATTTGTAATAAATTTGTATATAATTTGTTGACTGTTTTTAAATCTCTTTATTCTGATTGGTAGATTCTCGCGTTAGCCAGCTTGCATCTCGCATCTCGCATCTTGTGGTTATCAGACAATTAAAGACAACATAGGACTATTATGGACTATTGATTACGCTTCAAATTATCGCAATGCGGCTCTTGCATCTTGCATCTCGCATCTCGCATCTTATTATAATTTGTAATAAATTTGTATATAATTTGTTGACT
>JAFYCU010000046.1 GCA_017545095.1 Muribaculaceae bacterium | reverse complement strand
GTTGCGCTGCGTCTCCTTGATCGACTCGCTCCACTCCACAGTGTCGAGGTCGGCCAGCAGCCGCTGGGCGTAGGCACTCACGCGCAGGCACCACTGGCTCATCATCTTCTGCTCCACGGGGTAGCCGCCGCGCACGCTCACGCCCTCGCTCACCTCGTCGTTGGCCAGCACGGTGCCCAGCTTGGGACACCAGTTCACCATGGTGTTGGCGCGGAAGGCGATGCGGTAGTTCATCAGGGTGTCCTGCTTCTGCACCTTGGTCATGGCCTGCCACTGGGCGGCGGTGAAGTCCATCTCGATGCTGCCGGCGGCGTTGCAGCCTTCGGTGCCGTGGGCCTCGAAGTGCGCCACTAGCTCGTCGATGGGTCGTGCCTGCTGGCGGGAGGTGTCGTAGTAGCTCTTGAACATCTTCAGGAAAGCCCACTGCGTCCACTTGTAGTAGGAGGGGTCGCAGGTGCGCACCTCACGGTCCCAGTCGTAGCAGAAGCCAATCTTGTCGAGCTGTTCGCGATAGCGCGCGATGTTCTGCACGGTGGTCACCTCGGGGTGCTGCCCGGTTTGGATGGCGTATTGCTCGGCAGGCAAGCCATAGGCGTCATAGCCCATGGGGTGCAGCACGTTGAACCCGCGCTGGCGTTTGTAGCGCGCATAGATGTCGCTGGCGATGTAGCCCAGCGGGTGCCCCACGTGCAAACCCGCTCCGCTGGGATAGGGGAACATGTCGAGCACGTAGTATTTGGGACGGCTGGCATCCACCTCGGTTTTATAGGTCTTGTGTTCGCGCCAGTAGTGCTGCCACTTGCGCTCGATTTCTTGATGTCGATAATCCATGATGATGTCGTTAATTTGATTTCAAACTGCAAAGGTAGTGCAAAGTGAGCGCAATGCAAAACAAAAGCCGAAGTTTTTTGCTTTTGCATTGCCGAGCTGCCGCCTACCTTCGGCGCAGCCAACGGTAGTGCAAAGTGAGCGCAATGCAAAACAAAAGACGAAGTTTTTTGCTTTTACATTGCCGAGCTGCCGCCTACCTTCGGCGCAGCCAACGGTAGTGCAAAGTGAGTGCAATGCACAATTTTTACTGATGAGTGACGAGTGTGCAATGCGAGTGCGCAATGCGGTAGGGTTTCGCAAGGCGCCTTGCGACCTGCAGACTGATTGTGCTCTACAGGACTTGGTTCTCGGTTCTTGACTTGACCATCAGCCGCAACGGGGTGCGGCTCTACAGTAAGCCTCTCCTTTAGGAGGGGTTTGGGAGGGTTCTACGGGGCTTGGAGAGGCCATGAGTCGTGAGCTTGCATCTCGCATCTCACAGTCCCAGTTGCTTGGCTTCGTCCCAGAGGGTGTCCATCTGTGCGAGGGTCATTTCGCCGAGGTGTAGGCCTTGCTCTTTGGCGCGTTGCTCCACGTGGTTGAAGCGTGCGATAAACTTGCGGTTGGTTCGTTCCAGCGCGTTGTCGGGTCGCACACCATAGAGACGGGCGGCGTTGACCACGGCGAAGAGCAGGTCGCCGAACTCTTTCTCGCGGTCCACCTCGTGCCCGTCGACGAGCTCGCGTTCCACCTCGGCCAGTTCCTCGCGCACTTTATCCCACACATCTTCCTTCTTCTCCCAGTCAAAGCCCACGTTGGCGGCTTTCTCCTGTATGCGCTCGGCCTTGATGAGCGACGGCAGTGTGGCGGGCACGCCGCTGAGCACCATTTTGTTGCCGCCTTTTTCTTTCATCTTGAGCAGTTCCCAGTGGTCGAGCACCTCGCGTGCTGTGGAGGCGTGCTCGTTGCCGTAGATGTGCGGATGGCGGTAGATAAGTTTCTCGCAGGCCGCGTCGCACACGTCGGCGATGTCAAACTCGCTCTTCTCGTCGCCAATCTTGGCATAGAACAGCACGTGCAGGAGCACATCGCCCAGCTCCTTGCAGATGGCGGAGTGGTCGTCGGCGATGATGGCTTCGGCGAGTTCCATCGTCTCCTCAATGGTGTTGGGTCGCAGACTCTCGTTGGTTTGCTCGCGGTCCCACGGGCAACGTGCCCGCAACGTGTCGAGCACATCCAGATAGCGACCAAAAGCCGCCAGTTTCTCTTCTCGGGTATGATTAGGCATAGTAGTAGGTTTTTTATTTAGCACAATTCATAATGTACTTGGCTTAATGCGCAATTCCGCGAGGCAATATGATGTGCGTTAGCTATCTCGGTTCTTGGTTCTCGGTTCTTGGTTCTTGCATCACAGTCATCGCGATGCGGCATCTCATGCGTTAGCCATCTTGCATCATGCATCTCGCATCTCAAAGATTTGGTCGTAGAAATGCCACATCACGATGGCTGCTGTGCAGGCCACGTTGAGCGAGTGCTTGGTGCCGTGCTGTGGCAGCTCGATGCACTGGTCGCTGGCATCCACGGCCTCTTGTGCCACGCCTTTCACCTCGTGACCCAGCACGATGGCATATCGTGCGCCGGGGTGGCATCGGAACTCTTGCAGCGGTGTGCTACCGTGCACCTGCTCGATGGTCAGGATGGTGTAGCCCTGGTTGCGCAACTCGTCGATGGCCGCCAGGGCCGAGTCGTGGTGCGTCCACTGCACCGCCTCCTCGGCGCCCAAGGCGGTCTTGTGAATCTCGGGGCGGGGTGGGGAGGCGGTGATGCCGCACAGGCAGATGCGTTCGATGAGAAACGCGTCGGCGGTGCGGAAAATGCTCCCCACGTTCATCTCACTGCGCACGTTGTCGAGCACCACCGTCACCGGCAGTTTCGCCACCTGATGGTACTGCTCCGCATCCAAACGGTGCAGCTCAAGCATGGTTTTTTTCTTCATATGGTTGTTTGTTATGGTCTTCCCAAACCCTCCTAAGGAGGGGCTTGCCGAAGCAAGAAACGCATTGCGTTACTTATTACTTGTTACTTATCCCTTATTACTTGTCACTTATTACTTAATTACTTGTTAACACCTGCTGTGTGGCGTGGAAGGGTGTTCCGTCTTGCGTGATGCCCTCGATGGTGATGGTGTAGGTGGTGGACGGCGCATCGTTGGCGCAGAAGCTGATGGTGGAAAGCCCGTTGTGCGTCACGGCCACGCAGGGGTTCCAGTAGAGCGTGTTGCGCAGGTCGGTGTCTGGTGCGTAGCCGCAGTTGTTGCCGTTGCTGTAGCGTGGCATGTAGAACTCCGCTGGCTGCTGCACACCCAAAGGGCGGGCAATCTTCAGGAAGCGGCTCGGTTCGCCACGCGACCCTTTGAACCCTTTTTTATGGCTCACAATCAGCACACCGCCATGCCCTCCAGCACCTGGCGAGAAATGCGCGTATTCCACATCGCGGAACGAGATCATGCCCTGCGCAACGTCGAGCTGCGAGGTGCCGTAGTTGGGCGAGAAGGCGGTGGTTTGGACGGCCAGTCCCAGGGCGTTTCGCTCGAATGGCGAGGCATTCTCGATAATCTCTTGCATGATGTCGCGGTCGTTGGCGAAGTTCAGCGCCGCGCTCTCGCCGTCGACCACGATGTTCACCAGGTCGCGTGCCTGTCCGCCGGAGGTGTAGAGGTCGCCGTTGAAAACAATGAGCCCCGGCAGGGCATAGGCTAAGCCCTCGACCGAATTGATGCTCTTGTGCAGCAATTCGGTGCCGCTGAGCGTGAACGCGTCTCGCTCGGTGGTGGGTAGCCTCAGCTGGGGAGCAGTCACCGTGAGTTCGTGGAGCATGATGTGCCGCCAGTCGCCGCTGTGCTCGATGCGCCAGGCCTGCTCGCGCGCATCGGCCACAGGGGCTTGCATGGCTGAGTCGCACAATGCGTAGTAGAGCTGCGGAAACTGTTCGCTGTCAAGCTCCAGGTTCATCTGTTTCTTCCCTTTCATGTTCTCGGCCACCACGATGCATTCCACGCTGTCGGGCATGAGTGGCATGGTGATGGCAAACTCGCCGAGCGTGTCGCTCACCACCTTGTTGGAGAACCCGATGCGCGGGGCTATCAGACTCACATCGGCCCCGACCACTGGTTTCTTGCGCCAGTCGCTGCGCACGCGACCGGAGACCACCTGCGCCTGCTCGATGGGAAACTGCGGCTCGGTGAGCCGTCCGCGTAGCACGCGGGGGATGTCGTAGCGCCGCCATCCCTGCGTGAGCAGCAGCAGGTCTAAGTGGCGGCTGCGCACGGCGGCCTCGGCGGGCGGGCACGGCTCGAAGTAGTAGGCGGGTCGCGTGATGATGCCGCGCAGGTCGCTTTGCAGGAGCAGCTGCGCCAGGATGTTGGCCTCGCAGGCGGCGGTGGCGCGGTTGTCGGTCACGCTCACGGCATAGTCGGTGGCTTGTGGCGCGAGTGCCCTCAGGTCCACGGTCACCGCGATGGGTTGGCGGTGGGTGTAGGCCGCCCTGTCGGTGGTGATGGCGGGTGTGAGGGCGGAGTCGCCGGCCACGAAGAGCAGCCGTTCGCTCAGGCATCGCCATTGGTCGTCGAATGCCATGGCCTGCACCACGCCGGCGGGCAGGTCGTGCTCGCACAGGGTGAGCGTGTCGCGCCCGGTGGCCAGCAGCTGTCCGCGTTGCTGCACCACGAGCAGAGCGTCGCGTTGTGCGCCGGCGGTGGCGAGGGTGATGGAGTCGTTGCCCGTGCGCCGCACCTGCACCACCGTGGCCTCGGGGCGCACTGGCGGCACGTCGAAGATGAGAGGCTGGTCGGCGGGGTCGTGCCACTGGGCCGTGTAGCGCACGCCCGCCACGGGTACAAAGCGCACCATGCCCATGCCATCGTGCTCCACGGCCAGGCGTGCCACCTCGTTGCCATCGGCATCGAGCAGGGTGCCGCCGCTCAAGGCGGTGGTGGAGTCGTGCAGCTTGAACGTCATCATGTTCTCCACCCCTGGCACCAGATAGCCACCTTCGGGATAAAAGGAGACCTCGGCATTTTCGGATGGTGGCAGGGTGATGAACTTGGCATAGTAGTCAAACACCACCAGCATGGAGCTTCGCGAGGCATCCTTGCCCTTGAGGGTGAGGTGCACCTCCTTGCCCGTGTTGCGTCGTCGCTCGTTCCAGCGTCCGTCGGCATCCTGGTAGGCAAACACCTTGTTTTGCAGCAGTTCGCCGGTGTTGGCATCCTCGAAACGCAGCGTCATGTCCACCTCGTTGCCGTAGCGTGTGCAGCGGCTGGTGATGCGCTGCTTGAGCGACGGCAGGGCTGCCACCTCGATGGGCTGGCGGTGGAAATAGTCGGTGCCCACGCTTTGCATAAACATCGTGTAGGCCGTGAGCTGGTAGCGGCCTTCGGGCAGGTCGATGTCGAGCGGCACATAGCCGGAGAAGAGGCCTTGGTCGTTGCTGTGCAGTTTCACGCGTGCCATCACCGAGTCGATAGGCGACACCAGGTCGATGTAGATGAACCGGCTGGCGTTCACGGGCTGGTGTGTGGCGGCGTCGACCACCCACGCCCTGAGCCAGATGGTGTCGCCGGCCAGGTAGCGGCTGCGGTCGGTGAGCACGTGCATCTTCTCCTGCGGGAAGTTGTAGCGTTGCAGGTCGAGACGTTCGGCCACTGCCTGCGCGTCGTGAGCCTGGGCAATCGCACCGAGGATGCATATTGTGAGCAAAAACAATAGTTTGCAGCGGTTCATCGTGTCGTGTGGGTGAAACGTGAAAAGAATAAGATTGTCAATTCAATATTTCCGATTATGGAGACGTGTACCCACCTCATTCGTTAGGACTTTAGCCAAAATTTGAGTAAGTCTTAATCATCGTTGTAGTCACAGCTGTTCCATCACTAACTGCATCAAAGCTTCTCTGCCCTGTTGGGTCAGATAGTAGGATTGCATCGGGTGGTTCGGAGTTTCGGGATAGAGCATCGCAATGTAGCCGGCAGTCAGGCAGGGGTCAATATAGGTTCTCACAAAACTCTTTCTGTCCTTGAGGTGCATCTGTTCCATTATGGCTTTTATGTTGGAACCTTTGTCGCCGATAATCGCCAGTAGAGTCCTTAATCTTTTGAGTTTACTTCGTGCTGCCGAGGTTGTAGGCTTCAGTGGTTGTGGGGTTGTGGGGTCATTGTCGGGTGAGGTTGTGGGGGCTTGGGGATGTGTTGATGCGGTGAATGCATTAGTAGAGAGTGCTTTAGTGTCTGCAGAGGTTGTGGGTTGTTGGGATTGCAAAGTTGGTGGGTCGTTCGTGTTTTCTGTAGGTCGTTTGAACGTGATCCAAACGAAGGAGGCATTCTGTCCATACTCAGGTTGCGGAAGCCCCGCTTCTTGGCAGGCCTCCAAGATACGCCCAACACCGCTGCCCCAATTCTCCAAGAATGTGGTCTTGAACAGAACGTCGGCAATGATGGGATTATGTGGATAGGATTGATGCGATTGAATAATAGTCTCAATAGTTAACTCTTCGGGCAAATGTCCCGAATTCTCAATCTCTACGCGGTCATCGTATATGGCGATGCCCACCGAACCGCCAGGGCTGTTGAACTGGCGATGGCAAAGTGCGTTGGTCAATGCTTCACGTAAGGCGACAGCAGGAATCTCTAACTTCTCCTCCCGCACAAAACCAACAATCTTTCCGCTTAAAGAAAGATGTTTGAACAGGAAAGCCATGCCAGCATCTAATAGTGTGAAGAAATTGCCGTAAGCGCGTTGGTTGTCGATAAATTCGTTCTTATTGATGCCACGGAATCGAGCCATCCGCAAGAGAAACTGAGGAAACGCGCTCGTATTTCGAAGGAACAATGCTGCAGCGGCATTGTTTGGTTTGCCTTTGGTTGTGAGTTTCAGCTTCTCAACAAGACTATCGGTTGGCTCAAGCAATGATGATGCAGGCATTCGTCCATGTTCCACACCAAGACGGACACAACCACGAATGCGTTGTTCCTCCAAATCGTCAAGTGTTATACCCTCGCAAATTTGTCTCTCCCAAGAATAATGACTGGACTTACTGCGCAACAAGCGGTTCTCGAACATGTCGCGTGGCATAACCACTGTCGTGCTCTCCATTCTCAAATAGGGTCGACTATCATAGGTGTAGGGCGCATTCCAATAGGATGGAGCCTCTAGGTGAATTGCTATTACTTGAAAACCGGGTCGTTCGGGTATGTCAATGTACTCCACAGGAAGGTCAATCAAAGGCTCTAATTTGGCAATCTCGCGAGCTATCTCTCTGCGAGTGTTGTCGGTAACTTGATGCCCTAGAATATTCAGAGAAGTGGGTGCTATACCAAAAAGAAGCCAACCACTAGCGGTGTTAAGCATGGCGCAAGCTGAACGTAGACCGTCGCAGAGTTCACCGGTTGTCTTTTTGACCTCCAGTGTGCGGGTTTCATCGTCTTGTATCAATGATTTTATGTCTTGGATTGTCATGATGGGGGTGTCGTGAGCGCGAGAGGAAACAACTATTGGTACTGTGCCAGGGCTTTTTGCAGCTCGGTGCGGATTTGGGTTTTGAGCTCGGCGGGTTGCAGCACCTCCACGTTGCTGCCGTGCGAGAGAATTTTCTCGCGCAGGTCGTAGGTGTTGCGCATGTGGTAGTGAAACACCGAGTAGGTGTCGTGCACCTCCTCTTGCTGCGAGGGGTGCAGCGGCACGGCGCGGAAATATTTGGCCTGCGTGCTCTCCACGCGCATCACGATGTGCTTGGGCTCGTTTTGGTTGGTGGTGATGCCGTAACAGTCGGCAAAGAAATCGGTGGCGCTGAAATTTGGCGGCATCTCGAAGTATTCCCCGGCCAGAATGGTGAGGTCGCTCATGCGGTCGAGGGCGTAGGTCTTGATTTTCTCGTCCTTGACGTTGAAGCCAATCATATACCACACCTGCTTGAAGATTTTCACAAAGTAGGGTTCGACAACGATGCCGCGCGTCTGCTGTGCTCGGGTGTAGGACTTGTAGGCGAAGCGGATGCGTGTGTTCTGCTTGAGTGCGTCGATGATCACGGGCAGGTGTTCGCGCGCGCTGGGCACGTTCTCGAGCACGATGCGTCCGCCTATGTCGCCGGCGTTGCGCAGCGTGTTGCTCAGCGACACCGAGTCGAGCAGCCAGTCCTGGATGGTCTGCTGGCTGTTGTCGCTCGTGTCGATGTAGTATTCATAGGTGGAGCGGTTGCAGGCGATGGTGATGTCGAGCATCTCCTCGGCATTGTTGCGCCAGGTGTGGAACGTGCGTCGTGCCAGCGGCTGCCCGCCGCTGAGCGACGACCGCTGCCACTGGTGGCTGAGCTCCTCGAGCGTGATGTGACCATAGCGACGAATGGTATCGACCAGCCACAGGTAGCAATTCAATGTATTTCTCATAGGTTGTAGTGTATTAGCGTGTTTTCACTATCCAGAGGCCCAGCATGGTGAGGGCGGCGTTGAGCAGGAGCAGCTCGAAGCCCAGGGTGTAGCCGTAGTGAGCCTCGAGCCAGCGTTGGACGAAGAAGCTGGTCACTGGAGCGGCCACGCACACGGCGGGCACCAGCCGGTCACGCACCGGGGTGTGACACATCATGCCAAAGGCGAACAAGCCCAGGATGGGCCCGTAGGTGTAGCTGGCCAGGGTATATACGGCGCTGATGGCGTCGCTGTTGCTGATGGCATAGAACACCAGTATCACCAGCCCCATGCCGGCGGCCATGGCCACGTGCACCAGTTTGCGCGTGCGTGCCAGTGCGGCCTCGTCGCGGGCGGCGGCATTTAGGATGTCGACGGTGAACGAGGTGGTGAGCGAGGTGAGGGCCGACCCGGCGGCGCTGTAGGCGGCGGCGATGAGTCCTAGAATGAAGAGCACGCCCACCACCACGGGCATGCCGCTCGAGAACGCCACCGCACCAAAGAGCTCGTCACTCTTCTCGGGCATGGCCATGCCGCTGGCCTTGACGTGCATCGCCAGCAATGTGCCCAGGATGAGGAACAGCGCGATGACGAAGAACTGCGTGATGCCGCTCACGATGAGCCCTTTCTTCGACTCGTCGGCGTTTTTGCTGGCCAGCGTGCGCTGCATCAGGTCCTGGTCAAGCCCCGTGGTGGCAATCACCATGAAGATGCCCGCGATGAATTGTTTCCAGAAGTAGGTGCCCTCCTTGGGGTTGTCGAAGAAGAACATCCGCGAGCTGTCGTCGCCAGCGATGGCGCGGCACAGACCCGCCAGGTCGTAGCCCAGTCCGCGGGCAATGAAGAAGATGCACAGCACCACCGAAGTCACCAGGCAGAACGACTTGAGCGTATCGGTCCATATCACCGTCTTCACGCCGCCTTGCAGGGTGTAGAGGAAGATGAGGGCGATGGTCACCACCACGTTCACCACAAAGGGAATGCCCAGTGGAGCGAACACCAGCAGCTGAAGCGTGACGCACACCACATAGAAGCGTACGGCGGCTCCGAGCATCTTGCTGATGAAGAAGAACCAAGCCCCCGTCTTGTGGGTGCCGCCGCCAAACCGCTGCTCCAGATAGCCGTAGATCGACACCAGTTTGCGCTTGTAGAACAGCGGGATGAGCACGTAGGCAATGGCGAAATAGCCGATTACAAAGCCCAGCACCATTTGCAGGTAGCTGTAGCTCTTGGCCACCACCATGCCCGGCACCGACACAAAGGTGACGCCCGAGATGGGGGCGCCAATCATGGCGATGGCCACGATGAACCACGGAGCCTGTCGGCCTCCGGTGAGCGCGTCGTTGGCATCGCCGCGACGCGAGGCCGCCCACGAAATGATGAACAACACAATAAAGTATCCCACAATAGTGGACAATACAATCCAAGGAGTAGTCATAACGAAATGCGAATTTTTTTCACAAAAATAGAACCATTTCAAGGATGTGCCAAATTTTTAAGGGAATTTAACCTGCCGAGTGGGTTTTCAGTTATCAGTTATCAGTGGCCAGAGGCCGAGTCATGTAGAGCCGCACGGGTGCGGCTGATGGCCGATGTGAGGGGCGATGTTTCACGGTGTAGGGACACTGATCGGGGGAGCCGCATCGTGATGCGGCTCTACTTTTTTCGCCGAGTTCTGTAGAGCCGCACCCTGGTGCGGCTGATGGCCGAGTCCTGTCGGAAGCCGCAGCGGCTCTACATGACGCGCAAAAGAAAGCCCCTCCTTCACTGAAAGAGGGGTTTGTTACACCTTGTGTTAGCCAGCTTGGCTCTCAATCTTTATTCCAGCATGGCACCGATGACGATGTTCACATCGGTGATGTCCACCACGCCGTCGCCGTTCACGTCGGCATAGAAGATGGTTGAGACGTCGTTTCCCAGCATGTGGCTGATGGCGATGTTCACATCCTCCACATCCACCATGCCGTCGCCGTTCACATCGGCATTGCTGATGGGATTGAAGTGGTACAGTTTTGAGAAGTCCCTCCAATCACAAACGACCTTGCCGTTCAGTTCACAGTCCGACCAATAGTATGGAGATCCTGGTATGCCTAACAATATGTCATTAAGGGGACCCAAATCACAACCGATGCCCTCAATCCACCAGCCACAGCCGCCTTCTGAGCCGACCAGCAAGGCGCGCCTGTTGACACCTCGGATGTTGACCTGCCTGACTTCTTCGACATGAAATTTAAACTCGTAATTGCCACTGTCATCCATCAGTGTGACCACATCGCCCACTTCCGCACTAAAGTCATAAAGCAGCTTCGTCATCCCATCATCCCTAACCTGGAACACTTTCCCATCTTCATCATAAATTCCACAGTTGAATGCTGCAACCCCAGAGTTTTCCCAATTGTAGCGATACATCTTTTTGCAAGGCCGTCCAGCAATCACGGTGTCGCCCTTGATGAAGTATTCGTATAGGAAATCGGTCTCGAATTCTTCGTAATCCGGCGGGAGTGGGTGTTGCTTGACCATGTGCCACACCTTGCCCTCTTCGGCAAGGGGGACATAGTCGGCATCCTGCGCACCGCACCACAGCAGCGGCAGCGACATCATCATAAAACAAAGAAACTTTTTCATAAGCATTTAGTGGTTTTAAGGTTAAACAATCAATATATGCTGCAAAGTTATGCAAAAATTTTGAAACACCAGTTACCCCCCCCATTATTTAGCAATAATTAATAGATAATACCATTTCGCTGAATAGTTGCTAATTCGGCCGAGGGTGGGCGATACTATGTGCCGTGATTGGACTACTACGCTTGAGGTGGTGGGAATGGAATCGCTGGGTGAGTTGTTGCGGCCTTGATGGTTTTTTCGTGCGATGGTGGTTGTGGTGATGAAATTTATTCGTAATTTTGTGGCTTGAACTTTAAAACCACATCTTGCAATGATAAAGAATCTGCTATTGATTGGTGTGTTGCTGGCCGGTGTGCTGAGCTGCTATGCCGGTGCACGCGAGGACTTCCGTCGCGACGTGCGTAGCAGCGCGGGCAACTATTGGGCCTATCCCGACCAGTCGCTGCCAGCCCTCACACCGGCTCCCGATGGCTACACACCGTTTTTCATCAATCATTATGGCCGTCACGGCAGCCGCTGGCTCATCGGCAAGCGATTGTACAACTTTCCTGTGGAGCAGCTCGAGCTTGGCGAGCAGGCCGGCAAGCTCACCCGTCGCGGTCAGGAGGTGCTCGCCACGCTGCGTGCGCTGCGACAGAGTGCGCAGGGGCGCGACGGCGAGTTGAGCGACATCGGGGCCGAGCAGCACCAGCGCATCGCGCGCCGCATGGTGGAGAACTTCCCCGAGGTGTGGCAGGGCGAGCCCATTGTGCGCGCACGCTCCACCGTGGTGATCAGGTGCATCCTGTCGATGCAGAACGAGGTGGACATACTGGCCAGCCTCAACCCCAACATGCGCATCTACACCGATGCCAGCGCGGCCGAGATGTACTATATGAACTACGACGACCCCGTGGTGAAGCCCCTGCGCAAACAGGCTTACCACTACTTCGAAGCGTTCAAGGCACGCCACATCAAGCCAGAGCGGCTGCTTAAGAAGTTGTTCACCGACAGCCGCTGGGCCTCGGAGCACATCCAGGGCACCGACCTGATGGTGGACCTCTTTGATGTGGTGGGTAACATGCAGAGCCACCACCAGTGGGAGGATGTGGACCTCTATGACCTGTTCACGTCCGACGAGGTGTACTGGCTGTGGGCCTACAACAACGTGCGGTGGTACATCTTCTCGGGTCTCACGCCGCTCACACAAAGCCGCGTGCCCTATATCGAGGCTCACCTGCTGCGCAGCTTCATCGAGGACGCCGACCGTGCCATCGCCCACCCCGGGCCGTCGGCGAGCTTGCGCTTCGGCCACGAGAGCGTGGTGCTGCCCCTGGTGTGCCTGATGGGCATCAACGGAGCCGACTACCAGACCACCGACCTGGAAACGCTCGACCGCCATTGGCGCAACTACGAGGTGTTTCCCATGGCGTGCAACCTGCAGATGGTGTATTACCGCCCAGTGAATGACGACGGCGACATCTTGGTGAAGGTGTTGCTCAACGAGCGTGAGGCCACACTGCCCGTGACCACCCAGCAGTGGCCCTACTACCGCTGGAAAGACGTGCGCGACTTCTATATGGACCGCCTGAGCCGCGAACCCATCATGGAACCCGTGATTCAGTGATTTAGAGATGCGAGATGCGAGAACCAAGAACCAAGCTCACGTTCCTTATAGCCCCTATCATTCGAAATATGAAACCCAAACCACAAGACCAAAGCCCCGAACCTCGAGCCTCGAGAACCAAGATAGCTAACGCACGCTATACCGCATTGCGGCGTTGTGCATTGTGCATGATGCATTGTGCATTATTATTAATGTTGCCGGTGTTGTGCTGGGCTGTTACTCCTCAGGAGGAGGTGACCAGCAATTACAACCGCAGCGGGAGCAACCACTATGCCTATCCCATCCCAGCCGACCAGCTGCCGCCGCAGCTCACATCGGCACCGGCGGGCTATGAGGCGTTTTATATGAGTCATTATGGCCGTCATGGCAGCCGCTGGCTTACGAGCGAACGCACCTATGAAGGCCCGGTGCGTCAGCTCGAGCGTGCCGACAGTGCCGGCGTGCTCACCGTGCAGGGGCAGCGGCTGCTGCGCACGCTGCGCGAGGTGCGTGACGCGGCGCGGATGCGCTACGGCGAGCTGAGCGACGTGGGGGCCGAGCAGCATCGGGGCATTGCCAACCGAATGGTCGATAACTTCCCCACCATCTTTGCCGATGGGGCGCACATCGATGCTCGCTCCACCGTGATCATCCGTTGCATCCTGTCGATGCAGAACGAGACCATGACGCTGCGGGCACGCAACCCGCGCCTGGTGGTCACCACCGATGCCAGCTACCACGACATGCACTACATGGGGTGGGGCTATGGCGAGGACACGCTGGCTACACACATCCGCACCGACATGGCACGCATCACCGACAGCCTGTATGCCGCCGACGTGCAACCTGAGCGCTTTCTGCGTTCGATAGTCGCCGACAGCGCTTTTGCTGCCGACCAGCTCGATGGCCAGCGGTTGATGCGCGACGTGTTCGACATCGCCGGCAGTCTGCAGAACCATTACCAGATGGACCACCTGAACCTGTTCTACCTGTTCACCAACGACGAGATTTTCAATCTGTGGCGGCTCAAAAACATCTACTGGTACACCCACTGGGCCAATGCGCCGCACAACGGCAACCGCATGCCCTTTATCGAGCGTGCGTTGCTGCGCGACATGATGGCTCGGGCCGACACGGCCATTGCGCATGGCGACACCGGGGCCAGCCTGCGTTTCGGCCACGAGACGTGCCTGCTGCCGCTGGCCTGCCTCATGGAGCTTGACAACGTGAACTACAGCACCTGGGACCTCGACAACCTGCACCTCTACTGGCAGGACTATAACATCTTCCCTATGGCGTGCAACATCCAGATGGTGTTCTATCGTCCCGTGGACGGTGGTCAAGGCGACATTCTGGTGAAGGTGCTGCTCAACGAGCGCGAGGCCACGCTGCCCGTGGCCACCGAAGGCCCCTACGCCCGCTGGGCCGACCTACGCGATTACTACCAGCGCAAACTCGACACACCCACCGACTGGAGCTATTAAAGGTCGTGAAAAGATAGGGCAATAAGAAATTCAAGTTTCGCAAGTAGATTTTTTTGCACAAGAGCAGTCGTGCTCGTTGGTGGTCGAAGACCACAACAAGGCCACGGCCTTGAATTATCTGAAACCTGAAGGTGTATCAAAACTATGGAACAATGACAGCGCTTGCCCG
>JAFYCU010000045.1 GCA_017545095.1 Muribaculaceae bacterium | reverse complement strand
GTTGGGTTGCGGCAGGTCGTGTTGCAGCGGGTTGGATTGCAGCGTTGCTCTCCTCGTTGGTCTTGGGCTGTCTGGCCTCTGGCTTGGTTGTTGTGGCTTTTTCGACTTCGGCAGGCGTGCTGGTTTGCTGCATGCTGGCCGATGGTGTCTTGGGTTGTTCCTCGGCTTGTGGAGCCTCGGTGGTTGCTGGTGCGGTGATGGTGTCGGTGGGTTGTGTGGCCGTGGTGTCGGCGGGTTGCTCGATGGCATCGGGTTGGTTGTTGACGCTGTTTAGCAATCGTGTCACAAACACCACCCCGGCGGCAATCACGCATCCGGTGAGCAGCAGCGCGGCCATCCACTTGGCGTGTGGGCGCACGCGTGTGGTGACTTGGTTAGCTATCGCCCCGGCCTCGCTGGTCACCGAGTTGAGCGACTTGGCCAGGGCCGACTGCGGGCGGAAGGAGTCGTTCACGGCGCAATAGCACGTGCCGGCGGTCTCGAAGCACAGGGCCTCCACCATTCCGCCTTTGCCGCGTGCCATGGCCGGCAGGGTGTCGCGGTCGGTCAGGCCCGAAGCGGCTTCCACAGCGGCGGTGAATGCCTGACGCTGCTCCATGCTGATGTTGCCGAGGGCGACCGAGCCGTCGGCGTTGCGTGTCGAGGTGTCGTGGGCGAATTGCTCGAGCACCACCCATATGCCTGTGGCGGCGGTAGGCTTGCCCGTGGCGGCCTGCCCCAGGGGGCGTGTGGCATGGGCATCGAGTGTTTCGTGCGGCAGGTCGGCTCGCCGGGCCTCGTATTGGATGTGGCTGTCGCAACTGTCCACGATGCGCGTGATGCGGTAGTCGCCCATGGGGCCGTGTAGGATGTGCCCCACGGGCATGGTGTAGCTGGCCGCCAGCTCGCGGATGAAGTCGCCCGCTGTGGGGGTGCGCTGGGTGCGCAGCGGCTGCATGGCGTGCACGATGGCGCTTTTCGTGCGCTCGCTCACGCTTTCGGGCAGGGTTTGACGGATATAGGTCTCGTTCACCTCGGCGGCGTTGGCGGGGTCTTTGCCGGTGAGCAGGTAGAACGTGGTGGCCGCCAGGGCATAGACATCGACGCGGGGGTCGAACGAGGTGATGGGTTGCGATTGCTCCAGCGGAGAATAGCCTGGCGAGAGGCCGCTGGTGTTGGACAGCGTGGTGCGCACGCCCTTGCCGTCGAAGTGCAGCGAGATGCCGAAGTCGATGAGCATGGGTGTGTCGGGTTGCGCCTCACCGCCGCTGCGCATCACAATGTTCTCGGGCTTGATGTCCATGTGCAGCACATGCAGGCTGTGCAGGAAATCCACGGCCTCGGCAATGGGCCGCACCCACGACAACGCTTGCACCTCGCTCATCATGCCCTGCTCTTGCACACGCGACCGCAGGCTGCCGCCGCTCAGGTATTCCATCACAAAATACGACGTTCCGTTGGCTTCGAAGCACTCGTTCACGGGCACGATGTGGTGGTTGGTGAATGCCGCGTCGCTGCCGCTCTTGCGGTTCATCTCGCATATGCTCACCAGACGCTGGGCCTCGGTGCGGAAGTCGCGATGGCACCGCTGCACCTCGTCGTGCGCCACTTGCGCATAGGTCATGGTGCAGTGGTCGCGCTCGTCGCGCATGCAATGCGACTTCAGGAAAAACTCCTTCACGGCAAATCGGGTTCTGACGGGGATGTTCTGGTTCATAATCATGGCCGAGACCAGATAGGTGAAGCCGAACCCGCCCTGACCGAGGACTTGCTCAACGACATATTTGTTTTTGCCTTGCAGTATGGTGCCTTTTGCCAATTCGTACATGATGCAGTGTTGTGTGATGGGTGTGGATGTGGCTCGTTGGTTTGATTAGTTCCAGTGCAGCATTCGCCGCAGCGCAGCCGAGAGTGAGCGGCTCGCGGGGCGATGGTTCGAGGCGATGTTCACTACGCCCACTTCGTTGTGGTTGACCACGGCGGTGTCGTGGGCGGTGGCATCGGCGGGCCGCGACGGCGAGTCGAGACAGCCGTTCACCTGACCGATGCGAATCATCGTGGCCGTGCAGTTGTCGAGGTTGTTGCTGCACCGGTCTTTGATGTGCTCTAAGATGTCGCGGTCGTTGCTTGCGCTGCTCACCATGTCGAGCAACTGCTCGTCGTCGATGTTTTGCAGCACGCCGTCGGAGCACAGCAGCACCACGTCGTGTGGCAGCACATCGGCCGTGTGCAGCACGGTGGCCATGCAACGGGTTTGGTCGGCAGCCGTGGGCGACATGTAGCGCGTGATGATGTTGCGCCGAGGGTCCACGCTGGCTTGCTCGGGAGTGAGCAGGCCGTTATGCACCAGGGTGTTCACCATCGAGTGGTCATCGCTGCGGTAGATGATTCCCTCGGCGGGCCGGATGTGGTAGATGCGACTGTCGCCAATGTGTGCCAACGTCATTCCACCCCCATGGAACGCCGCCAGGGTGAGTGTGGTGGCCATCTGCTCGCGGCCTGCGGCTTTCGCGTCGAGGGCGTTGTAAGCCGCATCCAGGGCGCGACCGAACTCGGTGTTGGTGAGGTCTTGCTTCCAGTCGTGATGCGAGAGTTCCTGGCTCATGGCCTGGCACACGGTGTGGCTGGCCACCTCGCCGCAGGCCTCACCGCCCACACCGTCGCACACGATAAAGAATCGCTGGTCGGCACGGGGCTGGTCGGTGTCGGGGTAGCGGCAGTCCTCCTGGTTGGAGCGTTGTCCCATCAGGATGAAGGAATGTGCTTGGTTGAGGAGGATATCCATGGCCTATTTGGTGTTAGCTTTCACAAATCGCATGGTGGTGCGCCCGAGCTTGATGGTGTCGCCGTAGTTCAGAAACACCGAGTCGCCCACGGCATACTGCTGCTTGTTGACATAGACGGGGTTGGCGGCGTTGAGCACCTTGAACTGGAATCGGAATCCCGCGCGGGCATCCTCGCCGGGCAAGACATCGATGAGCACCGACTGCCGACTCATGAAGCTGTCGTTGAAAGCGATGCTGCTGGGTTTCTCGTCGTCGGCGCGTCCAATGGTGTTCTGACCCACGCGCAGCCGCACCGTTTTGCGGTTCAGACCCAGGAACCCGCCGAAGGTGATGGCTCCCATGGCCTGCTGGGTGTCGGTGTCGCGCAGGGCAATGGTGGTGCTCGGCTGCTTATCAGCTTGCTTTGGTGGCATGACTTGCGGGTCCTCGATGACCAGCGCCACGGTGGTGTGGCAGCGCACGCAGTTAAACGTTTTGCGGCCCGGCACTGTGGGTGTGATCACGTGCACCTTGCCGCATTGCGGGCACTGGACGCGTGCTGGCTCGCCCACCTTGATGTGCATGGGCGCGGGTGGGCCTGCGGGCTTGGCGGGGGCGATTGCCGGCATGTTGATGCGCATCACCACGGGCGCTTGGCAGTGGGGGCACTTGATGAGTCGGCTGCCGGGCGAGGGGGTGTCGATGGTTATCTCCTGGCCGCAACCCGGACAGGGCGCGGTGACCGGTTGTCCGGGATTGGCGGTGACTTGTGCAAACCGCAGTTTTTGCAGCGGGTTGGGGCTGTTGGTGGATGGTTGTTGGTCCATAAGTGTCGGTGTTGGGGTCAGACCATCGAGGTGTCGTTGTAGTTGATGAGGTCGATGTTGGTGACCTCGTCATCATCGTCATGGGTGTCGAACGCGTTGTGCAAGTCATTGTCCACACTGGCGGCATCGTTGGCGGCCAGGGTGTCGTAGCTCGGCGTGTTGTCGTCGTTCAGGTCGCTTTCGTCGATGTAGGCCACATCGTCGCCGTCGCCGTCGCCCTCGATGCTCACAATCTCATCAAGGTTGTGCTCGGCGTGCTGGCTGTCGCCATGAGCGGCGAATTCCTGATGGCTCGTGTAGGTGATAAACGAGGCCATGTCCTTGCTGCTCACCTCAAACTGGAAGGTGTCGCCCAGCGAGGGCAGAGGTTGTCCGTCCATGTCGGTCACCATGTCCAGGAAGCCGTCGTTGTCGCTGTCGATGAGCAGGAAGTGGTTGCCGTTGTCGTCGGCGAGCAGGGCGGCGTTGTGCATCTTGCCATCGCCGGCGAGTTCGGTCATGATCATCTCGGTGGGCTTCAGGTGCAGCATCGACATGAAGATTTCGGGGCTCACGTTCACTTTGTCGGCCAGTTCGTCGCCCACGGCTTTCTGCGCCAGATTGGCAATGCTCTCGGGCATGACGGGTTCTTGCGCTTGTGTGTTGTCGGCGAGGTTGTCGCTGGGCGCGGGAGCCGGGTTGGCGATGGGTTCGGCAGCGGGTTGTTGGGCACTGGCCATGGTCTCGCCGGTGGGGTTGATCCAGGCCTCGTCCACGGGGATGTCGTCGAAGGTTGCGTCGGTGTCGTGAGCAGCATCGGTGTGCACCGGCTCGTTGGCGGGTGCTGCTGTGGACTCGGTAGCAAGGGCGGCCTCGCTGGGGCTCGGTGCCGGTGCTTGCGGAGCGGAAGCGGCTGCCGGTTCGGCTTTCGGCTCTGCCTCGGTGGCTGGCTCGATGGTGTCGGCTGCCAGAGTGGTTTCGGCCGTTGCCGTGCTGTCGGTAGGCTCTTCGGTGGCTACTTCGTTGACGAGGCTCTCGAAGTCGCTCTCGTCGTTGGTTGTCATCGATGCGGCCAGTCCGCCCACAGCGGCCACTCCAGCTGCCGCAGCGGCGGCTTTGCTGGCTTTGTTGCTCTTGTTGCCTTTGTTCTCGCCCTGGTTGGCGGGCATTCCGGTAGTCTGCGTATCCATTGTTGAATCGTTTTAGGTGGTGATTAAAATAGTTTGCACGGCAAAATTACTATCGTCGGCGGCCTTGTGCAAGTTTTTTGCGCTATCTTGTTTGAGCTGCTGGGCTTTTTTGACGAGACTGCCCTGTTGAGCCTACGAAACGACTTATTGTGCTCTGCATCGTGGACAGTGCATGTTCTTTACATCGTTGTCTGTCAATGTGTTATGACAGTCTGGGTTGGGGCATTGCATGAATTGCTGTTCCTGTGCCTTGATGCGTTTCCGTGCCGAGAGCGGGTCGTAAGTCAGCCCCGAAATCACGGTCACCATGCTCGACAGTCGCAGAAACATGATGGTGCCTTTGGGGTCGGTGAGAAAGAGCGAGAACAGCAGGGCCAGCGCCGAGATGCCCGTGGTGCCCCACTTGATGTATCGGGCTTTTCGCTCGGCACGGTCGAGGCGTTGTGCAAACTCTTGTTTTTTGTCTTTGATGTAGTAGAACTCATCGGCATAGGAATTGGGCGACAGCACGTGGCGTGCATAGAACGAGCACCCTTTCACGTTGTCGCTGCCGAGGATGATGAACGTGTCGGGTGTGATGGAGACTTTGCTCACGCGCACCATGTTGCCTTGGTTGTCGCGGATGAAGGTTCCGTTGCCCGAGGCCAGGTCTTCGAGCGTCCAGCGGTCGCCGTCGATGGTGATGCGTGCATGCTGACGGCTCACCGCCGAGGCACTGGCAGGGATGGGAAACGGGGCATTGCCCTCGCGGCCGATGATGAAGTCTTGTGTCATTGTGCAGTGTTGTGCGGGGTTGTTTTTTTGTAGCCCTGTTCCACCTTGTCTTTGTAGCCCTTGATGAGCGACTTGGGAATGGCGAGCTTGATGGGCGTGTGCTCCAAGTCGCCGAGCATCACCATTTGTCGCGGCACATCGATGCGGCGCAGATAGCGCTGGTTGACAATCACGCTGCGACCCAGACGCACAAACTGGCTGTCTTGCCCCCGGCCGAAAGCGAGTGCAATCATCCGCTCGATGTGGGTGATGCCCACAGTGAGCGTTGACTGCTGGCCGGTAATGTAGGCCACGATGGAATAGTTGCCGCTGGCTTTCACATAGGCTGTTTTGTCGAGGTCGATGACGATGAGTTCGTCGCGCGTATTGTAGCAAATCTTTGGCATGCGGGTTGACGGGCTTATGCAATAAGTTGCAAATTTACGTCATTTTTCCGAAATATGGGCAACAATAGCGCGAAAAAAAGACTGCAACGCCGTTTCGGGTGGCATTCGGGTGGCCAATTCGATGGTTTTGCCCCCAGTAATGAACACAGCAGGGATGCCAGCTGGCATCCCTGCTGCGATGGGTTGTTGGGGTCGCAATGGGCCGGTTGTCGGTCAAAATTGGCGCGCGGCGGCAAGCACCACCTCGGTGAGGGTGGGGTGGCCGTGGATGGAGGCGGACAGACAGTCGATGGTGGCATCGGCGTTCATGGCCATCACCACTTCCTGAATCAGGTCGGCGGCGTGGGCACCGCAGATGTGGCAACCCACAATCTTGCGCGTGTCGGCATCCACAATCATCTTGAGCAGGCCGTCGGGCTCGCCCATCGAGATGGCTTTGCCGTTGCTGCGGAAGAAGGATTTCTTCACCACCACGTTCATGCCGCGCTCGGCGCACTGCTCCTCGGTGAGTCCCACCATCGAGAGCTCGGGCACGGTGAACACGGCACTGGGCACCACATCGAGGCGGATGCTGCAGGGCTTGCCCAGGATGTGGGCCAGAGCCACTTCGCCTTGCGCGCTGGCGGCATGGGCCAGCATCATGCGGCCGTTCACGTCGCCAATGGCATAGATGCTCTCCACGTTGGTGCGCATGTGGTCATCAACCTCGATGCCCCGGCGGCTCACGATCACGCCCACGGTGTCGAGCCCCTGGGGCAACACCGGCTGGCGGCCCACCGACATCAACACGCGCTCGGCAGTGATGGATTGCTCTTTGCCCTTGGCATCGTAGGTCACGGTCAGGCCCTGGTCGCACTGCGCCACGGCCTTGACAGCGGCACCGGTGATGATTTTGATGCCCCGCTTGGTCAGCACGGTCTTGAGCCGTTTGGCAATGTCTTTGTCGAACGGAGGCAGGATTTCTTTGCAGTACTCAATCACGGTGACTTCCAGACCGAAGCTTTGGAAGATGGCGGCAAACTCCATGCCTATCACGCCTCCACCCACGATGCACAGGCTCCTGGGCAGCGTGTCCATGGCCAGGACATCGTCGCTGGTCATGCACAGGTCGGCTCCGGGGATGGGCAGCCCGCGTGGTGCGCTGCCGGTGGCGACGACGATGTGCTTGGCTTCGTGACGCGTGCCAGCCACTTCGATGGCATGGGCATCCACCAGACGTGCTTCGCCTTCGATGACGGTGATGCCAGGTTGCTTCATGAGCATGGCCACGCCGTCGCGCAGCTGGGTCACTACCTCGTTCTTGCGGTTGAAGGCGGTGGTGTAGTCCACCGAGAGCTCGCTGGCTGTGATGCCCCAAGCCACGGCATCGCGCATCAGGTTCACCACCTCGGCATTGCGGCACAATGCCTTGGTGGGGATGCATCCGCGGTTCAGGCAGGTGCCTCCCAGCAGGTCGCGTTCCACAATGCCCACCGTGAGCCCATGAGCCGCTGCCGAGGCGGCCATCTCATAGCCACCAGGGCCTGCACCTATTATAATAATGTCGAACATATGCTTTACTTGTTAAGTGAGGTGTAAAAAATAAGTTAGTAACTAAGACATAAGAACATAAACCCTTGAGCGTGGTTGGCATAAGAACATAAGATTCTTATTGCCATTTCTTTTATGGCCTTATTTCATCTATATGCCAGAGGCACGGCGTAAGTTTTTAAGTATCAAGTTATAAGTGTTAAGGCTTTTACTTCGCTATTTACTCGTGGCTCGTAGCTGAAATACTTATGTTCTTATGTCAACCGCATTCAAAGGCTTATGTTCTTATGTCGATTTTTTTCTAACTTACTATTTGGAACTAAGTTCGCGGAAGGTCACAATCTGGTCGAGAGCGGCTTTGGTGTCATCGAGTCGGCGCACGGGGGTGTTGTGCGGTGCGCTCTTCACCATGTCGGGTTGCTCCTTGGCCTCGCGGGCAATGGTGCGCATCACCTCGATGAAGCCGTCGAGCGTTTCCTTGCTCTCGTTCTCGGTAGGCTCAATCATCATGGCCTCGTGGAAGAGCAGCGGGAAGTAGATGGTGGGCGCGTGGAAGCCGTAGTCGAGCAGGCGCTTGGCCACATCCAGGGTGGTGACACCGGTGCTCTTGTCCTTCAAGCCGTCGAACACAAACTCGTGCTTGCACACACCGGTGAGCGGCAGCTCGTAGCAGTCCTTGAGCGACTCCTTCACATAGTTGGCATTGAGCGTGGCCAGCGGGCCCACGTATTTC
>JAFYCU010000007.1 GCA_017545095.1 Muribaculaceae bacterium | reverse complement strand
GCTACTCAGATATTGCCCTGCCGGGCAAGCGCTGTCATTGTTCCATAGTTTTGATATACTTTCAGGTTTCAGATAATTCAAGGCCGTGGCCTTGTTGTGGTCTTCGACCACCAACGAGCACGACTGCTCTTGTGCAAATAAATCTACTTGCGAAACTTGAATTTGTAATTATTCCGACCGAAATAGTTTCCGTTTTTAAAAAAGCAGTATCTTTCCTCTAAAGAAAATGCAATTTCTTTATCTCGACTGGCTTATAATTCCCGAATTTTATCTTCAGTTGCATTTTGAAACGGGATTATTCACTCTCAAAAACTTACTGTATATGAAAAAAGCTCTACTCATTCTCGCCATGCTCTTGGTGGCTGTGGCGAGCGCATGGGCCGACCAAGTCAACTACTTGGATCTTAACGGCCAGACTCAGACGGTGGAGGCGACGCCCATCACGAGTGGGACTGAAACGCTCGCCACTGGCTGGTATAACATTCCGGGGAATATAAGCACCGACAAACGCCTCCGTGTGGCAGACGGAACCGTTACCTGTGAGAATGATTGGGCTTACACCAACGACACGGTCACCCTCACCGTCACTCCCGATGAGGGTTACTCGCTGGAATCGCTCACCATTGAGACTGTTGATGGCAGCGAGCCTTCGGGTGCTCCGTTGCTGGCACCGCGCAAGGCAGCAGTCGATGTCACACCGGGCGACGAGCCGGGCACCTACACCTTCACGATGCCTGCCGCTCCGGTTACCGTCAATGCTGTCTTCTCCGAACCAGTTGCCACTGGCGTTGAGAACCTCAACACCTACAATGTGAACCGCTCGGTGCGCTACTACGACCTCAACGGTCGCTACATGGGCACATCGCTCGACAAAGCCCACAAAGGCATCTACGTCACCGGCGACGGCCGCAAGATTGTGAAATAAACAGTTTAAGGCAACTGCCGGTCTGTTGTCCCCAGCACCCTACCGTTCAGGATTTGCTGGGGACAACCGCCCGATAGTTACCAAATAATTTGATACAAGTTTCGTTAGTTGCATGAATCAAGAGATGACTGTGGCTCAAGCAAATAGTTCCCCTTCTAAGCTTAGAGGGGGAGCTGTCGCTGCTATTTCCGAAACTTGAGTAATTTGATTTTCTTTGCCAGTTTCGCTACGAATTGAGAATAAATCATTAACTTTGTGCCGTGGTTTGCAATTGGCATCTCCAGCAATGGATTATGCTCAAAATATAGCGACAGTACTTGCAGCCGAGTGCTGCACCGAAACGGGGAGTACGACCCATTTAGTTTGGTTGTACGACCAGCGAACGCATGAATAATAACTCCATTAATAATAATTTCTAAAATGAAAAAAAATCTCACATTCCTGCTTCTGGCTCTACTCACCCACATAGTGAGCGGAGCCGCCACCACGTGGGTCGAGACCTCGGCAAGCGCGCTCGTGAGCGACGATGTCGTGGTTATCGTCGACAAGACGAGCTCCCGCGCGATGAGCAACAACAATGGCACCGGCACGGCTCCCGGTGTGCCGGCCGTTACCATCAGCAACGGTGCCATCACCTCCGAGGTGGCGACAACCATCCAGTGGACCGTGGAAGTGACGGGCAGCAACTTCAAGTTCAAAACCGGCAGTTCTTACCTCTACTGCACCGCTGCCAACAACGGCGTGCGCGTGGGCTCAAACAGCAACAACACGTTCACCATCAACAGTAATTTCTTGTACAACACAGCCACCGGTCGCTACCTGGGTGTGTACAACAACCAGGACTGGCGGTGCTACACCTCCATCAACACCAACATCCAGAACACGGTTGTTGCCTTTTACAAGAAAACCGAGAGCGGCACTCAGGAGCCCGACCCCGTTGCGCCCACGGCCACGGTGAGCTTCTCGCCCAACGGCGGTCAGGTGGCCTACGGGTCGCAGGTGACCCTGACCCTCAACGGCACCGACGCCGCCGGCATCAGGTACACGCTCGACGGCAACGACCCCACCGCTTCCAGCACCACATATAGTGCCCCCATCACCCTGACGGAATCCACCACCATCAAGGCGGCGGCGTTCAACCAGGGCAACGGGAAGTGCGAATTGGGCACTGTGACCAGTGCCACCTTTACCGTCGAAGAGCCGCAGGGCACCACCTACAGCCTGGTGAACAGCATCAGTGCCAACGATGTGGGCCGACAGTTCCTGCTCGTGTGCGAGAGCAAAACCGCCGCCATGGGCGAAATCGGCACTATTGGCACCAGCGTGGACGTGACCATCAACAACCACTCCACCACCATCATCAACCAGGCCGTTTGGCCCGTCACCCTGGGTGGCAGCGACGGCAACTGGACCCTCCAGACCGCCGACGGGAAATATCTGAGCTGGTCGAGCGGCAATGCCCTCAACGCTTCCACTTCGGAATACACGTGGGCCATCACTTTCGAGGGCGACAACGTGTATATCGCCAGCGTGGCAACTCCCGATCGGAAGATTCGTTACAACGCGGGCAGCCCCCGTTTCGCCTGCTACACCTCGGCACAGACCGACATCCAGCTCTATGCGCTGGACGAAGGCTCAACACCCAGCGTGGCCCCTCCCACCATCACGGGCACCACGCCGTTTGACGACCAGACCACGGTGACCATCACCGCTGCCGACGGCGCATCGATTTACTATACACTCGACGACAGCACGCCCACAACCGGCAGCACGCCCTACACCGGGCCGTTCACCATCACCGAGACCACAACCGTCAAGGCCATCGCCGTTGTGGATGGTGAGAGCAGCACGGTGGCATCGAAGACGTTCACCGCCAACCCGCGCGTCACGCAGGTGGCCAGTATCGCCGAGTTCAACGCTTTGGCCAACAACACACCCGTGGAGTTCACCAACCCCGTTGTGGCCATCATCACAAATGGCCGAAACACCTACGCGCAAGAACTCGACGGCACGAAGGGCATGCTCATCTATGGTGATTTTGATGCGTACTACAGCACCGGCGACGTGATTCCCGCCGGCTTCAAGGGCACCAAGATTACCTACTCCGGTGCTCCCGAGATGACCAATCCCACCAACATGGCCGCCTCGACGCAGCACGTCGACCTCACCCCGGCCGAGATCACCCCGTCGCAGGTCACCATCGACCGTTTCGGCACCTACGCGGTGATTCGCGGAGCCGTCTTCAGTGGCAACAACATTGTGGTTGGCGACGAAAGCATCGCCTACTACAACACGCTCATGTCGGCCGTAGCACCCACCGATGGTGCCATCTACGACATCACGGGCGTGTGCGGCTACCACAACTCAGCGCAGTTCCTGCCCATTTCGTGGCAACTTGCCGGCGCTGGCGAGTTCTCGCTGCAAATCATTCCGGCGCAATACGACGACACGAAGCCCGTGGAGGTGACCATCACGCCCGTCAACGCCGCCGAGGGTGATGTGGCCATCAGCTACACCATCGACGGCAGCGACCCGGCTGGCAGCGACGCCATCACCTACACCGGGCCGTTCACCCTCTACCAGAGTGCCACCGTCAAGGCCTATGCCATCGACAACGCCATGAACGAGGCCACCGCCGAGCGCAGCTACGAAATCAACATGCCCGCGCTCTCGGTGGTGCCAGACATCCCCTCCGGCACCTACTACTCGACACAGTACGTCACCTTCACGGCCCGGAACGCCATTGGCAACGTGGAATATGAGGTCACCTTCAACGGCGGGGAGACGTATGTCTATGACGGCGAATCCTTCGAGTACACCGTCGAAGAGAGCGGCGACATCGTCATCGCAGCCACCGACTCGCTGGGCCGCACGTTCAGCGGCACGTTCTCCTACGAAATCCTGCCGTACACCGAGAACTCCACCTTCGAACTGATTACCAGCGCCGAGGGCCTCACGCCTGGCCGACAGTATCTGATTGTGGCCAAGGCTGATGACAATGAAAATGAGTTGGCCTATATGAATGGTTCTGCCGGTAATTACTATACGCGTTCCACCGTCTCGCACGACAACCTCACCGCCGTCGACGCCTGGCCACCCAGCTACCTCAACAGCAGCGACCTGCTGAATGAAACCGTGTTGATTCTCGGCCAGTGGGAAGGCTACTACACGCTCTACAACGTGGAACTCAACAAGTACCTCAAGATTACCACGCAGAACAGCTCGAAGAACCAGCTGACCAGCGGCTCGCTCGACGACCTGGCGCTCGCATCCATCACCTTCGACGAGGACAGCTTGGCCAACATCATCTTCGACAAAGACAGTAAATACACCCACAACAACCTCCGCTACAACAACACCAAAGACACCGAGCGATTCTCGTGCTATGTCGCGAACAGCAACATGCCCAAGGTGTATCTCTACGGCGGACTGCAGGAGGTCGACAGTCCACACTTGCTCACTATCACCACCAACATCGAGGATGACGACCTGGGTGTCTATATGTGGGTGAACGACGTGTGGAAAGGCGACATTCAGTCGGTTCAGTTGAAAGCCAACGACCAGGTGCGCATCTTCGCCCGCCACTTCGACAACGACCCCGTCAACAAGATCACCGGAGTCACCGTCACCACTGCGGGCGGCGAGACCATCACGCCCCAGGAGGTCATGCCCGACGAAGATGATGATTACTACGGATTCGACCTCCCCTACTACGTGTTCACCATGCCCGACGACGATGCCACCGCCACGGTGGTTCAGGAGAGTCGCTTCCACACCCTCACCTACATCAGTGGCAGCACCGGCGGAAACATCCTCTTCTCGGTGGACGATGGCTGGCAACCAAATGACCATGACACCATTTCGCTGAAGGAGGGTCGGGAAATCTCTTTTGCCGTGCATGCCGACAATAACGATGACTACGAGTACACCCTCGACCACATCACCATGGTGGGACAGGAAACCGGCACCAACTACGACAGTTCTGTGCGGTACATCAGTGGCGATGTTTACTACTTCACCATGCCGCAAGAAGACGTCGAGTTCACCGCCTACTTCACCTACAAGCTCTACGACATCACCGTCACCGAGAACGAAGGTGGCACGGTCACGTTCGATAACGTGGTGACCGTGGACGGCGTGAGCAAGCAGCGCAAGAACGAGATTGTCTGGATAAATGCCGTCTATAACGACCCTGATTACAAGGTGGTTGACAGAATTCAGGTCTTGCGGGCCGACACCCAAGAACTTCTCGATGTGAACTACAACGGCAGCCGCGGCATGTGGTACTTCACCATGCCCAACAGCAACGTGCGGGTGAAAGTGTACTACCAAAAAGCCTACCACTACGTGACCCTCAACCCCGTGGGCTGCTACATCAACGGACTGGATACCGATGAGCTGCGCTACCGCCGCGTAGGCGAAGATGTCACCTTCAGCTACACCGTGTTCGACCACTACGAGTACCGCTGGATGTCGCTCGCAAGCCGCACCAACGGCAACACCACCTATCCCATCACCGACAATGGCGACGGCACCTACTCCTTCACCATGCCTGGCGAGGAGGTGATGCTCACCGTGAATTGCGCGCAAGTGGAATACGAGGTGGAGATTGCTTCGCTCCGCAACTGCGAGATTGAGTGCGACGACCTGGGCTTTGTGCCCGCGGGCAACACCGTCCGCTTCCATGTCACACCCACCGATATCTATGGCGGCAAATATGGCTACGTGATCAAGGAGGTGAAGCTCGTGAGCTACACCGGCGACATCCAGGGTGTCGACATCACCGACGAGGGCGACGGCTGGTACTCCTTCACCATGCCCAGTCGTGATGTGCGCCTGTATGCCACCACCGGCTTCCCCGTCACCGCCGAGCAAAGCGAGCTGGGCACCATCGACGTGAGCAAGCCCGTGGCCGACGAGTATGAGACCGTCACCGTGACCGTGACCCCCACCGACCCCGTCAACCACGCCGTGGACCAGGTCACCATCACCTACACCGTCTACCAGCACTCCACCCAGACCGAGACGCTCACGCCTAACGGCGATGGCGCCTACACCATCACCATGCCGCGTGCCGCCGTCACCGTGCGCGCCACCTATTGCGCACCTCTCGATGGCGTGACCTTCGCCGAGGGCAACCACTGGGCCACCTGGTACGGCGACACCGACCTGGCTGTTCCCGAGGGACTCACCGCCTATGTGGTCACCGATGTAACAGACGATGAAGCCAATGTCGAGGCCATCGACTACATCCCCGCCGGCGTGGGCGTGCTCCTCTACAGCGAGACCGCTGGCAGCAGCTTCCCCGCACGCAGCTATAGCGGCGAGACCTCCACGGTCAACAGCCTGCTCGAAGGTAGTGTCGAGGGCATGAACATCAGCAACGGCTATGTGCTTCTCAACAACACCTTTGTGCTTGCCAAATCGGGCGCACTGGCCGCTCACCGCTGCTACCTGCCCATGCCCAGCGCAGGTGCTGGCGCACCGCGCATGCTGCGCATCAACAACGGCGACGTGATCACCGGCATCAACGACCTCACCACCAATGGCGATAAGAACCAAGTGCATTACTTCGACGTGAGCGGCCGCCACATCGGCACCACGCTCCAGAACGCACCCAGCGGCATCTACATCACCAGCGATGGCCGCAAGGTGGTGAAGTGACGTTGACCCGCATTCACCCAAAAGGAGTGGAGGACCCCGTCCCCCACTCCTTTTTCATCCCCCCTCACCGAGAACGGTTTCCTACTGAAAATCAAACAACTAAAACGACCAATTATCTAATGTATAATTCGCAATGCACTGGAGCTGATATTTTTCAAACAACAATGACAACCAAAGGACAACAAAGACAACAGTCTGATTATTATGTTCTTTTAGCCTAAAAAAGTTTCACGCCGAAAATTTGTATGGAATTTGTACATCTTTGTTGACAACTGATTCGCCGCATTGCGCCACTTAACCCTTATTACTTGTTACTTATTCCCTTATTCACTTGACTTCTGCAGATCATTTCCACAGATTAAGCAGATAATCAAACAACCACGACAACCAAAGGACAACAAAGACTCATCACCGCTACCTTTGCGCCGTGATTCGGATCCTGGCGACAAAATAACCGCCTAAATCCGCTTCCCCAAAGTTTGCCAATGTCAGGAATTATTGCTAACTTTGCGGTCTAAAGTTCAACGTGATGGCACTAAAGTATCCTCTCGGCATTCAAACGTTCTCGAAAGTCATTGGCGGCGGCCATGTCTATGTCGACAAGACGGCGCTGGTTCACCAGCTGGCGCAGATTGAGTCGTGTGTTTTCCTCAGTCGGCCCCGGCGGTTTGGCAAGTCGCTGCTGCTCTCCACGCTCGAAGCCTATTTCCAAGGCCGCCGCGAACTGTTCAGCGGTCTGGCACTGGAGCCGCTCGAGACCCGCTGGGATACTCACCCCGTGCTGCGCCTCGACCTGAACAACGGCAACTACACCCAAAATTCCCAAGAGTTGTCCGACAAGTTGAACAGTTTCCTACGTGAACATGCGCAGGAATATGGATTCACATTCCAGTCAGAATCCATCGGTGAGCGTTTCAGAGACCTTGTCAAGCACATCCATGCCCAGACGGGCAAGCGCGTGGTGATACTCATCGACGAGTATGACAAGCCCATCATTGCCAATGTGGAGCGCGGCAAGGTAGACTTGCAGAACGAGATGCGCAACATCCTCAAAGGGTTCTACGGCACGCTCAAGACCTGCGACGAGCACATCCGCTTCGCCATGCTCACCGGTGTGAGCCGGTTCTCGAAGCTGAGCGTGTTCAGCGACCTGAACAACATCATC
>JAFYCU010000044.1 GCA_017545095.1 Muribaculaceae bacterium | reverse complement strand
TGGGTGGTAACCTGGGCGATGTGCTCCAGAATGCCGGCACTATGGGCATGGGTATGGGGCAGGAGCAGCAAGGCGAGGTCGACCCCACTCAGTTCACTGAGCAAGAGCAGGAATTGGCCGCGTTCAGCAAGAAGATTCTGGCTGGTACCGAGGACGTGTGGACCAAGGTGTTCCAGGAGCAAGGTCTGGGTAGTTACACACCGCCCACGATGGTGCTTTACACCGGCTCGACTAGCACGGGGTGCGGACAGGGTAGCGCACAGATGGGCCCGTTCTACTGCTCGGCCGACCAGTGCCTCTACATCGACCTGTCGTTCTTCTCGAGTATGCGGCAGCAGCTGGGGGCTGATGGTGACTTTGCCTATGCTTATGTGATTGCACACGAGGTGGGACACCACGTCGAGTACCTTACCGGCACGCTCAACAAGGCGCATCAGCAGATGTCGCGCATGAACGAGAAGGATGCCAACCGCATCAGCGTGCGTTTGGAGCTATTGGCCGACTTCTATGCCGGCGTGTGGGCACATCACGACAACAAGATGTTCGGCTCGCTAGAGCAGGGCGACCTCGAGGAAGCCATCATCTGTGCTCAGAAGATTGGCGATGACTACCTGCAGAAGCGCGCCCAGGGCTATGACGTGCCCGAGAGCTTCACCCACGGCACCAGTGCCCAGCGCATGAAGTGGCTCAAGCTTGGTCTCCAGACCGGCGACGTGCGCTACGGCAACACCTTCCAGATGAGCGACGCACAGTTATAAACCGCGAGAATTTTGTTTTTATGTCTTTTTAGTCTAAAAACAGCGAATCACGCGAAAACACAAGCAACACGCGCCATATCTCAAAACCGAGATATGGCGCGTAATTTCTTCGCGAAACTCGCGGTTAAGTGGTTAGTCGACGATGAGCATGGCGTCGCCGTAGCAGCCAAACTGGTACTTCTCCTCGATGGCGACCTTATAGGCGTTCATGACGGGCTCGTAACCGCCAAAGGCTGCCGTGGCCATGAGCATGGTGGAGTAGGGCAGGTGGAAGTTGGTAATCAGTGCGTCGCAGGTCGTGCACTCGTAGGGTGGGAAGATGAACCGGTTGGTCCAGCCTTTGAAGGCCTTGATGTGGCCGTTCATGCCTACAGTAGTCTCCATGGCACGCAACACCGAGGTGCCCACGGCACAAATCTTGTGGCCAGCGTCACGCAGACTGTTGACATGCTCCATCAGGGCCTCGGTCACCTCCATCGGTTCACTGTCCTGGCGGTGCTTCGACAAGTCTTCGACATCAATCTTGCGGAACACGCCTAGGCCAATGTGCAGTGTGAGGAAGTCGCGCTGGATGTCGCGGATTTCCATGCGGCGCAGCAACTCGCGGCTGAAGTGCATGCCAGCTGCGGGAGCTACCACAGCACCCTCTTTGGTGGCGAACAGAGTCTGATAGTTCTCTTCGTCCTCGGGCTCTACCTCGCGCTTAATATAGGTGGGAAGGGGAGTGCGACCCAGTGCCAGAAGGTTGGCCTTGAACGCGTCGTGCTCGCTGTCGTTGAGGAAACGCAGCGTGCGACCGCGTGAGGTGGTGTTGTCAATCACCTCGGCCACCATCGAGTCGTCCAGGCCGAAGTATAGTTTGTTGCCGATGCGGATTTTGCGGGCTGGTTCTACCAACACATCCCACAGCTTGTTCTGCGAGTTAAGCTCGCGCAGCAAGAATACCTCGATGCGTGCGCCAGTTTTCTCCTTGTTGCCTTGCAAACGCGCAGGGAACACTTGGGTGTCGTTGAACACCATCAGGTCGTTAGCGTCGAAGTAGTCCAATACATCCTTGAAAATGCGGTGCTCGATGTCGCCCGATTTGCGGTGCAGCACCAGTAGGCGTGCCTCATCGCGGTGTTTCGCGGGATGCTCGGCAATCAACTCAGCCGGCATCTTGTTGTCAAATTCAGAGAGTTTCATCTATTCTAGTAGTTAAGTAGTTAAAGTAGTGAAAGGAGTTAAGTAGACTTCTTAGTTTTCATCGCTTTGGCGCGGGCGCGATTGGCCTGGCGTTCGGTCTCGAGCAACTGGGCCTCGGCCTCTTCGGCGCTGACATACTCCTCATTGTCCAGACGGTCGAGGAGGTGATGGAGGTTTTCGCATTGTTCCACGCCGATGTCGCCCACGCGCGTGCGTCGCAGGCCATAAAGGTGTGCTCCACTGCCCAGCGCTTCGCCGATGTCGCGTGCCAGCGCACGGATGTAGGTGCCCTTGCTGCATACCACTCGAACGGTCAGCGTCGGTTCGGCGGGCAAGCCACACTCCAGTACTTCAATCTCATCGATGACCAGGGTCTTGGCGCGTATCTCCACGTCCTTTCCCTTGCGGGCCAGTTTGTAGGCGGGTTTGCCGTCGACCTTGCAAGCCGAGAACGCAGGCGGAACCTGCTCGATGGCGCCGATGAATTGCTCCTGCAGCACGCGCTCCACCTCCTGACGTGTGATATGTTCCCACGGGTAAGTGGCATCGACCTGCGTCTCCATGTCGTAGGAAGGGGTGGTCTCGCCTAGACGAATCCACGCAATGTACTCCTTCACGCCCGCCTGCAGTTCCTCAATGCGTTTAGTCAAACGGCCGGTACACACGATGAGCACACCAGTGGCTAGCGGGTCAAGCGTGCCGGCATGGCCCACATG
>JAFYCU010000043.1 GCA_017545095.1 Muribaculaceae bacterium | reverse complement strand
GTTCACACAGCCCTGGCCAGTGAAGTCCTCAATGAGCACGGTGCGTTGCACGGCGGCGGGCTTCACATAGATGTAACGCTCATCTTCGTCGATGTTGTCGCAAGCCGCCAACAACAGCAGCAGCGCACACAGATAGTGGAACAGGTGACGTGATTTCATCAGAAGTTGTAGTTATAGGTGAGCGTGAAACCCCGGCTGGCGGGCACATAGCGGCACACGCCGCCCGAGCAGTTATATCCGGCGCGGGTACGCACATATCCGGCTTGGATGCGGTGCGACCGCACGTTGTAGGTGGCCAGGGCTTGATAATAGTGCAAGCCGGTGTCGCCGCTGTTGTCGAGGTCGGCCACGGTGAACATCCAGTGGGGAGCGAGCGACAGCTCGAGCAGGCCGTAGAGCCAGTCGCCCTGGTCGTCGCGGGTGGCCAAATACTGTGCCTCGCCACGCAGGGTGACACGGCGCGAGATATTCCAGCGCACCTCGCCCACCACGATATTGCTACGCACCATGCCGCCCTCGCCTTCCACGGCGGTCTTGTTGTAGCGCTGGTTCATATACATCAGGTTGAGCTTCACGCTGCGCGAGAGCTTGCGCTCGAATTGGATGTTGAAGTCTTGGTAATAGGTGTCGTCGCCCCATCGCCAGTAAGGAGCCGCGGGGCCGTCGCTGCCCATCGCAGCAGGGCCGTCGGGGATGTCGAGGGCGTGGATGTGCGAGAAATGGAGCTTCACCTTGGTGCCATATTTGCCACCCAGCGCGCTGCCTTTCTTGAACAGGTAGCTCACCTCGGCCTGATAGGCCCACTCGCCATCGGCATGGGTGGCATAGGGGTACAGAGCAGGCAAAGCATAGGTATGCTCCATGGCAAAGGCCGGCAGGTGGTTGATCATCGACGAGATGCCCGTCATCGAGCGGCGGCTGCGAAAGCTCATGCGTTCGCTTCGCTTGGCCTGCACCAGGGCACTCACCCCGCTGCGGGAATACGACAGCGAGAGCATCTCCACATGGCCGGGACGATAGGTGTAGCCGTTGTCGAACGATGGGTCCTGCGTCTTGCCGGCATATTCCAGCAGGGTGCTGAAGCCGCCTTTCTGGAAACGCACACGCGCATCCCAGGCGTTGACATACACGGGCAGACGGAGCTTGTGGGTGGCATCCACCATGAGGTCTTCCTCGCACTCGCGCCTGTTCACCCATGAGCCGCCCAGCGCCAGGTGGATGTCGCGGTCGCGCATGGTGGCCGACCAATGGTCGAGGTCCAGCTCGGCGTCGGCCCCGGTAATCCAGGCCTTGTTCCAGTCCCAATAGCGTCGCTGGCGGCCGGTGATGGCCTTGAGGGTTACTCCACCGAAGCGACCCACAGCACGGGCACCCATGATGCTGTTGTCCACACCCAGGCTTCGCTGCTCATAGGTGCGGAAGATAAATCCCGAGCCAAACTGGTCATAGACACTGCCCAACGTGAGCTCCACCTTGCGGAACTTGCCTTTCACCCACACGTTGGGCACGCCCCAACCTTTGAAGTCGGATTCGAACCCCGGCAGGGGAAACTTCAGGAACTCCAGCCGCATGCCTGCGTCCACCCAGCGGCTTGCGAGCGCCAGGTCGGCATAGGTGTTGTTCAGCACGCGGTCGCTGGTGCGTGCGGCACCGATGGCTTCGTCGTCCTGCGGCACGAGGAACTCACTCTGGATGCTCCCGCTGAGTGTCACGGCTTTCCCCCTGGCGACATCGTCCTGCGCCGGGGCCGCCAATGCCAGCAAAGAGGCAAACAGCATAAGAAACCGCTCACAGGCCACGAATCTACCTGAGTTTGTCAAGGATTTCTTCTTCAGCGCCATCGGTGTAACCATTATGCTTGTAAACGATGTTC
>JAFYCU010000006.1 GCA_017545095.1 Muribaculaceae bacterium | reverse complement strand
TTCGACACCGACTGGACGGGCTACGACTCCGAGACCACTTACTGGCTGGGCCAGCGTGGCGCCGCCACCATCACCCTCGTGGGCGATGAGTTTGTGTGGCCGGGCAACGTGGAACCCGAAGCTGCTATGTACCTGATTGGCTCGTTCAACAACTGGGATCAGGACAACATGCTGGCTATGACCAAGGACGCCAACGGCAAGTGGGTGGTCACCCAAGAGATGGCCGAGAACGCCGAGTTCAAGTTCCGCAACGAGAACGGCGACTGGTTTGGCGGCGTGACCGATGGCAACAACTTCATCCTCACCGAAGAGCTGGTTGGCAACGAGCTCGAGCTCTCCATCCCGGGTATGAACTTCCAGATTCCGGTTGCAGGCACCTGGACCTTCACCCTTGATCCCGATGCCATGAAGCTGGTCATCGACGGCGAATGGCCCGAAACTCCCGTTGAGCCCACCAAGGTCTACATTCTGGGTGAACTCACCGAGCAGGCTTGGGCTGCCAATGCAGGTCTCGAGATGGCTACCGAGGACAACAACATCTTCACCGCCGAGATTGATATCGACGGCCGCAACGAAGGCTACAACTACTTCAGCTTCACCACCAAGCTGGCCGACAACGCCGACGACTGGAACGCTATCGCTCCCTACCGCTTCGGTGCTGTGAGCGAGGGCGACTTCGACGTGACCGAGGAGATGCTGGGCATCGAGCTGTCGCTGACCTATGAAAACGGCCAGGCCTACAAGATTCCCACTGGCAAGTACGAACTGACGCTGAACCTTGAGACCATGAAGCTGGTCATCACCAAGAATGCTCCCGCTCTCAAGGTGGGTGACGTGAACGGCGACGGCCTCGTGGATGTGGCCGACGTGAGCATGGTGATCGACGTGCTGCTCGAGAACATCCTCCCGAGCGCTTGCGCCGGCAACCCCGACGTGAATGGCGACGGCACAGTGGATGTGGACGATGTGAACGCACTGATCAACATCATCTTGGCTCAGTAATCACACTACAACCCATATTTAAGGGCTAACTGACGGGCCGCCGACAACTCTTGTTGTCGACGGCCTTCTTTGTACGCTAACTCACTTTGAGTCATCCCAGTTTTCCAAAAAGTCGTTCATATTTTTGGTGATTCAAAATATTCGGCTTATCTTTGCGCAATTTCCTATCTGTCCATGGTGGGCAGCCCATAGAGAAACGACAAATCAAAACAACCAACTTTTTTATTCACCCCCTTTAATTTACCAAACGAAATGAAGAAATTTTTACTCACGATGGCCGCTGCTGCCGCCACACTGGCAGCGAGCGCCTTCACCCTGGCTCCGGTGAACGAGGCCCAGCTTGGTGCCCCGACCAACATCAAGGAAGCCACCCCCGAGATGGTGCACCAGCTGGCTACCAAGACGCTGGCCGCCCGCGCACCCAAGCACATCCAGACCCCCGTCACCGTGGCCAGCGACCTGCTCGGTGGCTACACCTGGACCTACGAAATGTCCCAAAAATGGGATGTGGACCCCTCCACGGTGGAGACCACCGAGAGTGGCACTGCATCTGTGCTGTTCTACGATGCCGACGATAACGACGGCACATTTATGATTGGTGGCATGTTCGACGGCCCCATCAGCGCCACGCTCGACCTGACCAGCTACAACTACCCCACGTTCACCCTGGGTGAGGAACTGGCCGCCAACACCACCAACTACGGTGCCTGCTACATCAAGGCCGTGTTCTACTATGAGGGCGACGCAAACAACAATGCCGGCTGGTACTACACCGACCCCCTGGCATTCGTGATCGAGGACGAGAGTATCTGGGCAAGCGATGTCTGGTTCTTCCGCGAGATTGCTACGGGCGATTACGCCGGCTACTACCTCACCCCGCTGTGGAAACCCGGCAGCACCATGGTGACCAACGAGGGCGTGAACGCTGTGATGAACTACAGCTACAACGACTTCGACTACTGCGCCGCTATGAGCATCACGCAGGACAACTATGTGGCCACGGTGACCAACTTCGCCGGCCTGGCCGACAACCCCGTGAACATCACGCTGCAAGAGGACCACACCTGGTTTGCCAAGCCCACCCTGCTGTTCAGCACCAGTAACGGCGACTTCATGCTCTACGGCACTGACGGAAGCAACGTGAACGTGCTCACCGGCACCGGCACCGAGACCGTGCTCACCTTCGACACCGACTGGACGGGCTACGACTCCGAGACCACTTACTGGCTGGGCCAGCGTGGCGCCGCCACCATCACCCTCGTGGGCGATGAGTTTGTGTGGCCGGGCAACGTGGAACCCGAGGCTGCTATGTACCTGATTGGCTCGTTCAACGCCTGGGATGTCCAGACCCAACTGCCCATGACCCTCGAGAACGGCAAGTGGGTTATCACCCAGGAGATGGAGGCCAACGCCGAGTTCAAGTTCCGCAACGAGAAGGAAGAGTGGATTGGCGGTGCCAGCGATGGCAACTTCATCGTCACCAAGGAGCAGGTCGAGGAAGGCACCGAGATCACCCTCGTCTATGGCGACGGCGGCATGAACTTCCAAATTCCCGTAGCTGGCACCTGGACGTTCACCATCGACCCGGAGACCGGCAAGCTGGTCATCGCCGGCGAGTGGAACGAGCCCGTCGAGGAAACGCATCTCTACATCCTGGGCAACGTGGGCGACCAAATGTGGTTCCCCAACGTGGGCACCGAGATGGAAGCCACCGACGACAACGTGTTTGAATATACCGGCACGTTCAACACCAACAGCTACTTCAGCTTCACCAAGAAGCTCGCCGACACCGACGACGGTTGGGATGCCATCAAGCCCTATCGCGTGGGAGCCACCGAGAACGACTTCGAGGTGGACGGCCTGCTTGGCGAGACTATCGCTCTGGGCGAGTGGAGCAGCAGCAGCGACAACGCCTTCAAGATTGCCAACGAAGGTGAGTACACCATCACCGTCGACCTGAACGACATGACGGTGGTGTTCACCAAGACCGAGGTTGTGATTCCCGTCGAGGGCATTACGCTCAACTACACCGACGACGATGAGGTGGTGCTTGAGGCTGGCCAAACGCTGCAGCTCGAGGTATACGCACTGCCCGAAGGTGCCATCGTGCCCGAAGTTATCTGGACCACCAGCGACGAGGAAGTGGCCACCGTCGATGCCAACGGCGTGGTTACCGCCAAGGAACTGCCCTTGAAGGATGATGCCGAGGACGCTATGAGGCGCGTGCCCGCTGATCAGGATGGCTTCTACTTCGTGCCTGTGACCATCACCGCCACCAGCGTCGACAACGCCGATGTCACCGCCAGCGTCACCCTCTATGTCAAGGGGCTGACCACCGCTACGGCCATCAACGATGTCAACGCCGACAACGGCAACGTGACCTATGTGAACGTGATGGGCCACACCAGCAGCAAGCCCTTCGAGGGCGTGAACATCATCATGCGTGGCGGCCAGGCCGTGGGCAAGATGGTGAAGTGACAACAAGCAAGCACTACGCTTGAATGAACCCATCAGCTTGCGTGGGCCACACGGGCCTGCGCAAGCTTTATTATGGACTAAATTTTGCCATGTCGAGTTTTTTGCGTAATTTAGCCGATTATTTGGCACACAACCTGCTGGTTGGTGCCGAACTGAATCGATAAACTACTGATATATAATGGCAAACGACAAGAAAATACGCGTTGGCATCACGCAGGGCGACACCAACGGCATTGGGTGGGAAGTGATTATCAAAGCGCTGAGCCACGATATGATGACCGACCTGTGCACACCTGTGCTTTATGGCTCAAGCAAGGTGTTTGCCTACCACCGCAAAGCCATCGACATGCAGCAGCATTTCTCGGCCAACGTGATCAAGAGCATCGGCGACCTCAAAGAAGGGGCCGTGAATCTGATTGATGTGGTCACCGAAGAAGTGAAGGTGGAACTGGGCGAGCTGGGCAAGCAGGCCGGCCAAGCGGCGTTCAAGGCACTGGAAGCTGCCGTGAGCGACCTCCAGGCGGGCAACATCGACGTGCTCGTCACCGCACCCATCAACAAGGACAACATGCAGAGCGACCAGTTCCACTTCACCGGACACACCGACTACTTAGAAGCCACATGCGGCGAAGGCAGCAAGGCGATGATGGTGATGTGCGCCGGCGCACTGCGCGTGGCCCTGGTCACCATCCATGTGCCGCTGGCGCAAGTGGCAGGGGCACTCACCAAGGAGTTGATTGTGGAGCGGCTCCACACCTTCGATGCCTCGCTGCGGCGCGACTTCGGTCTGGAGCGGCCACGCATCGCCGTGTTGGGCCTCAACCCGCACGCCGGCGAGAACGGACTGCTCGGCAGCGAGGAGCAAGACATCATCGTGCCGGCCATCGAGCAGGCCTACGACGAGCATGTGCTGGCCTTCGGCCCCTATGCCGCCGATGGGTTCTTCGGGCACGAGCAGTGGCAACGCTTCGACGGCGTGCTGGCGATGTATCACGACCAGGGGCTCACCCCGTTCAAGACCATTGCACGCAACGGCGGCGTGAACTTCACCGCCGGGCTGCCCATCGTGCGCACCAGCCCCGACCACGGCACTGGCTACGACATCGTCGGCAAGAACGTGGCCGAGCCAGCCTCGATGCGCCAAGCCATCTACGCCGCCATCGACATCTGCCGCAACCGAGCCTCGCACGACCAAGCCACCGCCGCCCCCCTGGGCAAACTCTACGAAACCCGGGGCCGCGACAACGTGGTCCTGGACCTCACGAAAGAAGCGTGAACAAGAACCGAGAACCAAGAACCGAGAACCAAGATTTGGGGTGATGCCTTTTGAATGATATCGACTCTTTGACTACAACTTGGAATCAAAGAAACAAAGCATTATAATAATGAGGGACTTCAAGAAACTTTTAGTTTGGCAAAAAGCACACCAACTAACACTTGCTATTTACCGCGTCACTCAAAGTTTTCCACAAGAAGAACGATTTGGCTTGACTTCACAGATTCGGCGTGCGACGGCGTCTATACCAACCAATATAGCCGAGGGTTGCGGGCGCAACTCAAAAACAGAACTTGCGCACTTCCTTCAAATTGCAATAGGTTCTGCTTCAGAAGTTGAGTACCACCTTATTTTGGCTCACGATCTTAACTATCTTTCTTCCGATTCATGTTCTCAACTGCAAAGTGCGTTGTCTGAAGTTATTCGTATGATGATAAGCTATAACGATAAGTTAAGAGAAATAACCCATTAAAAACAAAAAAGAACGAAGATGTCATGATCCAATAAAAAGCTTGGTTCTTGGTTCTTGGTTCTTGGAGCTACTAAACCAATGCATTACGCCATTATCGCCGCTGGGGAGGGGTCTCGCCTGGCACAGGAAGGGGTGCTCAAGCCTAAGCCACTCGTGGAGCTGGATGGCACACCCATGGTGAAACGACTCATCGACATCATGGTGCGCTGCCACGCCGAGAGCGTGAGCATCATCGTGAACGAGTTCATGACCGAGGTGCGCGAGTTTCTCGCCACCCTCGCGCTGCCGGTGCCGCTGAACGTGGTGGTGAAAACCACACCCAGCTCGATGCACAGCTTTCATGAGCTGAGCCGCGTGCTGCCTCGCGGCAAGTTCTGCCTCACCACCGTCGACACCATCTTTCGCGAACCCGACTTCGCACGCTACATCCAAGCCTTTGAAGACGACACCGCGCACGACGGCATGTGGGCCGTCACACCCTTCATCGACGACGAGAAACCGCTCTACGTGGACGTGGACCATGCGATGCGCATCACCGCATTCCGCGACCAGCCCTTCGACGGTGCACGGTATGTGTCGGGCGGCATTTATGCCATGACCGACAAGACTTTCACCGTGCTCGACAGCTGCATCGAGCAAGGCATTGCGCGCATGCGCAATTTCCAACGCGCACTCATCGACGCCGGCTTTAACCTGCAGGCCTACAGCATCGACAAAATCATCGACGTGGACCACGCCGCCGACATCGCCACCGCCGAAGCGTTTATCAAGAATTAACAAGATGCCAGACGCGAGATGCAAAAACCAAGAGCCGCATTGCGCCACTCGTAGCTTGTAGCTACAAATGCGTGTCTACTCGTTTACTCATCACTCTTCACTGATGACTGAAAACTGACCACTGATAACTGATAACTGACTACTCATAACTGATAACTGACCACTGATAACTGATAACCCATATGGCCGATATCACCATTGCCGGCATCTTGCGTGCCGGAGCCTACTCGCCCAACCACATCGGCAACGACACCGCCATCTTCAACGCCACCGCCGATGAGCTGCGCAAGCGCGGCTGCTTAGTGAACATCTACAGCGAAGACCAATTCAACCGCAACGGCGTGTCGGAGCCCATCATCCTGAACATGTGCCGCGAGCGCGAGTCCATCACCCAGCTGCAAAAGCTCGAGGACGAGGGGCGCACCGTCATCAACTCGGGCTACGGCATCGAAAACTGCACCCGCGAGCGCATGACACGCATCCTGCTCGCAGCGGGCATCCCCTACCCCGAAAGCCTGATTGTGGACACCAACCAGAACATCAAGTCGCTCATCGAGCAGGCCGGGTTTAAAAGCTGCTGGATCAAGCGCGGCGACTTCCATGCCATGCACAAGGAAGACGTGTCGTATGTGCGACACGCCGACGAGGCGCAGGAGGTGCTCCAGGAATACTTCTACCGTGGCATCAAGCGAGCCGTGATCAACGTGCATCTCGTGGGCGACCTGGTCAAGTTCTATGGCATCCGGGGGTCGCAATACTTCTTCTGGTTCTACCCCTTCGACCAGGGGCACAGTAAGTATGGCTGGGAAAAAGTGAACGGCGAGTCGCGGGGCTATGCCTTCGACGAAGACTACCTCAAGCAGGTGTGCAACCAGGCTGCCGAGGAGGTGAACATCGACATCTATGGCGGCGACTGCATCGTGGCCGAGGACGGGTCGCTGCAAATCATCGACTTCAACGACTGGCCCAGCTTCGCCCCCTGCCGCAACGAGGCCGCACCACACATCGCCAAAGCCGTGCTCAACATCATCAAAGGTAAGGCTTCCCCAAACCCCACCTAAAGGCGGGGCTGCCAGTAGAGCCGCACCATGGTGCGGCTAATGACCGAAGCAAGTAGAGCCGCACCCTGGTGCGACTGATGGCCGAAGCAAGTAGAGCCGCACCCGGGTGCGGCTGATGACCGAAGCAAGTAGAGCCGCACCCTGGGCGGCTGATAACCGAAGCAAGTAGAGCCGCACCCTGGTGCGGCTGATGGCCGAAGCAAGTAGAGCCGCACCTGGTGCGGCTGATGACCGAAGCATGTAGAGCCGCACCCTGGTGCGGCTGATGGCCGAAGCAAGAACCAAGAACTGAAAACTGAAAACTGAAAACCAAGAACCGAGCCCGCCGCTTAGAAAAGTCCCCCTTAGAGAGCCACGAGCTCATCACTGAAAACAGACTCTTACCCCCATACATCACATGACACTACGAGAAGAATACCGTGCCTCACTCAAGTCGATGGACACCGAAGAGCACATCGACCTGTGGTTCTACCGCCCATTAGGCTTCCTGTGGGCCAAACTGTTTGCCCGCCTGGGGGTCACCCCCAACTGGGTGACCATTGCCAGCATTGTGCTGGGCGTGGCCGGCGGCGTGCTGCTCTACTGGGGCAAGCAGCCGCTGTTGTGGCTCAACTATGTGGGCATCCTGCTCATCATCTGGGCCAACACCTACGACAGTGCCGATGGCCAGCTGGCACGGCTCACCAAGCAATATTCTCGCCTCGGCCGCATCCTCGACGGTGTGAGTGGCGACCTGTGGTTCATCGCCATCTACTTCGCCCTGGTGCTGCGTGAGCTGCACTTTGGCGATGCCCTGGCCGGTGACTTCTTTGCCCGGCATCCCTGGGTGATCTGGACCATGGCCATCGCCGCCGGTGCCTGCCATGCCAAGCAGGCCGCCAGCGCCGACTACTACCGTCAGTTCCACCTCTACTTCCTTAAGGGGCAGGAGGGCAGCGAACTCGACAGCACGGCACAGCTCGACGAGGCCTACCAGCAAGTGCCCTGGAAAGGCAACTTTTTCAAAAAGCTCACCATGCTCGTCTATCGCAACTACACCGCCCAGCAGGAGGCACTCACGCCCCACATGCAAGCCCTGCGACGCGAGCTGCGCAGCCGCTACGGCGACGAGCCAGTACCGCAACAGTTCCGCGACAACTTCAGGCAGGCCAGTCTGCCCATGATGAAATACACCAACATGCTCTCGTTCAACACGCGCACCATAGCCATGTTTGTCTCGGTCATCATCCAGGCTCCCTGGCTCTACTTCGCCTTCGAGTTGGTGGTGCTCAACGCCATGCTGGTGTATATGATTGTGTGCCACGAACGTTTCTGCCGCCGTTTCACCCAAGAGCTGAAAGATGGAAAGTATTGAGAGGCGAGAGGCGAGAGGCGAGACGCGAGAGGCGAGACGCGAGAGGCGAGAGACTGTGAGGGGCATCATCTTCGACTATGGCGGCACGCTCGACAGCCGGGGCGTACATTGGAGCGAGGTCATCTGGCAAGGATACTGCCATGCGGGCATCGACCGCGTGGTGACCAAGGAGCAGTTCCGCGAAGCCTACGTGCACGCCGAGCGTGAGTTGGCCCGTGTGCGCCACATCCTGCCTGGCGATAATTTTCTCGACTTGATGCGCAAAAAAGTGGCCATCGAGGCGCAAGCACTGCACGGGGCCGTGCCTGCGTGTGCCGGTGCGCTCGACAGCCATGCCGTGGAGGACATCGCACAATATTGCTACCAGCAGGCACGCGCCTGCATCGACGAAGCCCGGCCAGTGCTCGAAACACTCGCCCAGTCCTATCCCATGATGCTCGTGAGCAACTTCTATGGCAATGTGGGCAGCGTGCTCCACGACATGGGCATCCGCCACCTGTTCAAGGGCGTGATCGAGAGTGCCGTGGTGGGCGTGCGCAAGCCCAACCCCACGCTGTTCCGCCTGGGGGTCGATGCCCTGGAGCTGCCCGCCGAGCACGTGCTGGTGGTGGGCGACAGCCTCACCAAGGACATCGAACCGGCCGAGCAACTCGGATGCCAAGTGCTGTGGCTCAAAGGACAAGGCTGGACTTCCGACGAAGACGCGCTTACCCACCCCAACACCATCACCAGCATCACCCAAGTGCCCGAAACACTCCAGTCATCACAAACCCCGTAGGGCCTTCCCAAACCCCTCCTGGAGATGCTTAATATTTCAGGCCGAGTCATGTAGAGCCGCATCATGATGCGGCTGATGACCGAGTCAAGAAACAAGATGGTCAGGAATGAAGGAATTAAGGAATAAAGTTGTGATAGTTGTTTATTGTTGTTATAGTTGTTTGAACCTTTCAGGCCATTGTCCTTAATTGTCTGACACTTGCGTCAGCCATCTCGCATCTTGCATCTTGCATCTTGCATCTTGTGGTTATCAGACAATTAAAGACAACACAGGACTATTATGGACTATTGATTACGCTGCAAATTATCGCAATGCGGCTCTTGCATCTTGCATCTCGCATCT
>JAFYCU010000042.1 GCA_017545095.1 Muribaculaceae bacterium | reverse complement strand
GCGGTGAGCATGGGCGGCACGGTGAGCATGAGCTCGGGGTCGACGATGGCCGTGTGCGGGAAGATGAACGGTGAGCCAAAGCCCATCTTTTCCTGGGTGTCGTCGTTGGTGACCACACCCCACAGGTCCACCTCGGTGCCGGTGCCGGCCGTCGACGGGATGGCCACGATGGGCAAGGCGCGGGTGATGGGTTTGCCGCCACCGGTGCCGCCCTGCACATAGTCCCAGAAGTCGCCACCCATGGCAGCGGTGATGGCGATGGCCTTGCCGGTGTCGATGCTGCTGCCGCCGCCCAAGCCAATCACAAAGTCGCATCCGCTCGACAGGCACAATGCTGTGCCTTCCATCACGTGCGACTTGATGGGGTTGGGGAGCACCTTGTCGAATACCGTGGCCCCGATGCCGGCTTGCTTGAGTTGCTCGAGCAGCTTGCTCAGGTAGCCGTGGCTCTTCATGGCCGTGCCCGATGAAATCACCACCAGCGCATGCTTGCCGGGCATGGGCATGGTATGCAGGTTTTTCAATTCCCCAGCTCCGAATACCAGTCGGGTGGGGATGTTCAGGCAGAATTTCATTTTTCCTCTCATAGCTGTATCTTGTGTTGTGCCCCATGCATGGGGCGATGAAACGATAAATATTGTGGGTTGTAAAATTAGGTACTATTTCTGTAATGGCCAAATCAGCCTCGTTTTTTTGTACGTTTTTCACATTTCGAGCAGCAGGATGGTGGTGCTGGCAGCTTCGAATCGTGTCGAAACAACGGCGGTGTGTTTTATCCTTGAAACGCACCGCCGTCTGAGATATCCTTGTCTGGCTCCATCTCGCAGGAGGTGGAGGCCGCAGCCGGTCATTGTGCGAGAATGCGATTGATAATCAGGTTCACATCATCGATGTCCACGTTGCCGTCGCCATTCACGTCGGTGTTGTAATTGCCGTCGCCAGCCGTGGGCATGTTCAGGATTTGGTTGATGATGGCATTCAGTTGATCCACATCGGGCTTGGGTTCGGGCACGATGGCCGTCACGGGAATCGCGTGCGTGAACCCGCCATGGTTGGCGGTGAGCGTGGTGCTCACGGGCTGCGTGATGGCATGCACGGCCAGCCGGCTCTCGTCGTCGAGGTAGAAAGCCTCGTCGCCATCCAGCGTCCACCAGAACGAGTCACTCAGGTCGTGATAGAGCCGGGCGGGCTGGGTCATCGTCAGGCGTGTGTCGCCGTCGGCAAACACCACTGGGCCGGCCGTAGCTATTGCCGCACGCTCGGTGTGGAACTGCCACAGCATGGGATAGGTGCCCGGCAGCTTGGTCCATGCGCGTGAGCCCGACCAAATGGTGTCGATCAGCTGTTGCGTGCTCACGCCCCCGGCATACTTCTCGTCGATGTTGTTGTAGATGGTGATTTGTCGGTCGTAGGCGTTTTGACTGAACGTCACCTTCAGCACATCGGGCACACCCACCATGGCCCCCACCTGCGTGGTGTTGCCGGCCGGGATGAGCACTGCGGTGCACAGCGAGTTGGTGATGCCGGCGCCGGGGCAGGGCACGGCCACCAGACCGCCAATCACGTCAACGCCCTTGATCACGCCGGTGCTCAGGCAGTTGCCCACACTGCTGGCGCACTCGCCCACGACGCCGCCCAAGCGTGCATACTGGCTGCCCGACAGTGTGCCAGCGAATTGGCAGCGACTGATGGATCCCATGCTGCGGGCAGCGATACCGCCGGCATAGCCGCTGCGCACACCCGCTATGGAGCCAGCGTTGAAGCAGCCGCCCACGCCGCCCGAGGGCTGCACACGGCACACGATGCCGCCCACCTCGTGGTCGGCCACGATGTCGGCATAGTTGTAGCAGTTATACACCGAGCCGGCCACGTCATAGACCAGCGGGGCGAAGTTGCCGCCCACGTTAAACTGGCACGAGGCATCGATGCTCAGGCGTTGTATCGCTCCTCCTTCGCCTAGGCGAACCAGCAGGGCCGAGGGGCGGAAGTCCATCACCTCGGTGGTGACATGGTAGTTGAATACCCAGTTCCTGATACTGTAGCCGTTGCCGTCGAGGATGCCGGTGAAGGGGACCTCGCCGCTCAGCGGCACAAAATCAGTAACACCTTCCATGTCGATGTCGTTGGTAAAGAGGAAGCATAGTCCCTGGCAGTCCATCCCCAGCTCATTGGTGGCATAGGACAGGGCCTTCAGGTCGGCATAGCTGCTGATCAAGTACGGGTCGTCGCTCGCTCCGCTGCCCTGCAATGGGAGCGTTTGTGCCGTGGCGCGAGCACCCAGCAGCAGGAGCATGGCCGCGGCAATGAGGGAATAACGAATCGGTTTCATAGCTATCAAATTTTTAACAACAATAATATTCCGGCCGCAAATATAATCATTATTCTTCAATAAACCAACAAAGTGATGCGAAAAAATAACAAGAACCAGGCTCCAAGCTCCAAGAACCGAGCCTCAAGCGCACAATCAGTACGCAGGTCGCAAGGTGCCTTGCGAAACCATGCCGCATAGCGCCATTTGTGGCTTCCCTAGCACCTCACGACTCATCATTCTCGTTGGCGCAGCCAAGCGATGAATGGTGCGAGGGACTGTGCGGCGGGTTGCGCGGTGCGTTTTTCGAGGTGAATCTCGTTGCCCATGCCCGCCAGGATGTTGAATTGGTAGTCTTCGTTGCTGTCGGCGCTGCTTGTTTCGGGCGTGTTGCCATTGAGCAGTGCCACCGCCTCGGCGGTCATGTCGCGCAGGCGCAGCAACCAGGGGCGCAGGTCGTCGTAGAGCAGCCGGTCGCTCTCGCTGGGTGACAGCCGCAGCTCCTCGAGCTGCCGGCAGGCGTTGTGCGCCTCGGTGAGCAACGCGATAAGTGCGCCTGGCGTGGGTGTGCCGCGCTCCACGCTGTGCTTGTAACGCACGATGTGGTAGTCGAGGGCATCGCCGTCGTAGTAGCGCAGCAGCGGGGCCACACATCGCAGGGCCTCGGCATAGCGGCCAGCCACGGCCGGCAGCGCAGCCTCCCAGCTCGGTTCGTTGTTAAAGGCGCGGTTGTTCCATGTGTAGTCGGCCACGCTGAACAGGGCCACCTTCGACAGCTCGCCCTGCTGCATGGGGTTCACCACCACGGTGTGGGTGCCGTGCAGCTCGCGCTCAAGCCGGTCCAGACTTAGGATGTGGGTTTCGTCGCGGAAGTTGGTGTAGGTGTCCATGATAAAGAGCTTGGTGGGGTCTTGGTCGTTGCAGGGATAGTTCCACCACCAGCCGGGCTCGCGTTGCAGCCACCCACCCACGAGGGTCAGGTCGCCATTGTTGGGCACCGACCACACGTTGCGCCCCGTGATGCCAATCTCCACCTTGTCGGGCACCGAGCGCAGCGACTCGTAAAACGCGCTGGCCTGCGCTTGCTCCACCCAGCCGTGGGCATAGAGCTGCGGCACGTAGAACAGCGGTCGCACAGTGTCGGCCGGGTTGGTTCCGGGGGTGTTCCAGCGTGCGTCGATGCGCTGCTGCAGGGTGGCAAGGTTGGTGGCGCACAGCTCCAGCACCGCGCGGTCGGAAGGCACGCCCACGTCGTCGACAAACACGCCAAACCGCCGCACGCCCAGCTCGTGCATGCTCGCTAGTTTGCGCATGATGCGGTCCAGCACCTCCTTGTCGTCGGGGTCGGCAAAGGCTTTGCCGGGATGTATGGCCCACACCAGGTTCACCTTGGCCGCCGTGGCTGCCGTGGCGATGTCGCGCATCATGGGGGCCGAGAGCATACCCAGCCGCTCCTGCTCGACGGTGATGGTGGCGGGATAGGGGTCGGACCAGTAGCGCGAGTGGTAGGCATCGCTCTTGGCTCCATAGATGTAGGTGTTCATCTTGTAGCGGGCCATGAAGCGGAACAGGTCCTTGGTCACCGCCGCCGAATAGGGCACGCCGTAGTAGCCCTCGACAATGCCCCGGTTTTGCACGTCGGCATAGTCGTGGATGACCGCGCAGGGCATCGCACCGCCGGCGCGCCGCTGGTCGAGCATCTGCTCTAGCGAGGCCAGACCGCAGAACACCGCGCCAGTGTGCTCGCCCACCACCACCACCTGGGCGGCTCCTTGTGCGGTGGCGGTGAGCGATAGGATGTGCCGGTCGTATTTTCCGGCCTGCGTAAGCACGGCCTCGTCGATGCCTTGTGCGGCGAGCAGGCGGCTGCCTGCGCCACCCGCTGTGTACAGCATCACGCACGACCCGCTGACGGGAACATCAGCACCCTCGGCAACCAGCAACCCATGCTCGGTGAGCACCTCGCGCGCACGAGCCACCGTGGCAGCGTCGATGCCGCCATCGGCCACCAACGTCACTTGGCGCGTGAACGTAGCGGAACTGGGTAAAGCGGTCAGGCTGTGGGGAATAGGGTAAATCTCGTAACTGGTGCTGGCACTCATCGCAGCACCCACAAGAAGCATCATCATTGTAGCAATTAGTTTCATCATTGCAGGGTTTTTAATCGACCATTCCAAGGGTATTGAAATAGATTTCACATCGCAAAGTTACCACAAAAAAGCCAAACCAGCAAATCGCCTAAGATGCAAGGCAGGCCGACTATCATACAATGAGGGGCAACGGCTCACATCAGTTCATCATTCACAGTTCACAATTATCGCGATGCGGTACAACGTGCGTTAGCCAGCTTGGTTCTTGGTTCTCGGTTCTTGGTTCTTGGTTCTTGGTTCTTGGTTCTTGGTTCTTGGTTCTCGGTTCTCGGTTCTTGGTTCTTGGTTCTCGGTTCTTGGTTCTCGGTTCTTGGTTCTTGGTTCTCGGTTCTTGGTTCTCGGTTCTTGGTTCTCGGTTCTCGGTTCTTGGTTCTTGGTTCTCGTGGTTCTTGG
>JAFYCU010000005.1 GCA_017545095.1 Muribaculaceae bacterium | reverse complement strand
CGACGGAGAGAAAGAGAAGTCCGGTGCCGTGTTCGACAAACTCTTTGTCGCATTTTGGTGGGGCGACTACACCCGATGCAAGCCACGGCTGCCGCACCCGTGGACGGACACATTCGACATGACCTATTCCTACGCCGTGCCGGCGGTGCTCACCGACACGAGCAAGCTCACCATCACATGGGGCGTAATCTACAGCGGACGGCAGTTGTCGCTGCGCATCAACAACCGAGCCTACGGCCAGGGCGTGCAGCGCACCACCTACACCGAGGTTGACCGCAAGAAGAAGTACACCTTCTCCTTCCTCTCCGACGAAATCCCAAACGTCCGCTCCCTGTTCCACATCGACGGCAAACGCTACCTTTGCTCCAAGCTCACCGCCACCTTCACCGAGGACGGCATGAGCCATCTCCTCAAAGGCGACTTCTACAAGGTTATCTAAAGTTTCACGATAAGTTTCATATTAGATTTCGCAAGTGGCTTCACGAAAAGTCACAAAAAAGGCTACACTTTAGGCTACACTAAAGAATACGCCTTTTTATTGTGTTACACATGGGGCTGCATTATGTGTTACACTACCGACTACACTATGGGCGTCACAAGAGGTTTCACAATAGACTTCGCAAAAGGCTACGCTAAAGAACACACAAAAGGCTACACTCGAGATTTCTCCTGTGCAGCCTTTTCTCAGTGTCCGTAGCCTTATTTCTTGCCGTATAGCACCCAGTCAAGGACACGTCGGTTGGCCTCATCGACCTTGCGCTCGTCAAAGTCTATGTAGATGTCAGTCACGGTGTTGCCACCATGCCCGAGCGCATGGGCGATGGTGTCACGGGGGATGTCAAGGCTGGCAGCGATGGTCGCCCATGAGTGACGCGCCCAATAGGTTGATATTTCGGGAAATAGCGGCTCGTAGATTTTCTTGCCGCCAAGACCTACACGCTTCACTGGTCCAATCTTCTTCAAAGCACGGTTCAGTCGTTTGGTGTAGTCCTTGTAGTCAGCGTAACGGTCGAGAATGTTCAGCAGCCATTTCTCGCCGCGGTACTTGTTGATGATTTCAAGCGCCTCAGGCTCCACCTTTATGCTATAAAGGCGTTTTGTCTTGGCTCGATAGAAGTTGATACGCCCCTCATTGTCAATCTCTTTGAGATTGCAGAGGTCGATAGTATTGATACCCAGGAGCATGAACATCAGCTTGAACATGTCAAGATACTTTTGGGCATGTTCCTCGCAGGGAAAGTTGATGAACTTGCGGAAGTCATCTACTTTGAGGTTACGCTTGCGGGTAGGCACATTCTTTATCTGCAAGCGTCGGAAAGGATAGGCAGTGGTGATTTCATCATCAATCGCCTCGTTGAACACGGCGCGAATGTTACGCAGGTGGATGTTGCGGGCATTGCGTGACGGCGATTGCGGCTCCATGTAGGCATCAAAGGACAGAATAAACTCTTTTGTGACCTCCTCGAAAGTCATTTCTTCAAGGCGTTCTCCGGCATACTCATATAAGCGCTTATATGTTTCCATATATAAGCGTTTTGTGCTGCCGCTTTTGTTGTCGGCGAACTTCTTGAAACGAGTGGCAAAGAGATTGGCTTTGCGCTTCTCATCATCCTTTGCCTCGGCTTTTTCCGGGTTCAGCTGCGCTTCGATATAAGACTTAATCTCAGCTGGCTGCATCGAGCCTAAACGGCCCTCATTAGTAAGTGAGAGTAGCATCGTATCGACTTGCTGCTTCACATTAGAAATGTAAACATTGACCAGCATCTGGTCATTGTGGTTAATCACACGTTGCTTCTTTTTATCCCATTGATTAGGAAGCAACTTCACCGACAGCGAGATTAACACTGACTGCCCCTTGTGCGCAATAGCGATTTTAAGCACTTTGGCGGTGTCGGGCTTTGCGCCACGAACATCAAGGTAGAACCTAGTATTTGCCATAATCAAAACTGACGCTCATGTATCTCTTGTAGATTCTTTTGGGCTGGAACATACTTGCACGTTTACTTGCACGTCTACTTGCACGTCATTTGCTCCAAATGGCTCCAAAGCTGTCCAAGCTGATACAAAGTAGCGGTTTTTTTTTGAACAAATCTCGTTCTTTTGAAAAGAAAAAGAACGCTGAAATTCAAGCTATTAACTTGTCATTCAGCGTTCTTTTGTTTCAGTCGGGATGACTAGATTCGAACTAGCGACCCCACGCCCCCCAGACGCGTACTCTAACCGGACTGAGCTACATCCCGAACTGGGCTTTAGCGGCTTGATTTCCGAAAAGCGTTGCAAAGGTACTGCCTTTTTTCGAACTGGCCAAATTTTTTCGCGTTTTTTTTAGAAAAAAGTGGATTTTGGGCGTTTTTAGTGGTGTGTGAAAAACAAGTTGGGGAAGATTAGACATAAGTGCGAGGCAAGTGACGAGTCATGAGTGACGAGTTGTGAGTCCACTTGCATCATTACATAAGATAAATGGGAACCAACAGATTGCGAAATTAGTTGTATGGTGGAACATAAGCCTTTGTGTGCGGTTGGCATAAGAACATAAGTGTTTCAGCCACAAGCCCAAGCGCATGAGCCGCATTGCGTGAAAAGGCTTGTGTGCTTCTCCAATCGTTTACTCACAACTGAGATGTGCGATTGTATGGGTCGCTTTGCGCATTGTGTTTGCGCCGGGCGTCTACTCGATGGGCCAGCTCATTCACGACCCACTCGGGCATGAACGGCGACAGCTTCGCTCGCGCTTCGTCGGACGATAGCAGGCACTGGTTGTTGATGGCAACTCCTGCGGCATCGAGAATTACCTCGACGCCATCCTTGGCGTAGCCGTTTCCCCGCATGAAGTGATGGCGTGTGGTCCAGCCATGGTCGCGAAACCAAGTCTCGACGCGATGCGCGTGGCGGTTTTGGATGTCGCGCACGCAGCCGTTGAAGACCGTGAGCGGATTGTCGGTGAGTCGGCATGCCGTGAGGGATGCGTGTTTTATGGCATGCCGGCAGTGTCTTTGTCCCATTGGGCAGTAGGTTTTTCTTGGCATTTGATGTTGGTTTTTGTGGGTTAAGAATCCAGCACTGCGCACAAGTGTCCGCAGTGCTGGAATGGTTATACGAAGCGTGCTTGTCGCGATCACTCGGCCTTGCCGTTGCTGCCGAGCACCTCGATGATTTTGTGGGTGTAGAGCTTCACCATCTCGTCGCGGGCGGGGCCGCAGTATTTGCGGGGGTCAAACTCTCCGGGCTTCTCGGCGAGCACCTGGCGCACGGCGGCAGTGAAGGCCAGACGGCTGTCGCTGTCGATGTTGATCTTGCACACGGCGCTCTTGGCGGCCTTGCGCAGCTGGTCCTCGGGAATGCCCACAGCGTTGGGCATCTTGCCGCCATACTTGTTGATGATGTCGACATACTCCTGGGGCACACTCGATGAGCCGTGGAGCACGATGGGGAAACCGGGCAGCTTCTCCATCACGGCGTCGAGCACATCGAAGGCCAGTGGCGGCGGCACGAGGCGGCCGGTGGCGGGGTCGACGGTGCATTGCTCGGGGGTGAACTTGTAGGCTCCGTGGCTGGTGCCGATGCTGATGGCCAGCGAGTCGCAGCCGCTACGGGTGGCGAAGTCGATCACCTCCTCGGGCTTGGTGTAGTGAGACTCCTCGGCCTGCACGTCATCCTCCACGCCGGCGAGCACGCCCAGCTCGGCCTCCACCGTCACATCGAATTGGTGGGCATATTCCACCACCTGCTTGGTGAGGGCGATGTTCTCCTCGTAGGGCAGCGACGAGCCGTCGATCATCACCGACGAGAAACCGAAGTCAACGCACGACTTGCACAGCTCGAACGTGTTGCCGTGGTCGAGGTGCAGGGCAATCTGCGGACGCTCCCAACCCAGCTCCTTGGCATACTCCACGGCTCCCTGGGCCATGTAGCGCAGCAGCGTTTGGTTGGCATACTTGCGTGCGCCGCTCGACACTTGCAGAATCACGGGCGACTTGGTCTCGGCCGAGGCCTTGATGATGGCCTGTAGCTGCTCCATGTTGTTGAAATTAAATGCGGGGATGGCGTAACCGCCGTCGATGGCCTTGGCGAACATCTCGCGTGTGTTGACCAATCCTAAGTCTTTGTAATTTACCATGTTGTGAATCGTTTAAAGGCGTAACATCATGTTCTTTTCGCTTTCTAGTGTGCAAAGTTACTGCAAACCGAGCATAGTGCAAAACAAAAAAGCATTTTTTTGTTCATCGACTTGACCCGATGGTAGTTTTTACTCAATCTGCTCAATCTGTACTCTTGTTCAAGTAAGATTCAATCTGCTCGATGTTCCAGCGGATGTCGGTGGGCAGTATTGCCCGTAGTTTGTTCACGGTCTCACGGCACAGCTGGCTTTTTGTGTCGCGTAGCTGGATGTTGATGGCCTTGATGCGCGGCTCGTAGTCGCGCAGCATGACGCGGCCTTGCCGGAGGGCTTTGCGCAGCTGCAGGCGCTGTTCCGTCAGGGGGGCGACGAGGCTGGCCTGCCCGGCGCGGTAGTCGGCAATGATGGCCAGCAGCTCCTCGCGGTGGATGCCGATGATGGCCTGGGCGTAGCGGTCGTGCCACTCGAGGGCGTTGTGCCGGGCAGCGCCGAGCTGCCGCGTGAGCGCATCGATGCGCGCCTGCATGAACGAGAAGCGCGTGTCGATGGCTTGTCCGTTCGTGCCCAGGTCTTCGGCTCGCAGCATTTTGAGCACATCTTGCAGCGGCAGGCTTTGGTAGCGTTTCTTGGCTTCGGTGTACCGGTCGTTGATTTTGTGCAAAGAGCCACAATATCTGCCGAAGCTGCTCACCGTGATGATTTCGTTGTTTCCCTGCTCGTCCACCATCGAGCAGCGGTTCATGCCCGACAGGGGCGAGCCGTTCAGGCCGTAGATGAGCCAGTGGCGACCCTGGGCATCGGTGTGGCGCGCGGCGGGATAGGCAAGCCACCATTCGAGCATAATCCCCAGTGTGAGGTTGTTGGTAAAAAAGGTGCTCACGGCAATGGGACAGAGAAACATGCGGCTGTCGGAAAAGAGTTTGTGCTCGGCATGCCGGCGGTCCTCTTTGGCTTTGGTCATGAAGGTGAAGGCACGCTTCTTTTCGGGTTGCTCGGCTGTGCCGGGCTGCTCGACAAACGGCAGTGCCGTTTTGTCGAAGCAGCTCATGCGGGAGCCGTCCAGGAGTTCGATAAACCGCCCGGCTGGGGCGGCGGGGTCGTGTGTGGTGTTCATAGTCAAAGGTGTTTCTCGATGGTGTAGTTGTGGTCGATAAGGTTTGTGAAGGGCGTCAGGCGGTGTGCAGGCGGATGGCCATTTGCGCAGGCGTGCCTTGAAACACGATTTGCCCATGCGAGAGCAGGGTGATGATGGTGTCGCTCAGGCGGGTGTGGCCGTCGTCGTCGTGCCGCAGCGCATCGGCTTGCAGTTGGTATTTGCCGTCGGCCTCAATCACTACTTGCGACACGTTGTTCTTGCGCTTGGCCTCGCCGCCACGCACGCCTTGCACGCTACAGTTGAGCGATGCACGTCCATAAAACTTGTTGTTGACACGCTCCTTCTTACTCTTCTTGTTCATTGTTGAATAATTTGGTTGATGGTTCAGTAAAAAGTGTAATTCTCCCATTCTCGGCAAATTGCTTGCTGAGTCAATCCCTCGGATTCGGACCGGCCATCAGCGGCCTGCCCTCTTGAGGAACCTGACTGAAAGGAGGGTTGGGGAGTAACCGCAAGGAATGCGGCATCAACCCATCAACGGCCTACCGCCGCGAGTGACCCATGTCGAACGGGGTGAAGACTCGTGGGTGGCGTCGTTGGTTGGTTGACAGGCGATTGTGTGTCGTTTTTGAGTGTCTGATCATTTTTGTTTTTTTAGTTAATAGGTTATTAACTCACATCATTCTTCCCACCGTGACAGTTCGTGTGAGTAAAACTGCTCGGTTGGAGCGGCACTGAAGCCGTCTCGGGATGCACAATTTGGAGAGGGGGGTATTGAGCCCTCGTCCAAATTTTTTGCAAAGGTATGTACAATGTTTGAAATACGCAAATTTTTGGTTATAAAGAATGTTAACGGGTGCAAGATTCACGTTTTCCACCCACTGTGGGCGTCTCAATCGCATGGCTCCCGCCACCTTGGGTGCGGGGGTAAAACACAAGCATTGGGCTTGATGCTTCGGTGGCCGTGCATCAAGCCCAATGTTTGGATGAATCGCTGCGCTTATTGTGCCAGGATAAGGTTGATGAGCACGTTCACATCGGCGATGTCGGTGGTGCCGCTGCCGTCGATGTCGCTGTTGCCGGCCAGCTGGTTGGGGCTGATGGCCTCGAGAATCACATTGATAAGGGCGTTCACATCCTCCACGTCCACGCTGCCGTCGCCGTTCAGGTCGCCGGGCAGGCCGGGCTCTTCCACATCGATTTCCTCGATGGTGAGGAACTTGCCCCAGTTCTCGTCGGCCTGGTAGGCATCGAGCGTGCCGCGTGGCACACGCAGCGTGGCCGTGGCATACACATCGTCAAGGAACACGCCGCCCGTGGGTGGCACGCGGTTGAGCGAGGTGACCTCGGTGATGGCCGGGCAGTTGGCAAACACGTTGCCCTCGATGGTCTCCACGGAGTTGTTCAGCGTCACTTTCTCGAGCGAGGTGCACTGCATGAAGCAGGCAAACTCCAGTTTCTTCAGGCCGGGCTGGGTCATCAGTTCGGTGATGGCCAGGCGTCGGCAGGCCTGCAGGCCCACGGTGGTGACACCGGCAGGCACGGTGAGCGTGCCGGTTACGGCGCCGGGAACGGCCACCAAGCGTGTGAGGTCGCTGCTGTAGAGCCACCCATCGCTCACGGTGTAGTGCGTGTTGGCAGGGTCGATCTGGATCTCGTTCAGGGCGGTGGTGCCCACGGTGATGCCGGCTCCAATCTGCTCCACGCCAGCAGGGATGGTGAGCGACTGAAGACCGGTGCACAGATAGAAGGTGGAGCTTTCCATCACGCGCAGACTCTCGGGCAGCGTGATGCCCTCCAGGGAGCGGCAGCCGTAGAACAGGGCATTGCCCACAAAGTCGAGTTGGTTGTTGCTGCAGTCCACCGATGCCAGGTTGTAGTTGTTGCAGAACGCTTGGCCGCCAATCCATTTCACATTGTTCAGGTCGATGGCGGTAAGGTCGCAGCCGTAGAAGGCACTGTAGCCGATGGTGTCGAGCGAGGCAGGCAGCACCACCTGGTGCAGGTCAGCGCAGTCCATGAAACAGCGCTCGTCAATCACCTGGAGCGTGCTGGGCAGGTTCAGCGTGGTCAGGCCGCTGCTGCCGAATGCCATGATGCCAATGCGCTCCATGCCCTCGGGCAAGGTGAGCGTCTTGAGCTGCGGCATGTCGAAGAACGCACTGTGCCCCACCTTCTTCATGCCAGTGGGCAGACTCACGCTGGTCACTTGCTCGCAGCCCATAAAAGCGTAGTCGTTCACCACCGTGTTGCCACCTTGGATGGTGATGCTCTTCAACTTGGTGCACTCCTGGAAGGCCGCAATGCCGATTTCCTTCATCGATGCCGGGATGGTGATGCTTGTGAGCGTGGGGTTTTCGGTGAAAGCGTAAGGTGCGATGGTCTCATATCCTTCGGGAATGGTGAGGTTGGCCGACCCCCATTTGTCGCTCGTGGGACGTCCGGGGAACGCGATAATCATGTTTTTCTCCTTGTTGGTGAGCACACCCATGTCGTGGGTGAAATAGGTGGTGGAGTAGCAGATGATGGCCTGCAGTTTGTTGCCATAGAAAGCTCCGAAGTCCACGCTCTGCAAGTCACCGCGGATGCGCACACTGCTAGCCGTGAGTTCATCAAAGGCGTACATTTGCAGATATACCACGCTGGTGGGCAGGTCGAGCACGCCAAGCATCTCGCACTTTTGAAACGCTTCGGTGCCGATGGTGTTCACCGTGTAGGTCACCCCGCCGTTGGTCACCGTCTCGGGTACGGTGACGTTGGTTGCCGACGACTTGCCCTTGGTGAGCGTGACGGTTTTCGCCGCCTCGTTGTTCACCTCATACGACATCCCGTCGACGTCGAACGCCTGCGCCGGCATCCACGCCAGCAAAGCAGCGGTTGCTGCCGCCGCACACTTGAAAATGTAGTTCTTTCTCATTGGGTTTTGAATGGTTTTGAGCCATGCCACAGCACAAGCCCCGGCACAGCAAAGGTTGGTAATTCAAAAATTTCGCTGCAAAATTACGAAAAATTTCAACACCAACAAATATTTTTGCGTCAATTTGCAAGAAGCGGGGGGCAAGGCATAATCAGATTATGAAACAAACATTGATTTGGCAATGATCACATTTTCCTGGATGGTCAGATTTTGCGGTGAGTGCGGGTTTTCCTGATTTTGCGGGTGTTCCGGGTGTTCCGGGTTTTCCAGGTTTTCCGGGAGTTACGGATGTTCCAAGTCTTCACATTCTTTAACATAGCCTTGGCGTTGTGGTTTAGGTGCGATGGGGTGTGATGTTGTGTGGTGAGGGATGATGGGGAGTGATGGGAAACGATGTGGTGCTTTGGGGTGTTTTTGGTGTCGGATGGGGCTTGGGATTCTTGGTACGAGACTTTGTCTCGCAATACTTGGACATTTTTAGAGGGTGAGGGTGGTGTGTGAGGCTGTGGTTGTGGTTGTGGTTGGTTGAGGAGCCTCCTTGCCGAGGTGTGCGATATGTTGAAGTAATCGCCGATTTCGCGTATGGTCCATCCCATGTTGTGGAGTTCGACGGCTCGCTGGTGCTTTTCCTCTGCGTTGGCGGGGTTGCAGATGTTGAGGAGCAGTCGTTCGTCGCGTGTGGAGGCGTTGTTGTCGCTGACGAAGTGCAGGGGCGAGTCGTCGTCTTGTTTGACGAGTCGCAGGACTCCCACATTGCGAGCGTCGAGCTGTATGCGACCGTTGCGCGTTTTGAGGTGCTTGATGTAGAAGGTGTCGTTGTCGACAAGTGTTCTGTTGAGTGCGAAGATGGAGTCGAAAGCGTAGGTTAGCCGTTGCGAACCTGTGAGGTGGTTGATGTTGATTGGTGTGTCGTCGCGGTGTCGCCGGGCGTGTGCGACGACGAGAATTGCGACGCGGTAGGTCTGCGTCCAGTGGCGGAAGGTGCGCAGGACGAAGTCGGTGGTTGAGCAGTCGTTGAGCGAGCAGATGTGGAAGATGTCGTCGATGATGATGACCGGTGTGGCGAGCCGTACGAACTTGCACTCGATGCCGTCGAGGATAGTTTTGGCATCCCGTGGAGGGTAGGTCCCCAGTGCGGTGACCTCGATGGGAATGAAGTTGTCGGAGGGATTGATTTCGCATCTTTGCGTGTCGTAGTATCGCTGGAAAGTGATGTGTGTGTTGTTCTCGAAGTCGAAGTAGGCGACCCGTCGCCCCTGGTGTGCGATTTGTTGTGCGATTTGGTGCGCGAGAACCGACTTGCCAATGTTGGTGTCACCGAAGAGGCAGGCAATCTCGCCTTCGAACCAGAGGTTGGCGAAGAGCGGTTCGGCATGGTGGCAAGGCAGGCAAAGCGAGGAGCTGATGGCGAATACTCGGTCGACATCGGAGTCCTTTACGTATCGGCTCGGGTTGCAGAGTTTAGCGTGTTCGATGGCGTACTGGAAGCTTTGTTGGATGAAATTCATGGTGAGTGATGGGTTACGAGTGATGAGTTATGGGTGCGGTTGTACGAGCGGGTGGCTCGCAATACGTGGACTTTTTTTGTGGGCAAAGTTAGGGAATTGGGCGGAAGGGTGCAAGGTTAATCGGAGGGAAGTGTGGGCCTCGATGGAATCGCTGCATACACCATAGGTCATACCATGTGAGATGGCAAAAAGCCCACGACTTGTGGCAAAATTACCATCACGTCAATTTTTTTGCAATTTTTTGTTGCAGAATTATGTTGGTTTCAGAAAAAAGGCTTACCTTTGCGCCGTGAAGAAGTCTGGCTGCGTTCGTGCAGCGCCAGTGCCAGTTGCTTCACGTCCCACGTCGAAGCGCTGCCGCCGTCCGTAGGGCAGGCAGAGGCAGAGGGTGGGAAACAGACATATTGACACAGGCGTTTTCTGTAACGCTTTGGTTTTGACGGTTCAAGAACTTCGCAACTTCTTTAATTAACTCTGTTAAAACGCAAAGCAACGGGAACGCCCCTTTGGGTGATATTAACCGTCTCATAACCGCTTGGCACGCGCGGCCAGGTGTGAGATTTGATTATACATCATCGGCGTGGGGCTTTCAGCGTTGCTCGTTCGACAGAGTTGGGCAATGCGAAGGCCTTTGAATCGTGGAACCGAGCAACAGACTTGGCTCCACGTTCTGTGTTTGTATGGGTAAAAAATAGGTGTTAAACTTAAATGCTGCATTGGGGCCAAGGCAGGTGAATATGATTTATATGGCTAAGAATGACAAACAGTGGAGTTCCGCAACGCCAGGCTTGTTAATTATTCTTCTTGACCAGTCTGGTTCAATGATGAGCGGCTACGAAGGAACGACGCGGACAAAATTCGCAACTCTTGCTGTCAATAAGGTTATTGACAACATCATCCAAAAAAACTTTGATGGCGATGCACCCAAAAACCGTTGTTTCATTTCTGTGATTGGTTACAATCACAATGTTAAAGAGTTATGCTCTGGTTGGTTAAAAGACTTAGATGCGAATCCTCTGCGATATGAGAAACTCAAAAAGAAAACCCCGGATGGGGCTGGTGGAATCGTGGAAGTTGAAGTTCAACAACCTGTTTGGGTCGAACCGATTGACCAAGATGGTGCTACTAATATGCTTGGTGCTTTTAAACTGGCTAAAGAACTAGTTGAAAGGTGGATGGCGGACAATGCTGATGGACCCGCACCTGTGATAATTAATATATCAGATGGTGTACCTTATTACGATGGCAAAGATCCAAGAGAATGTATGAGAGAGACCGTTCAACTTGCAAGTGAAATTATGAATCTCTCAAATAATGATGGGAATGTTTTGATCTTTAACGCTCAAATTGACGAAGCTAACGGCACAATTGTTTTCCCATCCAATAAGAATGACGTTTCTCAAGAAGAAGCTCAATTCTTGTATGACATTACAAGCGAAGTTCCCGAGTCATATAAAGCAGCAGCAACTAAAAACGAACTCCCCACAAAAGATGGTTCACGTGGTTGTATCTTTGGGGCGGATGGCGTTCAGTTAATTCAGTTAATTGATTTCGGCTCGTCAAAAGGACAAGGCGATAAAGGACTTTGATTATTCATGATTATTCGAGCCTTTATAACACATAAGAAAGCAGAAAAATTTGCAGACTGCCAAGATAGATTTGGTGTCAATGTCGACACCAAATCTCTTGCAGTCTCAGACGGCATGGGGTCATCTTGGCAGCAAAAATTTTGGGCACAAATTCTTGTTGATGCATTTACAAAAAGCCGAGATTGGTTACCCACACATGAAACCATAAAACCTTTATGTTCTGAGTGGCGCGATATGGTTGAGAACTCAATAAACCATTTGAAAGAAACCAATGCTCCAAAGAACATTATATTTAGAAATGAGCGAAATTTAGCTGAAGGGCGTTCAGCAGGAGCAACTTTTGTTGGCATTCGTTTTTCATCTAATGAATGGAGTGGCTCTGTACTTGGTGACTCATGCCTTATTGAATGGGATGGCAAAGAGGCTATATTTCACACTTCACAAGATGGTGAAGAGTTTGATAGCTATCCTGATTACTTTGATAGCAACGAGACTAGAACAGGCAAGGGAGAACCATTAAGTATAAATGGAACTTTATCAAAAGAAACGTATCTGATTTTGGTATCAGACCCATTTTCTGATTTTCTTCTTGAAAAGAAAAAGGAAGACAACATAGCACTGTACATGAAACAAATACTATCTATTAATACTCATGATGAATTTGAGCGATTGGTAGATGATTGGCGTACAGAAGGAATGCACAATGATGATTCTACGCTTGTGATAGTTGAGAATGACAAAAAAGGTGATTTTGATGTTTTTCATGAAGATGACATTGAAGAGTTAAAGGAGCTAGACGAACATCCAAAAGTTGAGCCACAACAAAAACCTATATCAGAAGCATCAAAAGAAGAAACTATAGCGAATACAGGCAATCAATCTTTAATGAATGAAGACGAAAAAGACTTCGTTAAGGAACTTCGAGAATGGTTGGAAAATTCACTAAAGAGAGTTAAGATTAGCAATAGTAGAATCAAAGAATTCCTAAAAATGTTTTTTGATAAATCCATTTGCAAAATCATAGAACGTTACAAAATCACTAAAAGATAGCAGCCGCCATGCCATTACCCAGTATTCCGGATTACAGCAATTGTATTAAAACACCAGCCTTAATACATCCCTCAGTTTTAAAAGATGGTCATCCAATTGAAAAGGGCGTTCGTCTAATCAAATACGCTGGCGGTTTTTGTGTTGTGTTTCCATACCAGACCGCATCACAAAAATATGCTGTTCGATGCTGGCATGCGGAAGTGTCGGACGCTAAGCGCCGGACACAACTAATTGCAGAAGCATTAAAAGCCGCAAAGCTACCATACTTTGTTGGATTTGAATTCTATGAAGACGGCATCATGACACCACTAGGACTACAACCCATTGTTGTCATGGACTGGGTTGAAGCGCAATCATTAAAGAGATTCTTAGCTGAACATATTCACGAGACGAATACCATAAATGAAATTGCCGAGAATTTCAAAATAATGGTTGCCGACTTACATGCAAATCACTTTTCCCATGGAGACCTGCAACATGGCAATATCATGGTAAGACCAGACCATTCATTGGTGCTTGTTGACTATGATTCAATGTATGTACCTGCATTAGATGGAATGGCTGACGAAATTAAAGGACTTGCTGGATACCAACATGAATCTCGATGGAAGAATGAAACGGTTTCCGAAAAGGCTGATTATTTTTCAGAGTTAGTAATCTATCTCAGTCTTAAAGCTATAGCTAAGAATCCATCTTTATGGACTGAATTGAATATGGAAGACACGGAAACGCTATTGTTTTCTGGCGAGGACATCCAATCAAAAGGAAAATCTAGTATATTCAGCAAACTTAAAGCAGATTCCGAATTAAATCAATTAACAGATAAACTTTGTGAGTTTATGGCAAAATCTTCTATAGAAGAACTTTACCCTTTAGAAGAAGCCGTTGTCTCACAAAGTGAACAAATTGTCTCAAAGTGGAAAGCACACAAACCAGTAGCGAATCCCGGAACAGTTGTTGATGCAAAGCAAATATCAGGCAAATGGGCTGGTGGTAGTGGCTATAAAAAGCCAAATGAAGAAGATCAAAGAATTAAACTGTCATCTGAAATATCAGAGAAATTCAAGAAGCCAGAATAATGCCAACCATTCCTAGCATAAGAACATCAATAGAGAATAAAAGCGTTCTAGTCCTTGATGAACATGCAAAGAATGGGATGTTTATACGAGATGCCAGAAATAGGCTCATTGCCTATGCTGGAGGTTTTTCTGTGGTATTTCCATACAATACTTCAGATGGTAAGAAATGGGCTTTTAGGTGTTGGCATTCAGATGTTAGCAATTCAAAAAAACGCTACGAAACAATAGCTAAAGCAATCCGAAAAGCACAGCTTGATTTTCTTTGTGACTTTGATTACATAGAGAAAGGAATTAATGTTGAAGGAATGATTTACCCAACAACAAGAATGCGTTGGGTAGACGGAATAACCATTAAAGATTATATCTATCAGAACAAAGAATCAAAGAAAACATTAAAATCTCTCGCTGAAAATTTCCTTAAAATGACCCATGCACTTCATGAGCTATCTCTCGCTCATGGCGATTTACAGCATGGAAACATTTTAGTCGATGATAACCATCATCTCCATCTTGTGGATTACGACTCATTCTATTGTCCAAAGCTTAAAGGAGAGTCAGATACAGTCACAGGACTGCCCGACTATCAGCATCCGTCACGTGTTGGAAATAAATCTGTTTCCGAAAAACTTGATTATTTTTCGGAACTCATAATTTATTTGAGTATTTTGGCAATTGCCGAAAAACCATCACTTGCTGATAAGTATAAGATAAATGATGCCGACAGGCTACTATTCTCAAAAGATGATTTTAACGATATTATAAATTCTCAAATTTATAATGACATCAAAACGCTTGGGAAAGATTTCGTAGAACTTCTTAATATCCTCGAAAGCTATCTTGAGCAAAGTGATATACATGAGTTAGCTCCATTTGAAATAGCCCTTCAGGAAAATAAAATATCATTCATATCATCAGCAACCAAAGCAGTCCGTAATACTCAGTCAATTAGTATAACTTGGAACGTTCCTTTTGAAGCTGAAATATTCTTTACAAACGTAGGAAAAGAAGAACCACAAGAATGTCAAAAAAGTGGAAGTTTTAATACTGCTTTAGCCGAGACTTCAACTTTTGAATTGAGCGTAAAAACCGAGAACGGACACTATATAAGGAAGCAAATCTGTGTTGAGGTTTTTGATGAATGTGAAATATTATTTAGTGCAGATAAATACTATATTTTCCCAAAAATTCCTGTAATTCTTTCATGGGATGTTAAACATGCCAAAACCGTATGGCTCAATGATGAAGTCGTAAACTGTTCTGGAGAAAAAATGGTTGAACCATTAAAAGCGACATCATATATAATTAGTGCTGAAGACGAGTTCGGTAAGAAAGAGAAGCATGTGGATATTCAAATGTTACCTGTTCCACAAGTAAAATCATTGCTAGTTCCAGCACCTAACATTGCATCAAACCTATCACTATCAATCAAACAACCAAGATTTAACGTTGGAGTAAGATTCCCCTCTATTAATATTGACTTTGTCAAAACAGAGCTGCCAATAGTGCCATCGTTAACAGATTTAGGAATAAAAGTGGAGCTTGTAATGCCTCGTTCTTTATTTAGTTTTAAAAGTATTGTTAGAAAATTATATAACTTTATAAAAAGATAGATATGCGTTCGGAAAATCAGAATATGCAACAAAGAGAGACCGTCAAATGGGGTGGTTTGCTTAATGAGTTTCTTTGGACTTGTGCTGGAGTTAACAAAAAAATCTTGAGGCAATGTCCAACTGATTATGCTAAATATGCAGGAACAGGAGGAACAATACTCTTTACTGCCATTATGGCCTTCATATCTGGTAGCTATGCTATATCATTTGTGTTTCAAGAGGCTCCTTTATATATTCCATTGGCGTTTGGATTTATTTGGGGATTGATGATATTTAATCTAGACAGATTTATGGTGAACACCATGTACTCTGATGGGAAACACACAATTAGTAAAGCTGAGCTATTAGGGGGGTTACCTCGAATCATTCTTGCTATTTTTTTAGGTATAGTTATCTCTGCACCATTAGAAATAAGGGTATTTCAAGATAAAATCAAATCTCAGTTGATAATTGACCAGGGCAAGGTTGGTGATGATGTAAGAAAAGCGCATGATTTGCTTTATCAACAGCGCAAAGAAATTGAAGACCAAATAGCAACAAGAAATAATCAATTAACTGATTTACGCGCAGGAAGGTTAGATGGTGTGTCGGGAAGGGTTGCAGACAAAGAAAAAGAACTCAGTGAAGCTGAAAAAAGATTATATAATGAAACTAATGGAGATGGTGTAACCAAAAAGAAAGGTTATGGCCCAGCTGCGAGACAACTAGAAAACCAAGTTAATAGATTAAAGGGAGAATTGGCTGCACTACGACAGGAAGAAAGGCAAAACAATGCAAATAACCAGACTTACATTAAACAAAGAACTGTTAGTGTGCAAAACGAGATTGATGAGTATAACAGGAGGTTAAAAGAAGTTGATGACAAAATCTCTGAAATAGAAAAAGAAGGTGCTGAAGGTCAGAAGGCGTTAACTGGCTTTTGTGCCCAAATAAATGCGCTAAACGAGATAACATCAGTTTCAGAGAATTTATCGTTATTTTTGGCGCGACTATTCATCACGTTACTGTTTATATCAATAGAGGTGATTCCAACTATTTTTAAAATGATGGTGGATGCCGGCCCATACGATGATTACTTGCGAACTGAAATGCATAAGGTTCGCGTGATGTCTGACAAACAAATTTCAGACTTGAATGATGAGATAAATACGGAAGTTCAGATATCAACTCAAAAGAACCGAGAACGACTTGAAGCAGAATTGCTTGCAAACAAAGAACTTATGGATAGAATTGCAAAAGCTCAAGCCGAACTACTACAAACTGCAATTGATAGATGGAGAGCCGAGGAACTTGAAAAAATCAAAGAAAATCCTTCACTTTACATAAGGTCGAATAGCACAGAGAATAACTAACAATGAAAATCCCAGGACTCTCTTTCTCGTGGAAACGAGCTATAGGTTTAACACAAGTTAGACAGCAGCTTGCTCGTAAAACTGGCATACCAACATCCAAAGCAGGAGTAGAACGCAAAATTGGCAATATGATTCTCTCTGCGATTTTTGGGAAGAAGAAATGAATATGGCTCACATGAAACCAATCATCAAGCTTGTGATTGCGGTTTTGTTGCTGTTGATATTGGCTGATATGCCATATGGTTTTTATCTGGTGTTGCGGTTTGCGGCTATGGCGGTGTTTGCCTATTTGTCGTATGACTCATTCAGTGCGAAGCGGGATGTGAAGGTGTGTGACCTTTATGTTGCCATCGTTGTCCACGCTCACGATGCCAGCCATGGTGTTGTCGGAGCCATAGCCGCGCAGTTACCAATACTAGCCACCGAACAGGTCGTTGCACAATAAAAGGCCAGGCACAATGGCGGCTGGGACCACCTTGAGTGCCTGGCCTTGTTTTTTGCTGCTTTACTTCTGATCAAACAAGCTTATTGTGCCAGAATCATGTTGATGAGCACGTTCACGTCGGCGATGTCGGTGGTGCCGCTGCCGTCGATGTCGCTGTTGCCGGCCAGCTGGGTGGGGCTGATGGTCTCGAGGATCACGTTGATGAGGGCGTTCACGTCCTCCACGTCCACGCTGCCGTCGCCGTTCAGGTCACCGGGCAGGCCGGGCTCTTCCCCGTCAATCTCCTCGATGGTGAGGAACTTGCCCCAGTTCTCATGAGCGGCATATGCCTCCTTGCTGCCACGAGGCACATAGAGCGTGGCTGCACTGTAGACGGCTTCGTCGAACACGCCGCCCGTGGGTGGCACGCGGTTGAGCGAGGTGACCTCGGTGATGGCCGAACTGCTGGCAAACGCGTTGCTTGCGATGGAATCAACGGTGGCGCTGAAAGTGACTTTCGCAAGTTGGCTGCATCCCATGAAAGCAGCACCCTCCAGTGTCTTGAGTCCTGCTGATGTCACCAACTCGGTGATGGCCAGCATGCGGCCGGCTTGTTGTCCAACGCTTTCGGTGCCCTCGGGAATGGTGAGCACACCTGTCATTGCACCCGGGATGGCCACCAGATTCTTGAAATCGCTGGTATAGAGCCATCCGTCTTTGATGGCATAGTGGGTGTTGGCAGGGTCAATCTCGATGGCATTCAGTGAGGTGGTTCCCACCGTGATGCCTTGACCGATGGTCTCGACACCGGCACCAATGGTGAGGCTGTTCAGACCTGAACATCTGTAGAAGGTGGTGCCTTCCATTGTGCGCACGCTGGCAGGCAAGATGGCAGTGGAGAGCGTGCGGCAACCATAGAATGCGGCATTGCCCAGGAAATCAAGTTGCTCGCCAAAATCCACCGACGACAGATTGTAGTTGTTGCTGAAGGCTTGTCCGCCCACCCACTTGACGTTTTTCAGGTCAACTGCCTGAAGGTCGGCATTAAAGAAAGCGTTGTTGCCGATAGTGTCGAGTGATTCGGGGAAGTTGACCTGCTTCAAGGCACTGCAAGCAATGAAAGCACGTTCGCCAATGGTCTGGAGTGTGCTGGGGAAATTAACGGTGCTGAGCGTTTCGCAACCACCAAACGAGTTGTTTCCCGTTGAAATCATACCTTCGGGCAGATTGAGTGTTGTCAGAGCCATCAGGTCATAGAATGCGCTGTGTCCCACAGTCTTCAACCCCGTGGGCAAGCTCAGGCTTGTCACCTGTTCGCAACCAATAAAGGCGCGGTCGCCCACCTGCGTGTCTCCGCCTTGGATGTTGATTGATCTCAGGTTGGGGCACTGCTCAAAGGCTCCTAGGCCAATTTCCTTGATTGAAGCTGGGATGGTGATTCCCGTAAGATTCTGATTCTCGGCGAAGGCATAGGGCGCGATGTACTCATATCCCTCGGGGATGGTGAGGTTGGGTGAGTTCCACTTTTCGTTGGAGGGTCTTCCGGGGCAGGCGATAATCATCGTCTTCTCTTTGTTGGCGAGAACGCCCATATCCTGAGCGAAATAGGTGGTGGAGTAGCAGATGATGGCTCTCACCTTGTTGCCGTAGAAGGCGCCAAATTCCACATAGTCCAAGTCGCCCCTGATGCGGATGCCGGTGGCGTCCAGCTCATAGAATGCGTAGAATTCCAGGCGAGTCACGGTTCCGGGGAGGTCGATTTGTCCCACCACTTCGCAGCGTGCGAAGGCATTCTGGCCGATGGTGTTCACCGTATAGGTCTCGCCGCCGCTGGTCACGGTTTCAGGCACCATGACGTGGGTGGTCGATGACTTACCCTTGGTGAGGGTGACGGTTTTGGCGGTGGCGTCGTTCACCTCATACGACATGCCGTCGACGTCGAACGCCTGTGCTGGTATCCAAGCCAGCAAAGCAGCGGCAAACATCGCCGCGCACTTGAGAATGTAGCTCTTTCTCATTGGGTCTTGAAAGGTTTTGTGCCGTGCCGTTACGAGTGCTCGCATGGCGCGACAGGGTTAATAATTAGAGATTTTCGATGCAAAATTACGAAAAATTTCAATACCAACAAATAATTTTGCGTCAATTCGCAAGGGTGGGATTCCGAGGCTTGAAAAAAATGGGAATTATCGCTGTTCGGGGAAACAAAGTGGTCGCTTTCAGCGACGAATATTTGGCACGATCTTTACCGCATGGCTCATTATCCACTCGCTACGCTCGTTCTAATGAGCCACGCGGGGTTACTCAAATGTCAGCCACCAGCTGAAAATCCTTCTGCAAACATAAGCCTCATTATTCTGCAACAGTCTTAAACTATTCATACCACTGAATGGCTCTGCGTTTGTCCTCGGGTCATACAAAGCGGCCGGTGCTCACCTTGTGTGGTGGCACCGGCCTGGTTGTTCGGTGGTGTGTCGCCCAGCTGTGTCAGTGGCGGCGGTTGTTGGTCATGCTCTTGCCCTCGTTGGCACTTTGGCGCTTGGCCGTGGTGCCGGTGTTGGGCTTGCGAGCGGAGCCTCCTCCGGGATTCACTCTAGTGGGAGGGGTGGTGGTTTTCCCGTTGTTGTGCACTTTTCCTTTGCCGTATGTGTCGTGCGTGTCTCCGCGGTAGGGACTGGTGTCGTTGTGGCGGTTGCCGCCCTTGTAGGTGTGGTAACCCGAGGGAATGGAACCATACAGGCGACCCTTGTCGTAGCGGTCATAGATCACGAAGTGGAACTTGTGGCTCGTCCACGTGATGGGACGGTAGAAGTAGCTCGTTGCCGTGAAGGTGCGGTACTGTGCGGCGGTGAGCACGTAGCTCAGTTCGGTGTTGCGGCGGTTCCAGTAGGTGCCGAAGAGGTCGCCTGCCACATTAATATTCATGATGTAGTCGAGGTTGATCTCGTAGGCAGCGTTGCTCTGGGTGTTGGTCAGTCTCAGCTCATAGGCCATCTTGTCGGTCAGGAACAAGGCCTGCTCGCAGGCCTGGCTGTAGCTCATGGCGCTGGCGGTGGCAATCATGCTCACAAGAGCCAGCAGGGTGATTAAGCGTTTCATCGTTCTTGAAGTTTAGATGGTGAATAAATTCGGTTGTTTGTCTCTTTGACACCATAGCAGGCCATAGGTTAAATCCACATAGCCGCACTTTCGACCAACAAGCCTCAAACATCGACCAATGGCCGTTTCTACTTGTAAAAGTGATGAAAGCACCAAGCACCTGACTTCCCCAAACACATCCTAAAGGAGGGGCTTATATAAAGAACCAAGGGCCAAGAGATAGGACGTAGGAGATGTCATTAAGATGTCTTAGAATCTTTAAGATGCCTTATAATCCCTATTATGCGTTAGCTTCAATCGCATCCCTCATCACTCTCCATGTTACCGCATCAGAAACTGATAGTATTCAAGATATTTGCACAACACGATGTCCATGAGCCGTTTTTGTTCGCGGGCGTCGGTGCCGAGCAGTTGGGTGAGGAGCGTCCAGAACGCTTTGCGGTGATGCATGTGCCGCGTGTGGGCGAGTTCGTGCAGGATGGTGTCGTCCATGAAGTCGGTGGGAAACACCACGAGCATGGGCGACAGGCTGATGCGCTGCAAACTGTCACATTGACCCAGAATGCGTCGCGGCAGTTTACGAATGGTCACGGCACGCACGCTCAAGCCGTGCTTATTGGCCAACTCGCGTGTGCGGGCAGGCAGCACCTCGTTGGCGCGGTGGGTGATGGCGTCGCGGATGGTGGTGCGCAACCAGCGTTGCAGACGCACATTGTCGAAATGGGTGTCCGTGCCATAGTAGAGGTCGAGCGCATCGTTCTGGGCTGTGGGCACGGCCACCATCACGGTGCTGCCGCTCAGGTAGATGCCCGGCGACGGGGCTAACCGCTGCGCTTCGTGACGCAGCATCGCCTCGTCGACCTCGTGCCAGTTCACCGCAAACAGCGGGAAACGAAGCCTGAAGCGCGGATTGATTACAAATCGAGTTTGCCGATGCGTGCCACTTGCCATAGGCGGTCGAGGATGGGTTTATAATAATGACTGTCGTTGCCGATTTGCAGGCCGTAGAACCGCGTGCCCTTGCTTCGCTCCTGGTTCATGCGCCGGCGGGTGTCGGGGAGTGGCGTGGGGAACTGGAAGTCGCTGATGATGAGCATGTCGGCCATGCTGTAGGTTTTCCCTTGCAGCTGTTGCAGTCCGGCAGCAAGCATCTCTTCGCCGTTGGTGCCGCCCGAGAAGTGGTTGTCGAAAAACTCTTCCAGCTTGAACCAGTTGGCGGGATGAGCCAGGTCGATGGCCTTGGCACGCACGGCAAACGAGATGAGCAGGCAGCTGCGTCGCTGACGGCGGGCCATGTTGAGCAATTGCCCCAGCAGGCAGCGGGCCAACTTTTCGGGTCGGCCCCACATCGAGGCACTGGTGTCGATGGCCACGATGATGGGTCCGCGTTCCAGCCTTGGCTTGCGTGGACTTTGCTCGGTTTTCTCGGTGCTCTCTTGGCGCGGACGGTTGGCAAACAGCTGCAGGCCGTGCATCGCATATTTGAGGTAGAAGAGGGGTTCGGTGTCGGCATCGGCCAGCAGGGCGGTCTCACTGGGGAGCAGGTGTTGCAGGTCGCGGCCGGCGGCCACCTCCTGGGCCTCGGCGGCAGGGAGTGGGGGTGAGGGGAGCAGGGGCAGGTAGCGGCGCACGGTGTCATCCATGGCATCGTCGCGGCGCGGCTGCTCGCGACCCATGATGCGCACAATCTCGGTGAGCTGCGGATAGTGATGCATTACCCGCTGCACGCGGCGGCGTTGCTCATAGTCGGTGTTGCCCCAGTTTTTCACATGCAGCTCCCACTGCTTGCGGTGGCGTGCGATGAGCCGTTGTTTGGCTTCTGCTGCTCGTGCGTCGCAGGCCGCTCGCCAGTCGGCTATCAAGGCGCTGAGCACGTCCTCGGCAGCGTGGTCGGCAAATTGTGCCACATAGCCGTCGATGTTCACTTCCTGCGCAGTGTAGTGCTGCTTGATGTGGTGATAGACGCGCGTCCACTGGTAGCGCTTGTCGTCGAGCGACAAGCCGTCGAACTCGTCAATCCACTCCTGTTCGCTTTGTTGGTCTTGTTCGATGGGGGCGAAGAGCTGGAGCATGGCGCGCATGAATTTCATCAGCTCGTCGCGCAGCATATCGGTCCACAACGGGTCTTGGCCGGATAGCTGGGGGTTGCTGTCGATGGTGTGCTGCAAGAAACCCGCCAGTGGGTCGTCGGGCGAGAGATCGTCGGGCAGTTGCTGGCGGTCGATGTAGATGTCGAACGCTTGGTCGTAGGCTTGCAGACGGCTGGCAAGGTCGGCTTGGGTCATAGCAGTTGACTGGTGTTTTGGAGCTTCACCTCGGCCTCGGCCAGGTGTTTGTCGCACAGCTTGAGTTTGTGGTTCACCAGGGCGAGGTCGTCGGGCGACAGGAAGAGGTGTTTACCGGCAGAGAAGGCCTCGTGCAGGGCTTGCAGCTTTGGCTGCAGTTGACTTGAAATGACAATCAAGGCATTGTCGACTGGCGTGTTGCTGGTGGCGGTTTCTGCGCCCGTCTCGCCCTGTGTGATGAAGCCGTTCAAGGCATATGGGGTGCCATCGACGATGATGCCGCCTTTGCACTGGCGCAGCTTCACCTTGCGCACCTCGCTGCCGCTCGACGGCTGCGCATTCATCATGGGGGCACCGCTGTAGATGGCATGAATCACCCAAGCCTGCTTGTCGTGGTCGCGGTAGAGCAGGGCATCGGTGTTGCGCGTGGCGCTCAGGTTGTTGTAGTCCCATTTATACAGCAGGCAGTGTCCGTCGGGATAGTCTTTCAAGTCGTAGTAGAACTGATTGACAAGCCTGAACACGCGGTTGTCGGTCTGCGGTAATTTTTCTTTCTCTTTCTTTGGTGTGGATGCGTTGCGCAGGGTTTTCTCGGCCTCGCGCACCATGCGGTCGAGCTGGGTGTTGATACCGGCGGTGAGGCTTTCGGTCACGATGTCGATGATGGTGGCGATGGTCTCGGCTTTGTTCCACAGGCAGTGCATGAGCAGCGGCACGTCGGTGGCATCGACGGCCTCGCGGCCGTTGAGCATCGCCGAGGTCTGCAACAGGCGGAATGCTTTGCGCCAGCGGCGGTCCGAGGTGTAATAGTCCATGGGGCCGATGCCCTCTTTCTTCCCCTCTTCGGCCAGTCGGCGACGGATGTGGCTCACGCAGGCGCACACCTCGTCGGGGATGGCCACCTGCTCGATGTCGCGCTGCCACTGGGCGTATAGCTCGTTGGTGATGAGGAGCTTGTCGGCGATGGAGGCTTGCTCGGCGGGGCGGCTGCGGATCATCTTGAAGAAGGTGGTCTCGTTTTGAATGCAGTTGCTCACCAAGCGCACCAGAAAGCGGTCCCACAGTGCCTCGAGTCCCTCACCCTCGGCGGGTAGCTCGTTGCTGGCGGCGATGAGCACTTTCATGGGCAGGTGCAGCGTCTCGCGGCCGTTCTGGAAGATGCGCTCGTTGATGGCCGTGAGCAACGCGTTCTGGATCGATGGGCCGGCTTTCCATATCTCGTCGAGAAACACTACCGTGGCCGATGGCAGAAAGCCGTCGACCACGCGCTCGTAGCGGTCTTCGTTCTTGAGCAACGAAATCGACACGGGGCCGAAAATCTCGTCCGGGGTGGAGAAACGCGACATCAGGTATTCAAACGACCGGCCGCCGCTGAAGGCCATCTTCAGCCTTCGGGCCACCAGGCTCTTGGCCGTGCCCGGAGGGCCGAGCAGGAACACGCTTTCGCCGGCCACCGCACTGAGCAACGTCAGCGACATGATGTGGTCTTTTTCGTAAATGCCTTCGCTCATCGCGGCGATTAGCATCTTGATGTGTTGTGGGGTTTTCATGATGTGGGTGTTTGGAAATAGCGTTGTTTTTGGAAATGGCACAAAGTTACTGTTGCGGTTTGCCAAATCGTGGCAATGCTTTTGGTTTTCTTGAGAAATTTCACTTTGGCATACTTCTCGCCTCAGCCAATATCGATGGTGTCTCCGCCATAGCGTGGCCGCTTGCCGAAGAGGATGTCAATCACCGCCTTGGGGCGAGCGAGCAGGCATTCCCGAGCCATCATGTGGAAGCGCAGTCGTCCTTTTCGCCAGTTGCCGGCGTTCATGCCAATGGCGTCGATGCCATGCGCCTTGGCCAGATAGATGGCGCGTTCGTTGTGGAACTGTTGCGACACCACCAGCACGCTGTCCTGGCCGAAAATCTTGTTCGCACGCACCACCGAATCGAGCGTGCGCAGGCCGGCGAAGTCGGAGTGGATCACACTGTCGGGCACACCGCGCGCCACCAGGTCGGCACGCATCATGTCGGGTTCGTTGTAATACTTCGATAGGTTGTCGCCGCTCACGATGATGCTGTCCACCTTGCCAGCGTGATACAGCGCCGCCATGGTGTCGATGCGGTTGTAGTAGTAGGGGTTTCGACCGCCCCAGCGGCTCACGCGGTTGGTGCCCAAGAGGGCCGCGTGGCGGTGAGGCACATCGGCCACGCGGTCATAGAGCCTCCCCCGGCTGGCTTGCAGCACGATGATGTTGCACACCGCAATCACCGAGGCGCACGCCACGCATGCAATCAAAAGCCATTTGAATGTTTTCTGCCAGAATCGTTTCATGGTTGAATCGAGGTTTAGGTCACTTTTCAAGTTGCAAAAGTAGGCATTATTCCTCGCGTGGCCAAAACAATAGCCGCTTTTTTTCGTCATGGTCGAAATATACCCAGCCGAATCCTTGAACCAGCACAAAAGGCTTCCCCAAACCCCGTGGGACCCAGCGCAGCGCAGGCGGCCGAGTCAAAAGTGACCCAAGTCAAAACCGAATCATGTAGAGCCGCATCTGATGCGGCTAAGGCTGGTAGCCCGAGTCAAAACCGAATCATGTAGAGCCGCAATGCGGCTGAAGGCCGAGTCAAAAGTAGTCCGTAAAAACTGAATCATGTAGAGCCGCATCAATGCGGTTGAAGGCCGAGTCAAAAGTAGCCCGAGTCAAAACCGAATCATGTAGAGCCGCATCATGATGCGGCTGAAGGCCGAATGGTTAGTCGCGGACCACTACCAAGGTATATAGCGATACTTTAAGTGCGCGTGTTGTTAAAGCAATAATCTAATCATATGTAATCAATTCGCTTTAAATCAAATGATAATTATTATTGTTTAGTGTAAAGGTTGTGCTGTGGCCGACATGGTTGCACCTACCGTCACACCGCCGCGTCGAGCGTTGCGTATTCACCCCTCAGAGGCCTGCTCGCGTTGCACCAGGGGCGCGATTTGTGAGTGGTCGAAGTCGCCGAACCACTCGCGCAGCTTGGCCTCGGCCTGACGCTCGATGTCGTCGGTGATGTAGCCGCGCACCATATAGATGGCCCACGCCAGGGCGGCAAGGTCGTCGGTGAACCCCAAGCCGATGATGGCATCCGGTATCAGGTCGGTGGGCAGGATGAAATAGCCCAGCGCACCATATATCTTCAGCTTGTCGGCGTTTGGTACACGGGGGTCGCGTGTCACATAGTAAAGCACGAGGGCGGTATATACCACCTTGATGCCAGCTTTCTTGGCCACTTTCTTGAGCTTTTCCCACAATTGCGGGTCGTTGAAATAGTTGCTGTAGGCGTCAAAGTCCACAATCTTGCGTCGTTCCATAGTCTTCAGAAGTTTAGCGATAAAACAATCAGTCTGCCAAGCCCAAACGGGTGTGCTGCTACACCCTCTTGCAAATAGTGTGCCATTGCAAGAAGCAATATGCGAGATGCAAGATGGTTGCTCTTTGTCGGTGTAAGGCGAGACGAGTCTCGCTCCACGCCGCATTGCGCCAGCCGCTCGTTTTTGCGACTGAGTTGCAAAGTTGGCGCATTTGTGGCCGAGCGATGGTGTGCGGCAATGGTTTTTGAGCTACCTTTGTCGCCGAAACCAATCAGAATAAGCTATGGCCAATCATTCCACCCACCACCATCATCACCACGACGAGTGCTGCGCGTCCACGCATAATCATCGTGGTTGTGGCTGTCACCACCACCACGATGAAGGTCACCACCACGACCACCATCCGCATGGCGGCCTGCGAGCTACGTTGGTGCGCATCGTGGTGGCGGCATTGCTGCTGGCGGCAGCGGTCGCCATCGAACACTCCTGCCGGTTGCCGCTGTGGCAGCAGCTGTTGATATATCTGGTGCCTTATCTGGTAGTAGGGTGGGACACACTCAAGGAGGCCGCCGAAGGGCTGATGCACGGCGATGCGTTCAACGAGCATTTCCTGATGTCGGTGGCCACCATCGGAGCCCTCGCCATCGGGTTCCTGCCTGGTGCCGACACCGAGTTTGCCGAAGCGGTGTTTGTGATGCTCTTTTTCCAAGTGGGCGAGCTCTTCGAGGGGTATGCCGAGGGCAAGAGCCGGGCAAGCATTGCACACTTGATGGACATCCGTCCCGACACGGCTATCGTGGAGCGCGATGGCCGTGAGCTCACGGTGACTCCCCACGAGGTGGCCGTGGGCGAGACCATCGTCATCCGTCCGGGCGAGCGCGTGCCGCTCGACGGTGTGGTGACCCACGGCGAGTCGGCCCTCAACACGGTGGCCCTCACCGGCGAGAGCCTGCCACGCGATGTGACCGTGGACGACGAGGTGATTTCGGGCTGCGTCAATGTGTCGGGAGTGCTCAAGGTGCGCACTACCAAGCCCTATGGCGAGAGCACCGTGTCGAAAATCCTGCATCTGGTCAAGAACGCCGACGAGCACAAGTCGCACAGCGAAGCGTTCATCACCCGTTTCGCCCGCATCTACACCCCCATTGTCACCCTCGCCGCCGTGGTGTTGGCGTTGCTGCCACCGCTCCTGTCGGGGAATTTTGCCGCCACCTTCCCCACATGGCTCTATCGAGCACTGATGTTCCTGGTGGTGTCGTGCCCGTGTGCGCTTGTGCTCAGTGTGCCACTCACGTTCTTTGGCGGCATTGGGGCTGCGTCGAGGCGAGGCATTCTCATCAAGGGGGCCAACTTTATCGATGTGCTCGACCGGCTTCACACTGTGGTGTTCGACAAGACGGGCACGCTCACCCACGGCCAGTTTGCCGTCACCGCCGTGCACCCCGAGGCCTGCGACGAGCATCATCTGCTGCATCTTGCGGCTCATGTGGAGCATTACTCCACCCATCCCATCGGGGCCGCCTTGCGCGCGGCTTTCCCCGAGGCGGCCTCCGACGGGTGTGCGGTGGCTGCCGTGGAGGAGGTGGCCGGTGAGGGCATCCGTGCCCAGGTGGGCGATGATGTGGTGTGGGTGGGCAACACACGCTTGATGGAGGCCGCTGGGGCTGCCTGGCACGACTGCGAGCACTGTCGGCAGGCGGCGGGAACGGTGATTCACGTCGCCATCAATGGCCGTTACGCCGGCCATATCGCCATCACCGACCAGCTGAAGCCTCACAGTGCCCAGGCCATCGCCGCGCTGCACGAGCAGGGCATTCGCCGCACGGTGATGCTCACCGGCGACCGGCAGGCGGTGGCCGATGCCGTGGCGCAGCAGTTGGGCATCAACGAGCATCACGCCGAGTTGTTGCCGTCCGACAAGATGGCGCACGTGGAGCGGCTGCTTGCCGAAGGTGATGGAGCATTGGCCATGGTGGGCGACGGCATCAACGACGCGCCCGTGCTTGCCCGCGCCGATGTGGGCATCGCCATGGGAGCACTGGGCAGCGACGCCGCCATCGAGGCCGCCGACGTGGTGCTCATGGACGACAACCCGCTCAAGATTGCCGATGCCGTGGCCGTGGCACGGCGCACACTGCGCATCGCCCGCCAGAATGTGGTGCTGTCCATCGGCATCAAGCTCGCCGTGCTCGTCCTCGCTGCCTGCGGATTGGCCACGATGTGGATGGCCGTCTTCGCCGACGTGGGCGTCACCGTGCTCGCCGTCCTCAACGCTATGCGCACTCTGGGCAACAAGCTCTCCCACAAAAGCGGAGATTAAAACGGTTTCCTGAATTTGTCGAAACGCTACAACAAACCACAGGCTGTGGCAGCTGCCACAGCCTGTGAAATTCTTGTCATGTCACCCGAAAGGGGGGTCAGTCGTTGATGAGCGTCATGCCCTTCTTCAGGGCCTCCTCGTTGAGGGGAATCAGGTGGTGGTGGCGCTCGGGAAGGGTCTTCTTGAGAGCCTTGAGCACACTCTCGATGGTCACCATCGAGTTCACCTTGAGCATCGAGCCGAGCACAATCATGTTGAACGTCTTGCTGTTGTTCATCTCGATGGTGGCCTCGGTGGCGTCGATGCGGCACACGCGAATGTCGGTGCGCGTGGGAGGCGTGTTGATGCCGTAGCTGTCGTAGATGAGCACACCGCCGGGTTTCACTTTGCTCTCGAACTTGTCGAGGCTCTGCTGGTTGAGCACGACGGCCATGTCGT
>JAFYCU010000041.1 GCA_017545095.1 Muribaculaceae bacterium | reverse complement strand
CGTGGATTGGAATTAGTACCCATAGAAATTAGTGGTGTTTTTTCTTACAAAGGTACTAATTTCCAACCACTTATGCAATAGTTAACTATCTGATAATCAGTTAATTAACATTAAATTTTCGACTTTTTGTCATGTGCTAAACTTTTTGTTTTTATTTTTACGCCACTGAATTAGGTGAAAAATCTGACTTGACAAAATCCTGGGCAACTTTTTGTTGCCCAGGATGTTATAAAATTTCTTAATTGATTGTTTGCGGATTTAAGGATATGGAAAAGATTGCCACAAGATACACGAACGAGGCGAAGGAGAATCTAAAGAAACTCGCCAAAAACGGTGATGATGAAGCCATGCTTGAGTTGGGGCTTCGATTTAAAGGCGGTCATGGCTTACTACACATCGTTAATGCGGCTATGTTAGGAAACGTTTCAGCCGTGAAGTATCTAGTTGAACAAGCGAATTTACGCTTTCTTAGCGACAAAGTTAGAGCAAAAGTTCAAAATGCAGATCCAAAAGGTTTTGCAAATTGTTGTATTTCGATTTATCCATTTGTTGAAGGAACCGATGCGAAAACAAGAATCAAATTTGACCATCGCATAGCGCAAATCACTCATTGGCTATTCAACAACAATTACGCATGCCATGAATATGCTACTGATATTATTGGTAATCGCCCGTTTATTGCAGCGAGATTATTTCTTCTTTGTCAGAGCTATGAATCATTCCTGTATTGTCTTGTAAATGGCATTGGAGTTAAGAAAAATGCCAAACTCATTGCCGAGTATCATCATAAATTGGGTTCAAGAAGCAAATATGTGGCACTGGCCTCTGAAAATAATCAAGGAATAGAATTCAGTGTGAAGAAGACCAAGGCAATACGGCGACACCTATGGATGAGACGGATAGATCACACTAAAGATGTTTTGTTGGGTTGCTTCTTGGCTCCATTTAAGGCCTATTTTTCTATTTTTGATCGCTTTCTAAAGAGGCAATCCGAAGAAATGCAAAACGAATCTCAACGGGCTATAGAAGCAGCGTCAAACCCTTATGAATGGGTTGATGCTGTTGATGCTCAAAAAGGAGATTTGTATGGAGAAGCATGTTTAGGATGTATTGTTTATGGGTTTGCCATTCTGATTCCCATCATTGTTATTTATGTCGTAATTAAACTGATTTTCTGACTATTTCTTTAAAACCCTCGAAATGCTAATCTCCCTATTCAATGCTGCGTTCCGGCCGGGCAAGGGCGTGCTGCGGCGCACGTGGAAGCGGCGCGGCGGTGGGCCGCAGGTGGTGGAATATGACCTTGCCGATGGCGACCAGCGGTTTTATCCGCAGTTGCTCGCGCCACGGCGCGGCACACGCATTGTGATGCCACGGCATGGCAAGAGCTGCAAGCGCGGGCCGGGGGAACTATGGCTGGCACTGTGGATCAAGTGGCACAGCATCAAAGGCTTCTACGACAACCTGGCACTGCGCACGGGCGGCCACCGCTATGAACCCGACCTGGCCTACATCGACGAGCAACGCGGCATCTTCATCGACATCGAGAACGATGAGCCCTACACCATGGGCCGGCGAATGCCCACCCACATCATCGGCAGCGACGATCAGCGCAATGGCCTCATCACTGCTGCCGGGTGGATAGTGCTGCGCTTCAGCGAGCGGCAGTGCGTGGCCACACCGGCACGCGTGGTGCGCATGGTGATGGACGTGGTGCGAAGCATCGACCCCAGCGTGGAGATGCCCCAGGCATTGCGAGATGTGCAGCCCGCGGAACCCGACGAACGCTGGAACCGCGATACTGCGCAAGGCTATGCCAAGAGCCGTTACCGTGACTCCTATCTGGAACGCCACCTGCCGCTCTACCGCTTTTTCAATCAATTTTACAAATAAACGCTTCTTTCGAAATTTGGAGTGCTGAATGCAGGTAGAGCCTCATCACGATGCGGCTGATGGCCGAGTCAAACGACCGAATGCCGCGCCATCGATGCCCGAATGTGGGCGATTTTTCACGGTGTTGGGACACTGCATCGGGGGAGCCGCACCAGGGTGCGGCTCTACATGAGTCGGCCATCCGGCAAGCCCCACGCGGCCATCAGCCGCACCAGGGTGCGGCTCTACATGAGTCGCCCATCCGGCAGGCCCCACGCGGCCATCAGCCGCACTGAGTGCGGCTCTACATGACTCGGTCATCCGGCAGGCCCTACATGCTTTCGAATAGTGCGAACTCCCGGATTTTTTGCGATAGATTGATAGTATCGGCGCGATTTTTTCGTTGTTCAATAAAAAACTTGGCTTAGAAGCATTAGATGTTTAGAAAAATGTCGTACCTTTGTACATTGTATTATTCAGCTGAACCGAGCGGGGGCTGTAACGTATTGAATTGAATACAAGGAATAGACATGATACATTATCTGAAGAAACTGCAGGACACCATCCGCGAACAATGGAACCAAAACGCGCTTTGCGACTACGAAGGCTCAACTTTCACCTATGCCGATGTGGCCGCAAACATCGAACAATTCAGGCTCTTCTTTGATGCAGCCCGAATCAACAAGGGCGATAAAATCGCGATTTGCGCTCGCAACTCTGCCCGATGGGCCATGACATTCTGGGGCATTAATGTGAATGGGTGCGTAACGGTGCCGCTTCTGGCCGATTTCCACCCCAACAACGTGTCCTCACTCACCAGTCATTCCGACAGTGTGTTGCTCTTTGCCGACGATGACATATGGGCGAAACTGAATCCCGACGAAATGCCGGCGCTCAAAGCCGCCGTCAACGTGAAGGATGGCAATCTGCTCTGGCACCGCGACAAGGAGGTGGCTGATGCATGGGAGAAACGTGAGAACGCTTTCGCCGAGCGTTATCCCGATGGCATGAAGCCCGAGCAGGTGACCTTCTTCACCGACAATTCAGATGAATTGGCCATTATCAACTATACCTCGGGCACCACGGGCAACCCCAAGGGTGTGATGCTCACCTACGGGGCCATGTCGGATACCGACGACTTTGCCAACACGCAGTTCCCGAATCATCCTGGCGAAACCATTATCTCGATGTTGCCGCTGGCTCACATGTATGGATTGGCCATCGAGTTCATTCATCCCAATGTCGATGGCGTGGCGGTGTACTTCCTAGGCAAAACCCCGTCGCCTACTCGGTTGCTCAAAGCCATGCAGAGCGTGAAGCCCTATATGGTGGTCACCGTGCCGCTGGTGATGGAGAAAATTTATGCCAATTCCATCAAACCGGCGTTGAAGAAAAGGCGTTTTCTGCTGGCCATACCGGGCATGAAGGGAATCATTTACCGAACCATTCGCAAAACCATTTTGTCGGTCTTCGGTGGGCAGGTGCGCTGTTTCATCATGGGTGGCGCGGCTCTCAATCCCGAAGCCGAACAATGTTTCAAGAAGATGAAACTGCCCTATACCGTGGGCTACGGTATGACCGAAGCCTGCCCGCTGCTGGGATGGGAATGGTGGACGAGGTATGTGCCGGGGTCGTGCGGAAAGCCCGTTCACGACCTGCGCATCGACTCCGACGACCCGCAACACAAGCCCGGCGAGATTCAGGCACGCGGCCGCAACCTCACCACAGGCTACTACAAGAATCCCGAAGCCACGGCAGCCGCGTTTACCGACGACGGATGGTTCCGCACAGGCGACCTGGGGGTGATCGACGAAGCAAACAACATCTTCATTCGCGGACGCATCAAGTCGATGATTCTGAGCTCTTCGGGGCAAAACATCTATCCCGAAGAGATTGAGGCCGTTCTGATTAACTGCGACTATGTGACCGAATGTGTGGTTGTGGACCGTGCGGGAAAGATTGTGGCACTTGTTTATGCCGAACTTCCCGAAGACATGGACGGCAAAACGCGGAGCGGCATCCCGGAAGCTATCCGTGCAGCGGCCAACAAATCGCTACCCAACTACAGCAAGATAGCCAAAGTGGAACTGGTGGACAAACCTTTCGAGAAAACCCCGAAATTGAGCATTAAACGCTATTTATACAAGTAGGAAGTTTGCAATAAAACATCAAGAAAGGCAACATAGGACACAATGCAAAGCATCTGTCCTATGTTGCCTTTAAAATAACGCGGGTACTTTTTGGCGTCGTTCTAGGTTAGAAACGTTCAGCCGGTATCAGCGCAGCTGGGCGCCGAGCTGGGTCTCGAGGTTCTTGATCACCTTTTGCATCACGGCATCGATTTGCTTGTCTTGCAGCGTTTTCACATCGTCTTGCAGGGTGATGCTGATGGCGTACGACTTCTTGCCGGCGGCGAGCTTGTTGCTCTCATACACATCAAAAAGGTTCACATCACGCAGCAGTTTGCGGTCGCTGGCCAGAACGGTGCGGCGGATGTCGTCGTAGGTCACGGCATGGTCGACGAGCAGAGCCAGGTCGCGGCGCACGGGCAGCGTCTTGGGCAGGTCGTGGTATTTGATGTCCTTCTTGGCTGCGAGTTTGCAAGCCACCTTCCAGTCCACTTGAGCGTAGAACACTTCCTGGTCCACATCCATGCGCTTGAGCAGGGCTTCGGTCACCACGCCGAGCGTGGCCACGGTCTTGCCGCCGCGCGTGTTGTAGCGCAGGGCGGGGTCGATGGTGTCGTCGGCCGTCTGTTCCAGCACCAGGTCGTTCAGGTCGATGCCCATGGCGGTGAGCACGTTTTCGAGGGTGGACTTGAGGTCATAGACGGTAGTGCGGCGCACCTTGTCGGCCCATGCGTCGTCGTGGTTGTTGCCGGTGAGCCACAGCCCCAGGTGCTTGCCCTCGGTGTATGGGGCGAGCACGCGCTCGGTCTGGTCCACGCCGGGTTCGTAGTGATAGACGGTGCCAAACTCGTAGAGGCGCAGGTTCTGGTTCTTGTGGTTGATGTTGCGAGCCACGCTCTCCAAGCCACCGAACAGTAGCGTTTGTCGCATCACGTTCAAGTCGCTGCTCAGCGGGTTCATGATGTGCACGCAGTTGGATTCAGGCAGGGCCTGCAGGTCGGCGTAGTAGGCGGCCGGGGTGAGCGAGTTGTTCATCATCTCGTTGTAGCCCACGGCGGTAAGGTGGTTGCTGATGTGCTCCTGTAGCTGGTCGGCAAAGTCGACCATCGTCTGTGGCGACGGACTGGTGCGCACATCGGTGGGTGCTTCCACGTTGTTGTAGCCATACACGCGCAGGATGTCTTCCACCACATCGCATGGGCGCTGCACATCGACGCGGTAGGTGGGAACCACCAGGTTCAGTTTCTCATCGTCCTCGGCGGTGATGTCCATCTCCAGGCTGGTGACGATGCTTTTGATGGTGTCGCGGTCGATGGCTTTGCCAATCAAGTTGTTGACATAGTCGTAGCGCAGCTCCACGGGGAAGCCCGGGAAGTCGTGTGCCTTCACATCCACGATGTCGCCGCAAATCTCGCCTCCGGCCAGCTCCTTGACGAGCATGGCAGCCACTTTGAGGTTGGAGACCGTCTCGTTGGGGTCGATGCCGCGCTCGAAGCGGAACGAGGCGTCGGTGTTCAGACCGAAGCGGCGGGCAGTCTTGCGAATCCACGTGGGGTGGAAGTAGGCCGACTCCAGGAAGATGTCGGTGGTCTCTTCGGTCACGCCCGAGTCCAGTCCGCCAAACACACCGCCGATGCACATCGGCTCCTCGGCGTTGCAAATCATCAGGTCGCGGTCTGTGAGTGTGCGCTCCACGCCGTCGAGGGTGACAAACTTGTGTCCGGCCTCTACGGTGCGCACCACCACCTTGCCGCCTTTCACCTTGTTCAGGTCGAAGCAGTGCATGGGCTGCCCCAGACCCAGGAGGATGTAGTTGGTGATGTCGACGATATTGTTGATGGGTCGTTGTCCCACGGCGAGCAGGAGGTCTTTGAGCCACTTGGGGCTTTCCTGCACCTTCACGCCTCGCACGGTGAGTCCGCTGTAGCGCGGGCAGGCTTCGGCGCACGGCACCTCCACGGGAATGCCGCCGTCGGGTCGGTCGCTCTTGAAGCCTTTGGCCACGGGGTGCAGCAGCGTGCCCTTGCGGCCGTTTTGCTGGCACCAAGCCGCCAGGTCGCGAGCCACGCCGTAGTGCGAGGCCCCGTCCACGCGGTTGGGCGTGAGGTCCACCTCGATGAGCCAGTCGTCCTCGATGCCATAGTATTCGGCAGCAGGCATGCCCACGGGAGTGTCCTGTGGCAGGACGATGATGCCGGCATGGCTCGTGCCCACGCCAATCTCGTCCTCGGCGCAAATCATGCCCAGCGACTCCTCGCCGCGCATCTTCGAGCGTTTGATGGTGAACTCCTGGTCGCCGTCGTAGAGCTTTGTACCCAGGGTGGCCACCACCACCTTTTGTCCGGCGGCCACATTGGCTGCGCCGCACACGATTTGCACGGGGGCGTTCCCGTCGCCCAGGTCCACGGTGGTGATGTGCAGATGGTCGCTATTGGGATGGTCGATGCAGGTGAGCACATGGCCCACCACCAAGCCGCGCAGGCCGCCACGGATGGTTTCCACACGCTCCAGCGCACCCACTTCCAGACCTAGCGATGTCAAGGCCACGCTCACCTCGTCGGGCGTGAGGTCGGTGTCGATATAGCGGCGAAGCCACTTATAAGAGATGTTCATATTCGGTATGTTTTTATGATGATTTTCGTTTCAACCTGCAAAGTTACTGCAAACCGAGCGAATTGCAAAACAAATGAGGAACGAAATTGATTTTGCACTTCCGAGGTGCAGCGTAACTTCGACGAAGTCAACGTTATGAATTAAAGTGCAATGCACAATTATTTTAGTGACGAGAAACGAGTGTCGAGGCGAGTGACGAGTAAACGACAAATAAACGAGTAAACAAGCGGCGCAATGCAGCTCTTGCATCTCGCATCTTAAAGAGTGAAGGTGGAGCGATACTGCGTCTCGCCTTACACCGACAATTGACCTCAAACTCGGTTCTCGATAGTCGTCAAACGGCCACCCCTAGGAAGTAGCTGATGAGCCATGAGCTGATGGCCATGTAGATGACCATGCCCACGATGTCGTTGGTCACGGTGACGAATGGCCCAGTGGCGATGGCTGGGTCAATTTTGAGCTTTTCGAGCATGATGGGCACAAAGGTGCCGAACACCGAAGCGAAGAGCACCACGGCAAATAGCGAGATGCACACCGCCATCGAAGTGATGTGCGACACGCGCATATTGTCGGGGTCGGTGGGGAAAATCCAGTTGTAGAGCATCACCAGCCCGGCAATGATGGAGGCGTTGAGCAGCGCCACGCCAAATTCCTTGATGATGTGGCGTCCGGCATGCTTCATCTCCAGACTGCCGTTGGCCAGGCCCTGCACCACGATAGCGCTCGACTGTGTGCCCACGTTACCACCTGTGCCGCCGATGAGGGGGATGAACAATGCCATACCCGGCAGGTAGGTCTGCCAGGAGTTACCGCCCTCGTCGCCATCCAGAATCAGTGCGTTGGCGATGCCGCCCACGATGCCGATGAGCAGCCACGGCAAGCGGGCGCGGAACTGCGTCCACACGCTGTCGCCCGTTTCCACCTCGGTGGATAGACCCGAGGCCAACTGGTAGTCGCGCTCGCCCTGTTCGCGCACCAGGTCGATGATGTCGTCGACGGTGATGCGCCCCACCAGGCGGCCTATGCTGTCGACCACCGGCATGGCCACCAGGTCGTATTTCTCGAAGTCGAGGGCCACCTCGTCGATGGGCGTGTCGGCCTTCACCGAGAGCGGGTCGGGTTCCATCACGTGTTTGATTTTGCTCGCGCTGGGGTTGGTGATGGTGGTTTTGAGCGGGAAGATGCCCTTGAGCCGGTGGTCGTCGTCGACCACATAGATGTTGTAGATTTCATCCATGTCCTCGGCCTGTTCGCGCATGGCGCGGATGCAGTCGGGCATCGACATGTTTTCATTCACCACAATCATCTCGGTGCTCATGTAGCCGCCGGCGGTCTCCTCGCCATATTGCAGCAGGTCCACGATGTCGCCGGCCTGTTCCACGTCGTCGATGTGCTTGATGACCTCCTCGCGATCCTCCTCGTCAAGTTCCTGGATCACGTCCACGGCGTCGTCGGCATCCATCTGCTCGAGCACATCAGCGATGTCCTCGCTCGACATCTGCTCCAGCAGGTCGTGGCGTTCGTCCTCGTCGAGCTCCACCAGCACGTCGGCCGCCGTCTCATCGTCGAGCAGCTGCATGATGAACAGCGCCTCATCGGCGTCCAAGCCGTCGACCAGCTCGGCAATGTCGGCAGGGTGCATGTCGGCGATGAGCACCCGCACTTGCTCGGTATCTTGGCTCTCAATCAGCTGCCCAAGCTGCTTGATATATTCTTCGTTGTATTCTTTCATGATGCACGCGATATTAAACAATTGCGTATCCTAATCATTGATTATCAAACAATCAGTGTTCGCTGATGCCTGTATTTTGTTTATTAATTCACCTATAGTAGTATCGGAGAATGTATCCCATATCTTTAGGCGAATTGGTTGATAATCTGTAAACAATTCTCCCAACCGAGTTATTTCAAAAACCAGTCTCAAGTCATTCTCATCTGCTTGGGGATGCAATTCATGTTTTGATCCTACACGAGCAATGTTAATTATATAAATGTCACGAATGCCTTTCTTTTTAACGTATGGCATAAAATAATAAAGCTTATTCAATGCCACAGTTGATGGAAATTTCTTCCCTGTGTAATAGAGTCTGGCAGAACCATCTAAAAACAAGTCAATGTTTTCGTTTGTTACCAAACTGATAAGTACATGTTTTTTCTCAATTGAGTTTAAGTCGCAATCTTGAAAATCTTTTGAATGATTTACAATGGATATTGGATATTCCTCTTGCAACTCGCCAAAATCAATCGGATTGTCGATACCCAAATAGCTCATGATTGCATCACCGACGTATTTTCCCAAATTAACTGGTACGGCATTGCCTATCATTTGTTCCATATCAGTTTTTGAGCCTAAAAACTTGAAAGACTTTGGGAAAGTTTGAATCATGCTACGCTCCAACGTGGTTAATGGGCGGATACCATCTAAAGAACTGACAGGATCGTTGCTATGTATTTGATAGCCAGAAGGGACAGGGCGGTTTACCCCTCTTATGGTAGGACTGGGTTCGTCAATGCTGAAAATTCCTCGGCGGACGTAACTGCGCGGATGGCGATAATAGAACTTAATATCTATTTGCTCTCCAAAATAATCCGCAACAGTCATTTCTTTTTCAGACTGCCTATTGTCAAGAATAGCTGACATGAAATCATCTGTATCCCCTAAATGACCAATCAGAATGAAACGTTTTCTACGCTGAGGTACTCCACAACGGCTTGCATTTAATATTGTTTGGGTTAAACCATAACCACATGATTTGAATATGGTTCGTGCCTCAATGAGTTTTTGGGTTTTAATAATGCGATCCACATTCTCCATTACGAACCATTGGGGCCTAATAGCAGCTACAATCCGGGCAAAATCTATGGTCAAATCTCCTCGCCCATGGTTCTCATCACGTTTACCTGCTGACGAGAAATCTTGGCAGGGGGGGCCGCCAATAATCATATCGGGAGTGAATTGCCTAATTTTTTGAATAGAATCCTCAACTTCCGACAAGTCTTGTTTAACCACTTGATGTTTGAAATTCTGATGATAAACAGCTATGGCATCATCCCAGTTATCAAATGCTGCGACAATCTCAAAACCCGCCTTTTGGAATCCAAGGCTAAGGCCACCACAACCACAGAAAAGGTCAACAATTCTCATTTCGTAAAACTATTCAAAAATGTCGGGACTATTTACTAAAACGGCATCAAATCTGCGTTCGGGGCTTAATAGATCTTGTCCGCCACCTAAAATAATGTTCTTAATCTCATTTTTGCCGATTCTTGGATGCGTGAGTTCATCACATTTCAAAAACTGATGTGACTTAGTTCCTGGCAATGCAAACGCCTTGTCATTGGCCAAGTTATAGGACTGCAATCGAATAATGCGTTTGTAGTCGAAAGTGTCGTAAGTCACATAGTCGAGCAGCATCTTATAAATCCAAATGATGGTTCGGTTGAATCTGTTTATCTTTTTCACCGCATCGAAATCCTCTCCACAGCACATTTGTATGATTGACAAATTCGACCACACAAAGACATCTAAGCAGTCGTCCATGAGCTTCATCTTATTCCCTTCTGTTTTCCAGATGGGTTGGATGATTAGCGGTTTTTGTTGGCGGTACATGTTGGAGGAAACGGCAAGAACTGCACGCTCTATCTCGGTGTAGTGCGATAGCACTTCTTCGGCTTCTTCCCAATGGTTGATTTGTGGCACTGCTCGCAACATCGCCCTCAATCGTTCTTTCTTGGCAGGGGTGTTGTAGTTGGCGCAGACACTGCAAACCAAGAAGCAAATGGTGGGTGGACGCATGACAATTTCAGTGCCCCACATCGATTCGTCAAGCTTTTTAGTCGTGTTGTCGGGCAATGCCGTCAATTTCACCTCTAATCCTGTTAAAGTGGCATTGGTCGCCTTGTTCATCATCACCAAATCAATCTTCTCACGTTCTCCTTGATAATATTTCTCATATTGAGGGAAACCGGCTTCGAAGTTGTAGAATGCATCATCACTCAGCGGGTTGATGCCCAGTAGCTGCTCTGCATCAATATAGCTGTGTCGTACCACATTATTGACCGAAGTACACAAGTATACTGGTTTAATGCCCTTAGAGAACATATACGCAACCAAAGAGGCGGGAAAGGAACTGTTGAATTGGTTCTTTCCCCAACACTCGGCTTTGGTGTAATCTCGACTTGAGTGCTTCTGCCCAAACAATCCTGGTTTATTGTTATTCATATTTTCTAGGGATTAGGTGATTAGTTGTTGAAACGCCTCATGTTTATTGTTTTCTCAACTCTGCGATGAGGTTTGTGAGTGCAACGAACTCGTCGACCGAGAGTTGTTCTGGGCGCTGGTTGAAGATGGTGGCTTCCATGGGTGTGCCTGGGGGCAGCAGTCCGCGCAGGGAGTTGCGCAGCGTTTTGCGCCGCTGGCCGAAGCCGGTCTTCACCACGGTCTTGAACAGACGCTCGTCGCAACCCAGGTTGGTGACGCTGTTGCGTGTGAGCTGCACCACGCCCGACTTCACCTTGGGCGGCGGGTTGAACACATGCTCATCCACGGTGAAGAGGTATTCCACGTCGTACCACGCCTGCAGCAGCACCGATAGGATGCCGCGTGTCTTGTTACCTGGCTGTGCGGCGAGCCGCTGTGCCACCTCGCGCTGCAACATGCCCGAGCAGCAGGTCACCTGGTCTTTGTAGTCAAGCACTTTGAAGAAAATCTGCGACGAGATATTGTAGGGGTAGTTGCCAATCACCGAGAATGGTTCGTTGCCGTAGTAGGTGTGCAAGTCAAGCCTTAGGAAGTCGTCGGCGATGATGCGCCCGTCGAGCTGCGGGAAGTTGAGTTGCAGATATTGCACGCTCTCGCGGTCCAGCTCCACCACACGCAGGTCGTGCCCGGCATCGAGCAGGAATTGTGTGAGCACACCCATTCCCGGCCCCACCTCCAGCAGTGGCTGGTGACGGTGGCCGTCCATCGTGGCCGCGATGCGCTGCGCCACACTCAAGTCGGTGAGGAAATGCTGCCCCAACGACTTTTTCGCTCTTACTTGCAT
>JAFYCU010000004.1 GCA_017545095.1 Muribaculaceae bacterium | reverse complement strand
TGATTGGCTCATTGTTGGCAAATGAGAAAAACTACAATCGGCTATATGAAGAATATAAAAATGAACGTAACAAAACGCTGAAAGGATGGTTAGTTTTTGGATTTGCCATATTGTCGTTAGTGATATATATCATCTCGTTGGGATTAAGCGAATAATATGTAGCTGCCAAAAATCTATGATGGTACCGCAGGATTGTCAAGCAACCAAGCTTTCTAATAAATCGTGACGCTCATGATTATACCATACATCTTTATAGGATTACCAAATTTCTCTGCCGTGATTATGGCAATCTTTATGCGATTTTCATAAATGACTATGAAAGCTTCGCTCCCACATTAGGCGCGATGAACACCCTTGGGCTTTTTGGAATGAACCTATTGACTATTGCCAATCTTATATCCACCGACAGCATCGTTTTTGGCATCCAACACAACTATATCGGTACTGGATTTGTACTGATTGGTGCCCTAATCTCAAGCAAAAAATACTATTTAAAGTTATGCGAGAAATATAAAGAAGAGCAGCATGGCTCAATTAAAGGATGGTGCGTTTTCACTTATATATGTGCTTCAATTGTTGCATATTGTTACAGCTTCAATGACTGATATGCAATGCCCACATTGTTGTTCACCATTTTCTTGTATCGGCGCATGACGAAAAAAGCAGATAACAAAAGGTGATGCATTTCGGAAAATCCAACGAAAAAGAGATGGAATCGATTGCAAAATCACGGCTCCGCCGGCTTTCCCTTTTTGGGGGTGTGTTGCTCCCCATCCTGCTCGGCTGCCATTCAGCCAAGATGCAGTGGGCCGACACCGACAATCGTGAGCTCGCCCACATTGGATATGCCAACGGGCAACCCTATATCGCTGCCTATATCGACACGACTGGCGCAGTGTGGCGCAATCCTGGCGAAGCCAAGCCCATCATGCCAGCAAACGAGTTCATGGAACATTGTTCGCGAACGTTCCACAAACACCGATACGGAATTATCGACCTTGTAGATTGCATGGAGCACTGGGTAACGTATATCGCCGTATTCGACAGCAACCTCAACATCATCGACATCCGGTTCATGCAAAAGAGCAACCAGCCTGAAATCATACAGAAATACCGACCTGCCATCGAGGCAACATTGCGGTCAACACAGGGAATGTGGACTACCGATGGCAGCCACAAAGAGCTTTACGTGTATTTTGGACGTTTTAAGCTGTTGTGACCATCAACCAACAAACAGATGATTGGAGTCGCCATGCTTGACAGCGGCTCCAATCACTTGACCTGCAGTGTGCTGGTTCCCTCTTTATCGGATGAACCGGTCAGCCTCCATCACCACCACTTCACGGGCTTGCTGCCCATGGTGTACTCGAGCGTGCCTCCGGCAGCGAGGGCGGCATGGTCGATGTAGGGCTGCGTGAGGGGCTTGCCGTTGAATTTGATGCGCTGGATGTAGCGGTTGGCAGGGCTGTTGTTCTTGGCGGTGATGGTGAGTGTGCCGCCTGCCACACGCACGGTGGCACTGTTCACCAGCGGGCTGCCGAAGTAGTAACGCCCGCCGGCCGGCTCCACCTGATAGAAGCCCAGGGCCGAAAGGATGTACCATGCCGACATCTGGCCCACGTCCTCGTTGCCGCACAGGCCCTCGGTGGTGTCGTCGTAGAGCGTGGTGAGCACCTCGCGCACACGGTCGGCGGTCTTCCACGGCTGGCCGAGCATGGTGTAGAAATAGATGATGTGGTGACTGGGCTCGTTGCCGTGCACATACTGGCCGATGAAGCCGCTCATGTCGAGTACAGCGTCTTCTCCCACATCGCTCGACACGATGAACAGCGAGTCGAGCCGCGCAATCGCCAGCTCACGCGAGCCGTGGCATGCCACCAGCCCCTCCAGGTCGTGCGGCACCAGCCAGGTGTATTGCCAGGCATTGCCCTCGCAATACTCATCGCCGTCGGGTCGCTGCTGGTAGGGGTTGAACGGCTCGCGGAAACGCCCCTGGGTGTCGCGGGCTCGCATGAACCCGGTGGCAGGGTCGAACAGACGCTTGTACTGCTTGCTGAGTGCCATGTGGTGCTCGTAGAGGTCGCGTCGCCCAGCTTTAAGGGCGGCTTGCGCCAGTGCCCAGTCGGCCAAGTCATATTCCAACTCAAAGGCCACACTCTCGCTGTGCATCTGGTCGTAGGGGATGTACCCCAGCGTGCGATGCTGGCGCAGGCCACGCTCGTCGAGGAGCATCGACCGCTCCATGGCCTCGATGGCCAGGTTGGTGTCGATGCCGGGGAAGCCCTTCAGCAGGGCATCGGCCACCACGGGCACGGCGGGTGACCCCACCATACAATTGGTTTCACGAGCCATCAGGTGCCACACAGGCAGCTTGCCCTGCTCTTGATAGATGCGCAGCATGGTGTTGATGATGTCGGGCACGCGCTCGGGGTGGATGATGGTCATCAGCGGGTGGGCGGCACGATAGGTGTCCCACAAGCTGTAGGTGGTGTAGTTGGTAAACCCTGGCGCGGTGTGCACCTGGTAGTCGCTGCCCTGGTAGGAGCCATCCACATCGCAGAACACCGACGGGGCAATCATCGTGTGGAACATGGCAGTGTAGAACGTGCGCATCTGGTGGTCATCAGCCATGCGCACCTGCACTTTGTTGAGTTGGTCGCGCCAGACCTGCCGTGCCCGCTCGCGCACACCCTCGAAGTCCCAGCCCTGCTGCTCGGCGGCCAGATTGGCGGCGGCACCGGCCACGCTGGTGGCACTCAGCCCCACCTTGACCAGCACCTGCTCGCCGGCACGAGTGTCGAAGTCGAAGCGACCGTGCACCAGGCGCGCCGTCACCCAGTCGCCCGCCACCTCACGACCGTCGGCGATGAGATGAGCACGCTTGAAAGGGCGCGAGAACTCGGCATGGAAATACACCGGGTGGTTCTTCGCCCATCCCGTTGACCACCGCACGCCCTCGATGGTGTGGTCATCAATCACACGCAGCACACCAGTGGTAACGTTGTCATATCCGCCTCCGTTCACCAAGTTGAACACGATAGCACTCTCGCGGCTATCCGGGAACGTGTAGCGATGTAGCCCAGTTCGGGCCGTGGCGGTGAGTTCCACGTCAACGTTGTAGCGCAGCAGAAATGTGCGGTAATACCCCGGCTCTGCCACCTCGCGCCGACGGTCGGCATAGCTCCACATGCCGCTCTGTGGGTCTTCTTCCGTACCACGGGCATAACGCACCGCACCCACCACGGGCATCACCGTGATATCGTGCAGGTCGCCACACCCCGTGCCGCTCAGGTGAGTGTGCGGAAAGCCTATCACCGTACTGTCGCTGCGGTGGTAGCCCGAGCACCAGTCCCATTCTTGATTGATTGACGATGGCCCTAACTGCACAAAGCCAAACGGCACACAAGCCGACACCGTGACGTGGCCGTGTGCCCCCGACCCGATGAGCGGGTCCACGTAACTGAGCACATCGCGCTGCACCTGCTGAGCGGCCAGGCCGATACATACACACATCGTGGCCAACGACCACGCAAGAACTATCTTTTTCATCGCAAATAAAATGTAGGTTTACAATCAGTTGGCAAAGTTACTGCAAATCGAGCGCAATAGCAAGAAATAGTTAAACAAAATGCAATTTTGATTTGACGAGAGCTTGCTATTGCCGAGATGCCGCGTAACTTCGGCACAGCCAACGTTACTGCAAATCGAGCGCAATGGCAAACAAAAAACGAAGTTTTTTGCTTTGGCATTACCGAGATGCCGCGTAACTTCGGCACAGCCAACGTTGCTGCCATTCGTGCGCAATAGCAAGAAAATCGCTGAGTTTTTTCCAAATCGGCCATTTTTTGCTAGATTTGGAAAAAACTCAGTTGCGTGTCTCGAAAAAAAGCTATAACTTTGCAGCCACATCACAGCACAATTTTTCAATATGGACACACTAATCGGACGCAAGCAGGAAATCAAGCTGCTCAACGAATACACCACGTCAGGCCGACCCGAGTTCATTGCCATTTATGGCAGGCGGCGCGTGGGGAAAACATTCTTGGTGAACCAATTGTTTGGTGGCAAGATGGCATTTGCCATGACGGGGGTGCTGGGCGGCAGCCAAAGCGAGCAGATGGAAGCCTTTATCGATGCCATGCATGACTATAGCGGCACGCTTCCCGACAAGCCAAAAAGCTGGATGGAAGCCTTCAGGCTTCTCAAAGCGCATCTCAAAGGCTATATCGAGCGCAATAGCGAGGCTCCATGCATCGTGTTCCTCGATGAATTGCCCTCAATGGATACTCAACGGTCGGGGTTTGTGCGTGCGTTGGGTTATTTTTGGAACAGCTGGGCATCGCTGCAGCCGCAGGTCAAGCTCATCGTGTGCGGTAGTGCCACATCATGGATGATTCGCAACATCATCAACGACAAGGGCGGCCTGCACGACCGCATCACACACGAGATTCACCTGCACCCATTCACCTTGAGCGAAACAGAGCAATATCTTCAGAGCCGGCACTTCAACTGGCAACGGCTTGCTGTGCTTCAAGCCTATATGGCTTTGGGAGGTGTGCCTTATTACCTGAGCCTTCTACGCCACAACGAGAGCTTTGCCATGAATCTCGACCGTCTGTTTTTCAGCCCCGAAGAAGAGCTGAGACGCGAATATCGCCGCCTCTACACCACCTTGTTTCGATCGCCAGAATCATATATGGCGATTGTGCAGGCATTGTCACATGTAAAAACCGGCCTCACACGCAGCCAGTTGCAGCAAGTGTTGGGCAAAGAATCAAGTGGTTCACTAACAGCCAAACTCGAAGACCTGGTCAATTGCGACATTGTGTGCAAACATCTTGTGCGCAACAAAACCATCAACCGCACTTCGGCCATCTATCAGCTCACCGACTTCTACTCGCTGTTCTATCTCACTTTTGTGCCTCGCGCTGAATCCGAAACACACTACTGGAGCAACCACTTGGGCACTACCGAAGTGAATGCTTGGTTGGGATTGAGTTTCGAAAAAGTGTGCATGGCTCACATCGAACAAATCAAGCTTGCGCTTCACATCGACCGCATCGCCACAAAACACTATTCCTGGCGAAGCCGCAACACAGAAGGGGGTGCTCAGATTGACATGATACTCGATCGAGCCGATGGTGTAATCAACCTGTTCGAGATGAAATACAGCGAAGCGGAATACCTGCTCGATAAGGGCGAAGACCAAAAGATACGCAACCGCGTTGCCACTTTCCAGCTCGAAACAGGAGCGAAGCAGGCACTATGGCCCACACTAATCACCACCTACGGACTACGCCCCGGCACCTATAGCTCCACATTCAACGATGTGCTGACCATGGATGCCCTGTTCTTGTGACCAAAAATCGCTGAGTTTTTTCCAAATCGGCCATTTTTTGCTCGATTTGGAAAAAACTCAGTTGTCGATTGCCCCATCCCGACGATGAACGACGAGGGTGGGTTGTAGATGTTTTGGCGTTTGGTCTTCCTCAACCAGGGAAGATGAACGAGCGAATAACCCAGTAACTGACTAGGCCCACCAGGTAGCCCACAAACGCCACCCAGGTGATGCGCTTGAGATACCAGCCGAAGGTGATTTTCTCCAGACCCATGACCACCACACCGGCGGCGCTGCCGATAATCAGCATCGACCCGCCCACACCGGCACAATAGGCCAGCAGCTGCCAGAAAATGCCGTCCACGGCCATATCGCCAGCGGCAGCCAACGGATACATACCCATACAACCCGCCACCAGCGGCACATTGTCGACGATGCTACTCAGCACGCCAATCACACCTGTAACCAAGTAGTGGTTGCCACCGCTCACGCCATCGAGCCAGATGCCCATCATCTTGAGCACTCCAATCTCCTGCAAACAGTTCACGGCCATGAGGATGCCGAGGAAGAAGAGTATGGTGCTCATGTCGATGCGCGAGAGCAACGTGCTCACGCGTTTCTTCACCGTTCCTTTAGCCTTCACACGCTTGGTGCCGTAGATGAGCTCGGTGGCCGACCACAGCAAGCCCAGCACCAGCAGGATGCCCATGAACGGCGGCAGGTGGGTGACGGAATGGAACAGCGGCACCGAAATGAGTCCGCCCACACCCACAAACAGCACCGTTCGGCGCTGCCTCTCTGTGAGTTCCACACCTCCTGAGTCGGACTCAAGTCCTGTGGTGACCAGGTCGCCCTTGAACCAATACTGCATGATGAAAGCCGGAATCACCATCGAAATGAGCGACGGGATGAAAATCTCAGTAATCACCCCTTGCGAAGTCACAAACTCGCTGTTCCAGAGCATGATGGTGGTGACATCGCCAATGGGCGAGAATGCACCACCTGAATTAGACGAAATCACGACCAGCGATGCATAGATGAGCCGGTCCTCACGGTCGTCAACGAGTTTGCGCAGCAGCATAATCATCACGATACTCGTGGTGAGGTTGTCGAGAATGGCACTGAGGAAAAAAGTGAGAAACGCTATGCGCCACAGCAGCTTGCGTTTGCTGGAGGTGCGCAACAGCGAGCGCACGAAATTGAAGCCGCCATTCTGATCCACCACCTCCACAATGGTCATCGCTCCCATCAGGAAGAACAGCGTGGTGGAGGTGTCACCCAGGTGGTTCTCAATCATCCGCGACACAGCATGATAAAGCTCGTTGCCCGACACACCGGGCATATAAGCCGAAGGGTCAATCATATATATTGACCAGCACACCACAAACATAATCAAGGCGATAGCTGCCTTGTTAATCTTGGTGATACTCTCCATGGCTATGCACACATAGCCCAAGATGAATGCGATAACTATCGCTAACGTGAGTGTCGACATGAATGCTTCATTAAGCGAATTTCGCGACAGTGTTAAATATATCTTTTCGTTTTAGGCCTGCAAAGGTAGTTCTTTTTTTTGAAATACCGAAAAACAAAATGACGTTTTTTGATATCTCTTAACATCAAATCGCCAATCCATTGATTATCAATTGCTTTAAAAATGCTAACTACCGCGAAGTTCTCCCCCATAATGATGGTTTCAACAGCTCCTCTTCTAATTAGAGGGGGTTGGGGGATGTATGACTCACTAAATTATTGATACACAATTGCATTGTTCTACTCCTCAGTCACTTCGTGACAGCTCCCCTAAATTAGGGGAGCAGCTAAAAGCTCACTATTTTGTGGGGAAAACTTCGCGGTAGTTGCCTAAAAAACAGAACGTTTTGCCAACGCAGGTCATCAGTCAGCATGGTCGTTGACCTCGTTGCGCAGGGGATAGTTGTTGCGCAGGCATTCGAATTGCTCGGGGTGGAGCCGCAGGTGTGCCGTATCATCGAGGGGGTTGTAGCTGCGCGCCACGTCGGCCAGCGTGATGCCGTGAGCGCCATCGCGTGGTGTGGCGGCCTGTTCGGGGGTGATGATCCAGCCATAACGATGCGCCAATGCCTCCAGCACCATGGCTGTGCCGCGCTGCTTGCCCTGCAACGAGTAGCCGGCGATGTGCGGCGTGGCTATGAATGCCCGGTCGAGCAGCGGCAGGCTGATGTGTGGCTCACCCTCCCAGCAGTCGATGGCCAGGCTGCCGTGCCATTGCAGCAGTGCGGCTGTGTCGCACACCGCCCCACGTGCGGCATTCATCAGCAAGCGGCATCGCGCCGCCTGGCTCAGCAACGCCTGGTCGCACAGGTGCCAGGTGGGCCAACGCCCCTGGCGCGTGAGCGGGGTGTGAAAAGTGATGATGTCGGCCTGAGCGGTCAACTGGTCGAGTGCGACAAAGTCGTGTGAGCCTTCGCGCTCGGCGCGGGGAGGGTCGCAAAGCAGCACACCGAAGCCCATCTCCTGCGCCCATCGCGCCGCAATGCTTCCCACGTGCCCCACGCCCACAATGCCTATGGTGAGCGAAGCCGTGCTATCCACCCCCTGTTGCGCCATCCACTGCGCTATGCCGGCCAGCACCCATTGTGCCACCGCCGGAGCGTTGCACCCGGGTGCGCTCACCACCTGAATATCCCGGTCGCGGCAATAGTCCAGGTCGATGTGGTCGGTACCAATGGTGGCAGTGCCGATAAACCGCACGCGGCTGCCCTCGAGCAACGCGGCATCGCAACGCGTGCGCGTGCGCACAAGCAAAGCATCGCTGGTGAGCACATCGGCGGCAGCGATGTCGTCGCAATAGTCCACCTGCGCCCACGGCTCCAGCCGACCTCGCACAAATGGGATGTGACTGTCGACCACCACCCTCATATCACGATGCTGCTGATGCACACCCCCACACACACCACTGCCAGGGCCACGATGAAGAGGTAACGCTTGGGAAACTTGCTGATGGTGAACGCGTGGGCAATCTGAACCGACAGACACAGGTTCACGATAGGCAAATAGGCGGTGAGGTTGCGATGATCGACACACATGGCCGCCACCGCCAAAAACGACACCATCAAGAAGAATGCGTTATAGACACGCAGCTGCAAGCGGTAGTGATAGATTGAAAACAGGTTCACCACCGACAGCACAATGGTCATGAGCACGGTGCAGGCCGCCCATCCAACCAGCAATCGCACCTGCAATTGCTCGAGCGTGTCCCACAATGGGTTGAGTTCCAACAATCGAAATTCTGACGGGGAAGCAATGCCAAGTCCCAGCACAATCCAGAACGGTGTGAACAAGCCGATGGCCGCAGCCACCATTGCCCGCCAATTCATCGCCCGCAAATAGGCAAAGCCCAGCAGGAATGCCGGAATGAGCACCAGTGCAGCCCAATGCACCATCACCCCAAAGCCCAGCACGCACATCACCAAAAAGATGGGACCCTGAGCGTGCTTGTCTTGATAACAGTCAAAGAGCTCCATAGTCCCCACGGCCAGCAGCAGCACGAGCAGGGTGCCGGTGTTGAGTGTGCAGCTGATGAGCGGGGTGGACAGCTCCAAGAGGAAAAACGCTGCTGCCCCCACAAAGGTGAGCGACTTCACAAAGTTGTAGAGCTTGCCCAGCAGCGTCAACTGCACCCCCGTGGCCAGAATACCCGCCACGTTCACCACCATCGAGAGCCAGGTGCTGTCGTACAGAGCCTTGCTGATGCTGAAAAACATGCCCTGACCCACATCGGCTGGCATGGCCTGACCAGTGGCCACGGTCAGGGCAGCCGTGAGGGCCAGCAACACACCAGCCACCACAGCAAAGGTGCGATTGTTGAGAAATTCAATCACCTTTGCCTCGTTGATTATCGCACTAACCGACGGAATTCCCATAGCGTCATTATCCTATCAATGGTTGCCAACGGCATTCTCACTTCGCTTCACTTGCCAATGTCGCGCCGGTAATAACACCCGTTGAAATGAATGCGCCCCACGTTGGCATAGGTCTGCTGCAACGCCTGCTCAGCCGTGGGAGCCAGGCTGGTCACCGCCAGCACGCGTCCGCCCGCTGTGAGCAGCGTGTCGCCGTCGAGCTTCGTGCCGGCCTGGAACACCAGACTGCCTTCCACCTGATCGAGCCCAGTGATCACATCGCCCTTGCGGTAGGCTTCGGGATAGCCCTCGGCCGTGATGATGACGGTAGCCGCCGCCCGGGGATCCTCGGTCACAGGCACCTGCGCCACGCGCCCGGTGGCGGCAGCCTCGAGCAGCTCCACCAGGTCGGCCTGGATGCGCGGCATCACGCTCTGCGTCTCGGGGTCGCCCAGACGCACGTTATATTCAATCACATAGGGGTCACTATCCACATTCATCAGTCCAAAGAAGATGAAGCCGCAATAGGGCAGTTGCTCCTGCTCCAGTCCGCGCACGGTGGGCTGGACGATGCGGTCGCACACCTTGCGCATAAAAGCTGCGTCGGCCATGGGCACGGGTGAGATGCTGCCCATGCCACCGGTGTTCAAACCCGTGTCGCCCTCGCCCACACGTTTGTAGTCCTTGGCCACGGGCAAGAGCTGCCAGTCATGGCCATCGGTGACCACAAACACCGAGCATTCCTCGCCTTGCAAGAACTGCTCGACAACCACCTCGCTGCTGGCCGTGCCAAACTTGCCGTTGAGCATGTCGTGCAACTGCGTGCGAGCCTCGTCGAGGGTTGGCACAATCAGCACACCTTTTCCCGCAGCCAGTCCGCTGGCTTTGAGCACGTAGGGTGGCTGCTGAGCTGCCAGAAACTGCAAGCCTTGGTCGATGGTGTGGCGTGTGACAGTGATGTGCTGCGCTGTGGGGATGCCATGTCGCTGCATGAACAGCTTGGCAAACGCCTTGCTTCCTTCGAGCCGTGCGGCGGCTTGCGAGGGTCCCACCACCAGCACATGCCGCAAGGCGAGCGAGGCGTGGAAGTAGTCGGCAATGCCTGCCACCAGCGGGTCTTCGTTGCCCACCACCACCATGTGGATGTGGTGGTCGAGCGCGGCTTGCCCCACGGCGGCAAAGTCGAGCGGGCGCACGTCCAGGTTTGTGCCATAGACCCGGGTTCCGGGATTGCCTGGTGCCACAAACAACTGGCCCAAACGCGGACTCTGACTCAGTTTCCAGGCCAACGCACACTCACGGCCACCCGACCCCAAGAGCAATATATTGAGTGGATTCATCAGCTAATCAAGTATGAAGGAATTTGATTCAGATATAGACTTCAGTTGGTTATTGTTTGTCAAGAATAAGGAATGAAGGAATGAAAGAATCAGAGCGGAACTAAAACAAGCATTGCCCTTAATTCTTTATTTCTGGACAACAATCCTGACTATTCCCGATAAAATTGTTTCTACAAATAACGCATACAATTTGCAATTAATTTGTAAAAAGTTTGTAACTGATTTGTATTTTATTTAATTTGCAATTAATTTGTATAAAATTTGTATTTAATTTGTTGACTGTTTTTGTTGTAGTTATTGTCAATCGTCCTCGGGTTTTGGCTTGGGATTGTTGTCATCGAGGTCACGTCGTTTCCAGCTCTTGCGGCGTCCATGGATAATGGGCACCTCTTTGTCGGCTCCGAGCCGTGGTCCGCCATCGTAACGCGGTGGGCGGGGTGGACGTGGTGCATCATCCGGCCGTTCCTCATCTCGGCGTGGTGGACGGCGATCTTCACCATCGCGGTCGCCAAAGCGGCGCGGCGGGCGGCGGTCCTCACCATCGCGGTCGCCAAAGCGGCGCGGCGGGCGGCGGTCCTCGCCGTCGCGGTCGCCGAAGCGGCGTGGTGGACGGCGGTCTTCACCATCACGGTCGTCGAAGC
>JAFYCU010000003.1 GCA_017545095.1 Muribaculaceae bacterium | reverse complement strand
AGTTGTTACATTGCCAGTATTCCAATTTGAGACATCGAGCGTCTCAACGCCCATGCATTGACTGAACGTGCTGTTCATGTTAGTGACATTGGCAGTGTTCCAGTTCGAAACATTGAGCGTGGTCAGACTATCGCAATGCATGAACGTCCTGTACATGTTGGTGACATTGCCGGTGTTCCAGTTCGAAATCTCGAGCGTTTTAAGGCTTGAGCAATAAGCGAACAAACTTGCCATGTTGGTGACATTGCTGGTGTTGACATTATTCAAACGCATGCTTTTGCAGTTGCTGAAATTATAAAACAACTCCGTACAATCGCCGGTGAAACTGACGTCGCTGGTGGCGGTAACTGAGGTGACACCCGCTTTGGGCACATCGGAGCCCCACTTGTTGTACCTGTTGAACTCGCCACTGATGAGCACCAACTCGCCTGTAGCGCTGTCGTAGGTGTATCGCATGTTGGCTGTTATTGCCACATCCTCGTCGGGCATAGTGAGCGTGTAGGGATTGTTGCTGCCGCTGAGGGTTCCAGCACTGGCCTTATAGCCGATGAGGGCATTTTGATTGCCGTTGTAGCCGAGGGTGAGAGCCACCTCATCACCGTTGCCGGCGTAGAGCACATCATTATATTTGATGCCTGTCGGGTAGGCGGTGATGCCGCTGGTGGCGTATACAGTCTCGGGCGTTCCGGCGTTGGCCACGGTCACATATTCGCCTGCCGTGATGCTGCGGGCTTGAGTGCACTGCGGCGCGCCTAGGGCGGCGGTGTAGTAGCAGTTGGTGGCAGTGGTGGTGGCGTTCCAGCCACGGGCGAAGGTGGCAGTGCTACCGTCGGCCATGGTCTCGCCATCGGCAAGTGTTGCGGTATTGACAAGGCAGTCAGTGATGGTGACGGTCTTGTTGCTGCCCGTCCATCCGATGAAGCCGCCGTTGATGCCGCCTTCGCCGTCAATCTGTAACAATTTGCCGTTGAAGACGCATCCCGTGAAATTGATGGCATGACCGCTGGCTCGGCTCCAGCCCACGAAGCCGCTGTTGTTGCCGCCCTTGCTGTGGATGACGGCACTGCTCAGGCAGTCGCTGAAGTTGACGGTGTGCTCACACAGGCTTACGAAGCCGCTCCCACCGCTCGCGCAGGTTATATCAACATTGCTTGTGCAGTGCTCAATGGTGACCTCGCCATAGAGGTGACCAACGAGTCCGGCGGCATAACTGCCCGTGGTATTGATGGTACCGCTAACGGTGAGGTTGCGGAAGACGGGCGAGTCGGTCCAGGTTGTCCAACTAAACGGGGCGATGAAATCCTCGCTGCCGCTGTAGTTGAAGGTCAGCGTATGGCCATCACCGTCGAACGTGCCGCCGAAGGGGGTGCTGTCGTCGCTGCCTGTCTTTCCTGCCATGCGGCTGACGGTGATGTCAGCGCCCAGCTGCACAATCTTGCCGTTGAAGCCGTGCCACGTGTCGTTGTCTTCGAGGGCAAGGCAGAAAGCGTTCCAGCCGTTGGCATCGTTAATCATGTAGGGATGATCGGCGCTACCGTCGTTGCCCGCACCGAGGCTCGCCACCACATACTCGGCCTGCGTGCCGGGCTGCAGGGTCTTGCCGTTGATGGCCTTTTTCTGCTCATTGGTCAGCGTGCCTGCGTAATAGTTGGCGGGATTGCTGTTGTCTTTGTAGTATTTGCCATCGCCTATTCTCAAAGTACCAGAGGCTGTAGGTGCCCATGAACCACATCTTGCAGTGAAGCTGCCATTGTTGAGGGTAACATTGCCAGAAATGGCGTAAGCATTAGAACCTTTGTTGCACGTGAAACTGGCAGAACCGCCGTTCATGACAAGATTGGCATAAAGAGCATAAACGGAGTAAGAAGTCGAGTTTGTGGCTTCAACTGTTCCGCCGTTGATGGTGAGCGTATTTCGCACACTAAAGATTGCACCGCCGTCATACGACCCGCTGACGACGAGCTTGCCCGTTCCGCCGCTTTGACAGTAGATGTTCAAAGAACCAGCTGAAATCTTAAACTGCCCATTGATGGTAAGCGTCGCGCCGTCGCCGAGAATGAGGTTCAGGGTGCCATTGGCACCATTCCAAGCTCCTTCGAGCGTCACATCGTTTTTGACATAGAGCCAGTCGTAGGCACTCCTGAAATTGTAATTGTCGAGGCCTTGCATGTTGGTGGTGACAACGTCAGCTCTAGCTGCCGTTTGCTGGTTGCCGTTGGCATCGATGTAGCTGACGCTCCACACAGTCTCTGCCCTTGCCGTGAGGATGGCAAGTACAGCCACAAATAGGATTAATGTTTTTTTCATATTACTTATTTATATCATCTATAAGTTATTACTTTTTTCCCAGAACAATATCAATAATCTTAGTCTCCATATCAATAGTGTTTAATGAATTATGCTGCAAAGGTACATCAAATTTTTCATTCACCCAAACAAACTATATATAACCTGTCCGTTTCAAAATGATCGCTGTCGAGGGAGGCACGTTCGCCATGGGCGGGACTGCCGAGCAGGGCAGCGACACTTACGAAGATGAATATCCGGTGCATCAGGTTACGTTGAGCGGCTACAGCATCGGCGAGACGGAGGTGACGCAGGCCCTGTGGCAGGCCGTGATGGGGAGCAACCCGAGCTATTTCAATGGTGATTATCATTCAATTTATGGTGCTCATATTGACTATGGCATTGACTTGCAGCGTCCTGTGGAGTATGTAAGCTGGGACGACTGTCAGGAGTTCATCACGAAGTTGAATCAACTGACGGGGCAGAGTTTCCGCCTGTCCACCGAGGCGGAGTGGGAGTATGCCGCACGTGGCGGCAGCAAGAGCATGGGCTATAAGTACGCAGGTGGCAACACCGCCAGCGACTGGGCTTGGTATCGGAGCAATAGTGACAAAATGGTGCATCCTGGCGACGAAGTCTCCGAATGAGTTGGGCTTGTACGACATGAGCGGCAATGTGGATGAGTGGTGCCAAGACTGGTATGAACACTACAGCAGCAGTTCGCAGACCAATCCCACGGGGCCCACATCGGGTTCGTTCCGGGTGCTCCGTGGAGGCTGCTGGCTCACCACTCTCTGGACCTGCCGCGTGTCGTGTCGCTCCTATTCCGAAGCTGACTCGCCCGCCTACAACGCTGGCTTGCGCCTTGTCCTGCCACAATAATGATCTGTCAATAGATATTCAGAGACAACACCATCGAAAATAGAAGAACGGAATCATGACCTCTTCGGTCGTGGTTCCGTTTTTCTTCGATCTATCCCAATCTCTCATAGGCTTAGGAGTGAGAGTTATGAAACAAGACCAACTCATTCATCGTGAGTTGGTCTTGTTTAAAATGCTATCAAATGCCCTGATGCCTCTTAATTGGAGAGGATGATGTTGATCAGGGCGTTCACATCGCTGATATCCACTGTGCCATCGCCGTTCAAGTCAGCAAGTGTCGTCGCATCGGGGTCATTGTTGCTTCCCAGGATGATGTTGATGCAGATGTTCACGTCGGCAATATCCACCGCATCGTCGCCGTCCACATCGCCAATCTGGTGCTGTGGCTCGTCGCTCCAGCGCACGATGAGCGGGTTGTGCCACGACGCGGGAGTGGGCGAAGGAATGAGGTATGCCTCCCCCGAGGGCACTTCATCGGTTGTCGCTGCCCAGCGGTGGTTGAAGGTGCCGTCGCCGTTATACAGGTAGGCATCGTCATACACGACGAGCGTCTCGGCATCGGTGTTCGCCACCATCTGGTTGCCCTGCAGCGAGGGTGTGCCTGTGGTTGTCGTCGGTGTGTAACGCTGTCCGGCGGTAAGGCCGCGCAGCAGCGTGCCGCTGTTCGCGGGGATAGCGCCGCTGATGAGTTCGGCAAACGCCTCTGTGTCGTTGACGGCGTTGACATAGTAGGCCTTGACGCCCTCGGGCATGGTCACATCCTTCAGGCAACTGAACGTGACCGACTCCCCGTCAGGAACGAAGAACGGGGTGACCTTTGACCAAATAGTGTTTTTCCGCTCGGTGCTGATGTCCCAGCCATTGATGGCGTTCTGGAAGTTAGCCATCTCGCGGTTTTCGACAAAGCACGTGCCCGTATTATGGTCATTGATTCCGTTGAAGCACTCGATGCCGTAACGGCGACTGGTGGCAGGTGCGTTGATATTGATGTTCTGCCAAGCACCGGCAAAGGCATAGTCGCCAATTTCGAGCACGGTGGAGGGTATCGTCAACTCTACATTACCCATTGAATTGTAATAGGCATAGCGACCGATGTATTCCAGGTGCTTCATGTCGGTGAGGTTGCTGCCTTGATTAAGCCCCATGCGTCTGAAACAACTGTCACCAATCTCGGTCATCAGGTAGCGTGTGCCCATATTGTAAGTGTTGTCGGTCTCACTGTCATGCAGGGTGAAAGTAAAAGCGCTCCATACCACATCCCACGGCAGTTGGTAGACGTAGGCTGCCGTGCCGGCATAGGTAATGCCGTCTTCGGTGGACTGATGTGTACTTGTCACAGTCACATACCGGTCAAAAGTATCGTCGTGTTCTATGCGGAAGTCATAGGCGCCGCCAGTGATGTAATCGGCACGTGATATCCAGTTGTTGGCGGTTTTGAACTTGGGCAGCAATTCAACAGGAACGCGCACTGCGCACGTGGCAGGGATGGTGGTGAACGCACCCGATGACGAAAAGTCGCGGTTGATGAGCAATTCGCTGAGGGTGCTGTTGCCAGAGAGCACGGGCGTACCGCAAGTGCGGAGCGAACTGGGAATGAGCATGCGCGTGATGGAGCAGTTGGCAAAGGCATTTTTGCCGAGACTGGTGATGCCATAAGGCAGCACCACTTCGCCTTGAACCTTCGCGCCGTCGAAGGCGTACTTGCCCACCGTCTTCAGTTTGCCGCTCAGCTTGAGCGTTGCCGAGGCATTCTTGTTGGTGCAATAAAATGCCGAATCGCCGATGCTGGTCACTCCAGGCAATTGAATTTGCGTCAAGTTAGGCAGTTGCCAGAACGCGCGGTTGTCAATCACCTCGGCGTTGGTGTACACGACATTGATCGAAGCGTCGTTGTAAAAGGCCTTTTTGCCTATCCTGGTCCCACTCACATTGCTGTTGAACAGGTAGTAGAATCTAGTGATTCCCGCGTCCTGGAAGGCACCGTCGGCCACCGACGTGCAGTACACCGTTTGTAACCCGCTGGCCACATTTTGGCCTTGGTCCTCTTCGGCACACGAAATCGCCACTTGGGGATTGCTGCTGTGACTGGTGGCACCCACCATTTCCGACTCTCCCGTTTGGGTGGCGGTGGGCGGTGTGGTCACCACAAAGAACAGCGAAGCACCGTTCGT
>JAFYCU010000040.1 GCA_017545095.1 Muribaculaceae bacterium | reverse complement strand
CGCCTTCGACTTCTACCTGGCTCCCTTTGTGCGTCGCACACTGGTGGAGGAGCTCACCTACTACGGTCAGGCCACCGGCGAGAACGTGGACGACCTGCACGACGCCGCAATCGACGACTACATCATCCGGCCGCTCGACGGCCTCACTGGCCGCGACCGCGCCCTGCAGCACGCCATCAACCGCACCGCCGAGCGTGTGCACCAGGCCATGGAGGCGTTTATCCACAACATGAACACCATCCACAGCCGTGGCGGCAACCAGGTGGTGTTCAGCTCCATCAACTACGGCACCGACACCAGTGCCGAGGGGCGCTGCATCATCCGCGAGCTGCTGCACTCCACCTGGGAGGGTGTGGGCGGCGGTGCCACGGCCATCTTCCCCATCCAGATTTGGAAGAAAAAGCGCGGCGTGAGCTACCTGCCCGGCGACCGCAACCACGACCTATACCAGCTGGCCTGCAAGGTGACCGCACGGCGGTTCTTCCCCAACTTCGTCAACCTCGATGCCACCTACAACCACCACGAGCTGTGGCGCATCGACGACCCCAAGCGTTATCAATATGAGGTGGCCACGATGGGCTGCCGCACGCGCGTGTTTGAGAACCGTTTCGGCGAGAAGACCAGCATAGGGCGCGGCAACCTGTCGTTCTCAACCATCAACATTGTGAAGCTGGCCATCGAGTGCATGGGTCTGCCCACCGAGGCCGAGCGCGTGGAGGCGTTCTTCGGCAAGCTCGACCACCTGCTCGAGGTCACCGCGCGCCAGCTGTGCGACCGCTTCGAGTTCCAGAAAACGGCTATGGCCAAGCAGTTCCCGCTGCTCATGTCGCAGCTGTGGAACGGCAGCGAGAGCCTGTCGGCCACCGACACCGTGGAGAGCGTCATCAACCAGGGCACGCTGGGCATCGGCTTCATAGGCCTGGCCGAGTGTCTGGTGGCCCTCACCGGCAAACACCACGGCGAGAGTGCCCACAGCCAGGAGCTGGGCGTGCGCATCGTCACCCACATGCGCGACCGCGTGGTGGCGTTCAGCGAGCGTTACCAGCACAATTTCTCGGTGCTCGCCACGCCCGCCGAGGGACTCAGCGGCAAGTTCACTCGGCGCGACCGCAAGGAGTTTGGCGAAATACCCGGCGTGACCGACAAGATGTATTACACCAACTCCAACCACGTGCCCGTCTACTACCATTGCAGCCCCAAGCACAAGGCCGAGGTGGAGGCTCCCTACCACGACCTCACACGCGGCGGACACATCTTCTATGTGGAGATTGACGGCGACGCCACCCACAACCCCGAAGCCATCGCCGCCGTGGTGGACCTGATGGACCGCTACAACATGGGCTACTGCTCGGTGAACCACAACCGCAACCGCTGCATGGACTGCGGCTACGAAGATGCCACCGCGGGCCTCCCCGAGTGCCCCAAGTGCCACGGCCACCACATCGACCGCCTGCAACGCATCACCGGCTACCTGGTGGGCACCACCGACCGCTGGAACAGCGGCAAGCTCGCCGAGCTCCACGACCGCGTGGTGCATAAGTGAGTCGAGAACCAAGAACCAAGAACCGAGAACCAAGAACCGAGAACCAAGAACCGAGAACCAAGAACCGAGAACCGAGAACCGAGAACCGAGAACCGAGAACCAAGCCTTTGAAGTAAGCCACGATTCCATCGTGGCCACCAAGCCCCGAGAACCGAAATGAAATCCCAATCGCGCCCCATTGCACCCCATCATACACCATCCACGCCCGGCCACTTGCGCGTGCTGCGCGTGGTGGAGGGCACGAGCGTTGACGGCCCTGGGCTGCGCACGTCGGTCTATCTGGCGGGATGCCAGCATCATTGCCAGGGCTGCCACAACCCCCAGTCGTGGTCGCCCACGGCCGGCACACCCGTGAGCACCGACGCGCTCATGCAACAGATAGCCTACAACGAGGCCCCGCTCACCCTGTCGGGTGGCGACCCGCTGGCACAGCCGCAAGGCGTGCTCGAGCTGGTGCGGCGCGTGAAAACGGAGCTGGGACTGAACATTTGGTGCTACACTGGCTACACTTGGGAGCAAATCGTGAAACGCCCTGAGCTGATGGCCGTGATGAAATACATCGATGTGCTGGTCGACTCGCCGTTTGTGCTCGCCGAGCGCGACACCTCGCTTCGCTTCAGAGGGAGCCGCAACCAGCGGCTCATCGACGTGCCGCACACGCTGCTAAAGGGGAATCACATCACGCTATATTCATCATGAGATACTACCTGAACATCGGCACCAACCTGGGCGACCGTCGCGCCAACCTGTGGCGTGCGGTAGCCGCATTGTGCGAGGGGGCCGGCGGCGGCCGCGTGAGCCAGGTGATGGAGAGTGAGCCATGGGGGTTTGATTCGGCGAACGCATTCCTGAACGTGGGCGTGGCCATCGACAGCACCTTGGAGCCGCACGCGATGCTCAACTGGCTGCACCGGCTGGAGCGCGAGCTGGGAAGCACCAGCCACCGCAAGGCCGACGGCACCTATGCCGACCGCGTGATCGACATCGACATCATGGCCATCGACGACGACCACGGCCAGCCCGTCACCATCCACACCCACACCCTCACGGTGCCACACCCACACCTCCACGACCGCGACTTTTTCCTTATCCCCTACCACCAATTGCGCGACAAATAAGCAACCATAGGCCAGTGTCTCCAGCAGGCATATAGTTGCCAAAAAAGTAAGCCGATGTGTGCTGCATCGGCTCGATAGGTTTTTCACATTTCGGGAGGTGTCGGGCACCTCGCGGCTCACTTAATCACCTGAAGCTCGCGTCCCACCTTGATGAAGGCTGCGATGGCCTTGTCGAGGTGTTCACGCTCGTGGCCGGCACTGAGCTGCACGCGGATGCGTGCCTGGCCCTTGGGCACCACGGGATAGTAGAAACCGGTGACGTAGATGCCCTCTTCCTGCATGCGGGCGGCAAAGTCCTGCGACAGCTTGGCATCGTAGAGCATCACGGCGCAGATGGCGCTCTGGGTGGGCTTGATATCGAAGCCGGCAGCCATCATCTTGTCGCGGAAGTAGTTCACGTTCTCCACCAGCTTGTCGTGCAGGGCGTTGCTCTCGTCGAGCATCTTGAACATCTCGAT
>JAFYCU010000039.1 GCA_017545095.1 Muribaculaceae bacterium | reverse complement strand
CATGTTGGTGAGCCGGGCATCGTCGAAGCCTGCGCCCTCCACACCTGCACGCCGCACCAAGCCAAGGTGGGCGAGGTGCTCGACGCTGGGCGCGTCAAACTCGCTCAATGCCTCGGAATTGCCATCGCGCAGCAGCCGCAATACGTTCTTCTCGCGCTTTGTCAGTTTAATGCGTTCCATATTCGGCAGCGAAATTAGTAATAATTTCTCAAACAGCAAAAAATATGCCAAACCAAACACCAGTCATTTTAGTCACTATGCGCGGCAAACGCATGGCGTTGCCCGGCAACGAGGGAGTGCCTGGCCACTACGACATCCTTGTGCTTGACCGCGCCGGACATCCCGCGCTCTTCGACGGCGAGACGTTCACCAGCCCGCTATGGAGCATTTGCTGCATGCTGCGCAAGTACAAGGACGGGCAGCTGTGCGCCATCTATCTGTTGATTCAGAACAACGAGGACGAGTTGTAGAAAGTTCTCTCCACTCTCCTTCCAACGGGTTACCTTTTTATGGGTGATATATATTTTAATGTTAATGCTTTCACAAACCTCTTGAATGAAAACCATTAAGATTCTGATTTTGGCGTTTTTCGCCGTATTGTTGATTGGTTGCAGCGACCACGGGAGCGATGCATCGAACAAGTCCACAGTGAAGCCATCCAAGTCACACACCACCATTCTGTTGCAACCACTGGGCGATTTCTCACAGAAAGAAGCCTTACAACTGAAGCAGGAATTGGAAAAGCGACTTGTTCCCATGGTGGATGTGCACATCGACACCATCAAATTGTTGCCGGCAAAACCGCTCCAAAAGGAGTGGTTCAACGCTGCTCACACGCGCTATCGCGGCAACATCATCCTCAAATCATTGGCTCCAAAGGAGAAGCACACGACAATAATCGCTCTGATGCACAATGATATCTCCACCAATTTGCATGGCTATGATGACTGGGGTGTGCTTGGGTTGAGCATGCACTGCTACCACAGCTGTGTGGTGTCGACCTATCGTTTAGGCTCAAAAAATAGACTCTGGCAGACGGCTTGCCATGAGTTTATCCACACCTATTACCATTGGCCTCACTGCCCGAAAGATAACCCTGATTGCATCATGCGTGATGCGAAAGGCAAGGGCGACTTCCGAGGGAAAACCGACTTGTGCGACTACTGCAAAAACCTGATAGGCCGCTGATCTACCTCCTTATGCGTTGGCTCTCACTCCACACTCCATAGTGAGCAAGTTATCTGCTTACACAACTTTTATATACGGAAAAAAAGGAGGCTCTATGAACCTCCTTTTCGCGGTATCGGGACTGAGATTTGAACTCAGGACCTCCGAGTTATGAATCCGACGCTCTTACCACCTGTAAAACCGTCCCCGTGTAACGCTATGTCAACCGCTGTCGAGGGCTTATGTTCTATTCTTTTCAACCGCCTCTCACAGCTCGATGGCGTCGCGCACGCGGTCGGGGAGCAGAGCGTAGTCGAGTACGTCCTTGATGGTGTCGACGTAATGGAACGTGAGGCCGCGCAGGTAGATGTCGTTGATTTCGGCGATGTCTTTCTCGTTAGCGCGGCAGAGGATGATGTCGGTGATGCCTGCGCGCTTGGCTGCGAGGATTTTCTCCTTGATGCCTCCCACAGGCAGCACCTTGCCGCGCAGGGTGATTTCGCCGGTCATGGCCAGATGGTCACGCACCTTGCGCTGGGTGAACGACGAGGCGAGCGAGGTGACCATGGTGATGCCGGCCGATGGGCCGTCCTTGGGAATGGCACCCTCGGGCACATGGATGTGCACGTTGTAGCGGTCGAACAGATCCACGTCGATGCCCAGTAGCGGGCTGTGCGAGCGCAGGTATTGCAAGGCGATGACCGCCGACTCTTTCATCACGTCGCCCAGGTTGCCCGTCAGGGTGAGCTTCTCGCCCTTGCCCTTGGCCAGCGACGACTCCACATAGAGGATTTCACCGCCCACGGCAGTCCACGCCAGGCCGGTGACCACACCGGCAAACTCGTTGCCCTCATAGGTGTCGCGGGCGAAGTCCTTGGCACCGAGGTAGTCGGGCAGCATGTCGACGGTGATTGTGGTGGGGAATTCCTGCTCGCCGGCCTTGAGTCGCGCGATTTTGCGTAGCACCTGCGCGATTTTTTTCTCCAGTTCGCGCACACCGCTCTCGCGGGTGTAGCGCTCGATGATGGCCGTTAGCACATCGGCGTTCATCTTCACCTCGCGGGGCTTGAAGCCATTATCGGCGAGCTGCTTGGGCAGCAGGTGACGCTTGGCAATCTCGATTTTCTCCTCGGTGATATAGCCGTTGATTTCGATCACCTCCATGCGGTCGAGCAGCGGTTGACTGATGGTGCTCAGGTTGTTGGCCGTGGCAATGAACAGCACCTTCGACAAGTCGTAGTCCACGTCAAGATAGTTGTCGTGGAACTTGCTGTTCTGCTCGGGGTCGAGCACATCGAGCAGTGCCGACGACGGGTCGCCCTTGTAGTCCTGACCCACCTTGTCGATTTCGTCAAGGACGATGACGGGGTTGCTCGTGCCGCACTTTTTCAGGGCCTCGATGATGCGTCCCGGCATGGCGCCGATGTAGGTGCGCCGGTGACCGCGAATCTCGGCCTCGTCGTGGAGTCCGCCCAGCGAGATGCGGGCATACTTGCGGTGCAGGGCCTCGGCCACCGATCGGCCCAGCGAGGTCTTGCCCACGCCCGGAGGACCATAGAGGCACAGGATGGGAGCCTTGAGGTCGCCGCGCAGCTTGAGCACCGACAGATGCTCAAGGATGCGGTCTTTCACTTTCTCCAGGCCGTAATGGTCTTTGTTGAGCTTGGACTCAACGCGGCTCAGGTTGAAGTTATCGCGGCTGTATTTCTCCCACGGCAGCGAGAGCATGGTGTCGAGGTAGCCATATTGCACCGAGTAGTCGGGCGACTGTTGGTTGAGCCGCTCGAGCTTCTTCATCTCTTTCTGGTAGTGTTGTTCCACGGCCTCGCTCCACTTGATTTTCTGTGCGCGGGCCTCCAGTTCGTTCAAGTCCTCGTCGTTGGTGCCGAGTTCTTCCTGAATGGTGCGGATTTGCTGTTGCAGGAAGTGCTCGCGCTGCTGCTGCGAGAGGTCCTCGCGCGTGCGCGACTGGATGTCGGCCTTGAGTTCGAGCAGCTGTGCCTCGCGGCGCAGGTAGGTGTAGAGCAGATAGGCGCGCTTGCGCACGTCACGCTCCTCAAGCATCGTCTGCTTCTCGCTGGCCTCAAAGGGCAGATTGGTGGCCAGAAAGTGCATCATATACACGGGGTTGTCGATGTTCTTCATCGCAAACGCCAGGTCGCGGCCGCCTTCCTCAAAATATTTGAGTAGCTTGGCTGTGGTTTCCTTGATGCTCTGGATAAGGATTTTAAATTCCTTGTCGTCTTTTTCGGGCACTAGATCCTCGACGAGCGTCACCGTGCCCTTGAGATAAGGCTCGGTGGCGGTGATCTCGTTCAGCACAAAGCTGGAACGGCCTTGCAGAATCACATTGGTGGATCCGTCGGGCAGTTCCAAAATCTTGATGATGTCGGCCAGCGTGCCGCCTTGATACAGGTCGGCCTGGGTGGGATTCTCCACGTGGCTGTCAAACTGGCAGATGACACCGATGGTGCGTCGCTTGCGCATGCACTCCTGCACGAGGCGCATCGATTTCTCGCGGCCGATGGCCACCGAGGTGGTCATGGCCGGAAAGAGCACGAGGTTGCGCATGGCAAGAATGGCGATTTCCATCTTGTCGCCGCTTTGCAGCTGCTCGTCTTCCTCGGTTTTGTTGGGTATTTCAGCAAAGATGGGCATCATGCGCGTGGAGGCCGCATCGTTGATTTCGTTTTCTAAGTCTTCAAACATGGGTCGTTAATCTTTTAAGATGCGAGATGCAAGAAGCGAGGGTGAATAATCATTCCTTCAAGCTAAATCTACATTCAGCATCTGTTCTAAACTCAATCCGATAGGCAAAAATCGTGCCAAGGGTCAATCATGATGATAGGGCTCGTGGTTGAGGATGGTGAATGCACGGTAGAGTTGCTCAACAAAGATGAGGCGAATCAGTTCGTGCGGGAAGGTCATCTGGCTCAACGAGAGCTTGTCGTTGGCGCGGGCATATACTTCCTGGCTGAACCCATAAGGTCCCCCCACGACAAACACCACGCGTTTCACACCACTGAGCATTCGTTTCTGTACGAATTGCGCGAATGCAGTGGAACTGTATTCCCGTCCGCGTTCGTCGAGCAGCACCACATAGTCGCTACTCTCCACGGCGGCGAGTATCTGCCGCCCTTCGGCGGTTTTCTGTTGCGCTTCGCTTTGGTGGCGCGTGTTTTTGGCATCCTGCAGGTGCTGGATGTCGAACTGCACGTAGTGACCAAGACGACTGACATACTCGTCGATGCCGGTCTTCAGGTAGCCGGTGGTGGTGCGGCCAACAACTAATAGGGTGAATCTCATAAAGAGTGATGACTGATGCAATAGCTTACCTACAAAGGGAATCTATGGGCTTGGTTCTCGGTTCTAAAACAGCATCTCAAGCTTGATTTGGCTGATGTCGGCTGCCATGATGTCGCATAAGGGTTTCACTTGTTCGGGACCGTAGGTGGTGGTGAGTCCCACCACGTGTGCGCCGGCTGCACGGCCTGCCTGCAGACCCTTGAGCGAGTCTTCCACAACGATGCAGTGCTGGATGTCGCGATGGATGAGAGCGGCACCACGCAAGAAACACTCCGGGTGGGGCTTGGCGTGGGTCACCATGTCGCCGGTGACTATGCCTTGGAACAGCGGCAGAAAATCGGGATGCTGCACGGCCAACGCGTCCATCTTGCGCTGGTCGCTGCTGGTGACCACACACAGCGGGATGTCGGCCTGCCGCAGCATCTGCACAAGCTCCAGGGCACCTGGGAAAAGGTCGAAACGCATCGCTTGTTGAAAGCCGTCGAGCATCTCCCACACCTGCTGGCGAATCGAGGCATCGGGAAAGTGCTTGGATAGGATGTCTTGCAGGTTCGACCCTTTGATTGAAAAGGCGAAATCGGGCACTCCGGTGGGGTACCGCTGGTCTACGGCGGTCCAGAACCGGGCATAGGTACCCTCGGTGTCGATAAGCACGCCGTCAAGGTCGAAAAGTATGCCTGTTTGCTGGGGATGATTCATAGTCGTTGTTGAAAAAGAAATGCAAAATTACGAAAAATGATTGAGTTTTTGCCACAAGCAGCCGAAAAGTCGGCGTTTTTGCTTACTTTTGCATCTTGAAAAACCGATGAACCAACAATGATTGAAGAAATACAGCTGCGGGTCAACCCGCGAGTGGCATCGAACGAGCCCGGCATCATCCAATTTATTGCGAAGGAACGTCACCTGTCGCCTGCCCGCATCAAGGGTGTGCGCGTGCTCAAACGCAGCATCGATGCGCGTCAGCGCCACGTGATGGTGAACCTGAAGGTGCGAGTCTATATCGACCAGCCCATGACCGACGACCATTTGGTGCCGCCCATCGACTATCGTCCCGTGGATGGCGAACGGCAGGCCATTGTGGTGGGGGCAGGGCCGGGCGGGCTCTTTGCTGCGTTGCGCCTGATTGAACTGGGTGTGAAACCCATCGTGCTCGAGCGAGGCAAGAACGTGATTGACCGGCGTGTGGATGTAGCACGCATTTCGCGCGAGGGTGTAGTGGACCCCGACAGTAACTATTGTTTTGGCGAAGGCGGAGCAGGGGCATATAGCGACGGCAAGCTCTACACGCGCAGCAAGAAACGTGGCTCGGTGGAGCGGATACTGGGCATTTTCGTGCAGCATGGCGCCAGCGAGGACATTCTTGTGGATGCCCATCCTCACATCGGCAGCGACCGCCTGCCACGCATTATCGAACGGATGCGAGGCACCATACTGGCCTGTGGGGGGGAAGTGCATTTCCAGACACGGGTTAATGGACTTTTGCTCGACGGAAATCGTGTGAAGGGCGTGACGTGTGCCGATGGCACTGAGTTTCACGGTCCTGTGATTCTGGCCACAGGACACTCGGCGCGCGATGTCTATGAGATGCTTCACGCTGCTGGCATCGACCTCGAAGCTAAAGGGTTGGCTGTGGGCGTTCGCTTAGAACATCCGCAACATATCATCGATGCCATTCAGTATCACAATCCCGCTGGCCGTGGCGACTATTTGCCGGCGGCTGAATATAGCTTCGTCACTCAGGTGGACGGACGTGGTGTATATTCGTTCTGTATGTGTCCGGGTGGGGTGGTGGTGCCTGCCGCCAGCGCACCGGGGCAGTTGGTGGTGAACGGCATGTCGCCCAGTCGCCGCAACACCTATTGGGCCAACTCGGGCATGGTGGTGGAGCTGCATCCCGATGATTTGCCCGAGGAGTTTCACTGCCACGGCGTGCTGGCGATGATGCGGTTTCAAGAGAGCCTGGAACGCACTTGCTTCGAGCAAGCGGGAGCCAGCCAAGTGGCTGGAGCACAGCGTATGAAGGACTTTGTTGACTGCAAGCCATCGCGCCTCATCCCGCCATCGTCCTACACCGCCGGCTTGCAGCCCTCGCGACTCGACCAGTGGTTGCCACCGTTTATTGGCGACCGACTGCGCAAGGCGTTCAAGACCTTCGGTCATCAAGCCAAAGGATTCCTTACCAACGATGCCATTGTGATTGGCGTGGAAACGCGCACTTCATCGCCTGTGCGCATCCCACGCGACCGTGAGTTGTTGCGACACATCACTATCGAGGGGCTTTATCCATGCGGTGAGGGCGCCGGCTATGCCGGTGGCATTGTCTCGGCTGCCATCGATGGCGAACGCTGCGCTGAAGCTCTGGGGCAATGGGCAATGGACAATGGATAATGGATAATACTGCAACGTGCAATTTGTCGGCGTAAGGCGAGACGCTGTCTCGCTTCACTCATCACTCATCACTCATCTCTCATCTCTAAATGACTTACCAAGAAACCATCGATTACCTTTATACTCAGCGGCCTGCCTTTGAGCGGCAGGGTGCTTCGGGCTATAAGCCTGGACTGGACACCGCTATCATGCTCGATAACTGGCTCGGCAATCCGCATCGTTGTTACCGCAGCATCCATGTGGCCGGCACTAATGGCAAAGGCTCAGTGTCGCATCTATTGGCGGCCATCTTGCAAATGTGTGGCTATCGTGTTGGCTTGTTCACCTCACCGCATTTCGTCGACTTCCGTGAGCGCATCCGTGTCGATGGTGAATGCATATCACAAGATGATGTGATTGATTTTGTTGTTCGATTCCAAGACAGCGGTTTAGACTGTCCTGCCACGTTCTTTGAACTGACATCGGCGATGGCGATGGATTATTTTGCACGTTTGCGCGTTGATGTGGCCATCTTCGAGGTGGGGATGGGCGGACGGCTCGACAGTACCAACATCATCACACCCGTGTTGAGTGTCATCACCAATATCTCGCTCGACCACACCGAGTTTCTTGGCGACACACTTGAGCAGATTGCTACCGAAAAAGCTGGCATCATCAAACCCCATGTTCCCGTGGTGGTGGGTGAGGCCGAGGACGGTGTGCGTGAGGTCTTCGTGCGAAAGGCCGCCGACTGCGATGCACCGATTGTTTTTGCTCAAGACGAGCCGCAAGTCTCTGATTACTATCATGAAGACGGATTTCTCATTCTCAACACCCTTCACTATGGTGCCATGCGTTGCGAACTGGTTGGCGATTACCAGGTGAAAAATGCCACAACCGTGTTGGCTGCCGTGCAGCAGTTGCAGCAAAATCACTTTGAACTGCCTGCCGAGCATGTTGCTGAGGCGTTCCTCTGTGTGAACAGACTCACAGGTCTGCGTGGTCGTTGGTCACGGCTGGGCAGCCGTCCCACCATTATTGCCGATTCCGGACATAACATAGCCGGTGTCACTGCCGCGATGCAGCAGCTGCGCAGCGAAAACTACCGCAACCTCCACATGGTGGTGGGTTTCATGGCCGACAAAGACCTTGCGCACATCTTGCCGCTTTTGCCTCGTGAGGCGCACTACCACTTCACGCAAGCCGCTACACCGCGTGCACTCTCCGCTGAGCGTTTGCGCACCATGGCCGCTCCATTGGGGCTGCAAGGCGATTGCCACGACAACGTGGTAGAGGCCCTCGACCACGCCAAACAACTTGCCGAACCCAACGACCTTATCTATGTGGGCGGCTCCATGTACGTGCTCGCCGAGCTGTTCGCGCATTTCGACGGAGTGCAAAAATCAAGAACCGAGAGCCGAGAACCAAGAAGCAAGAATCCTGGCCCTCAAAATCACAATCAGTCCACAGGTCCCAAGGCACCGCCTTGCGAAACACAGCCGCATTGCGCCACTTGCAGCTCGTAGCCGAAAAAAGCTTGTTTACTCATTACTCATAACTCATAACTATGACTATTGCAATCATCGTGGCAATGAACAAGGAGCTGGCCTTGCTGTTGCCTCAACTCGAAGAGAGAACCCAGCAAACCATCGATGGCACTGTGTTTCACCTGGGACGCATGGGCACCAACCAAGTGGTGGCCATGCAGTGTGGCATCGGAAAGGTGAACGCCGCCATTGGCGCGCTCACACTCATCAACCATTTTGCCCCCGAATTGGTGATCAATACCGGTGTTGCCGGCGGTGCCAGCAAGCAGGTACATGTGATGGACCTGGTGGTGGGCGCCCGTGTGGCCTATCACGATGTGTGGTGCGGCCCGGAGAGCGTTTACGGCGCTGTGAACGGTCTGCCGCTCTACTACGAGGCTCCGCAGCGCGTCCTCGACATGATTCCGCGTCGCCACGACATCCTCGTGGGCCTTATCTGCTCTGGTGACCAGTTCATCGACACCCTCGAGGCGGTGCAGCGCATCCAGGGGCATTTCCCCGACGCACTCGCCGTAGATATGGAGTCGGGGGCCATCGCTCAGGTGTGTCACTTGCGTGGTGTGCCGTTCCTGAGCATGCGCGTTATCAGCGACTCGCCTGGTGCCAGCAGCGACAACACCGCTCAGTATAACGACTTCTGGCAAGAAGCTCCAGCGCACACTTTTGCGCTGCTTAGCGACATACTAGCCAAATTGTGAGTGCAGGAATTTTGTTATTTCATACTAATTGTGTAACTTTGCAAAATAAATATTGGAACACAATGACTACTGCACTGGAACTGAATGCCGAAATCTATCGCACGCTGGGCGAAATTGCCGAAGACGAGAATCTTCTCAAGCGGGCATTGAAGTCGCTCAAGCACCGCTTGATTTACGGGATTTTTGAAACCGACGTTCTCGTCGATGTGCTCGCTGCCTACTGACAATATGACGACAAAAAACGAATAAGAATATGGAAAACAACGTTTCCTTCACCATCGACCTCACGCGACTGCTGCGCGGCATATATGTGTCGCGCAAGGATGTGATGGAGGGTGGGGCGGTGGTCACTACCTTCGACATTCGCATGAAGCTCCCCAACCGCGAGCCTGCCGTGAGCCAGAGTGCATTGCACACCATCGACCATTTGGCTTCCACCTTCTTGCGCAACCACCCCGTGTGGGGACCACGCATCATCTATTGGGGGCCGATGAGCTGCTGCACGGGCAACTACCTGCTCGTGAAAGGAAACCTCACCGCCGCCGACATCGCACCCCTTGTGCGCGAGACCTTCGAGTTCATCGCCGACTATGATGGTGAGATTCCTGGTGCCAATGCTCACGACTGCGGCAACTACATGCTCAACAACTTGCCTATGGCCAAGTGGGAGGCACGCAAATACCTCGTTGAAGTGCTCAACAATCTCTCCAACGACAATCTTAATTATCCAGAATGATGAGGAAATCCTGCCTATGGATGGCCGTCACCACCATGATGCTGCTGGCCGTGGCTTGCGGCGATGAGGTGGAGGTGAAAAAGCTCTTCTACGACACCACTAATGAGGTGTTTCTCGAGGAGGGAAAGATGCACAAGGCCACCACACAATTCACCGACGAGGAAATGCTTCAACGTCTGTGCGACCGAGCTTGGCACACGGCCTATGCGTTCTACTACGACCAGTCGAAGGTGGGCAAGCGAAATGAGGTGCGTATTTCTTCCGGCAGTTACTACGTGTTCAATGCCGACGGTACGGCCTATTTGGGCGACTTGCTCAACTACCGCGAACGTGCCAACTACACCTATACCGCTCAGGGACGCAACTTGGCCATGAGTTCGCCCGAACTCTCTTTCTCCTTGCGTGTGGTGGCCATCGACGACACACTACTGGTCACCGACACGCCAATGACCGGCCAGCGCATCAGCGGCTACGACGATGCCACTGTGCGGCAGCGCACCGTGTTCACCAAGATAGCTGTGCCACTGCCGCCATTGTGAATGCAACCTTTGTTGTTCCACGGCGAGACCATCTCGCTATAAATCTTTTTCTCACTCATGACCAAAATCTTATCTCTTCTTCTCATCGCGATGTCGGCATTGATGCTCACTTCGTGTGACGGCAGCGACGACACTCAACCGCAGGGTGTCAACCTCACGGTAACTGCCATACATTTCTCAAAAGCTGCCGATCAGCGTGAGGTGCGCGTCACCGCTCCAGGCGAGTGGACGGCAACGAGCGACGCCGCCTGGGTGCGCGTGACACCGGCCCAGTCAAAGCAAACCAATGCCAAAATCGTGGTCACGGCCGAGGCAAACCCCTATAACTCGGCACGCACGGCTCACGTCACCATCGCCTCACAGGGGCAACAGGGCATCATCACGGTGGAGCAAGCTGCCAACGAGAGTGCAAAACTTACCGACTCGCTCCAGTGCGTACTGCCCGACTACGATTTGGTGTGGCACGATGAGTTTGACCGTGGCTCGGTGCTGAGCGACGACTGGGTGCACGAGGTGTGGCCAGCGGGGCGCGTCAACAACGAGCTGCAAGCCTATGTCGATGGTGAGCACAACGGTCGCCGCGTGACACAGATTGTGGATGGCAAACTGCTTATCACAGCGTTTAAGGATGGTGACGGCGTGTATTCAGGGCGTGTCTATGCTGGCTACGACATGGGGTGGCAGTACGGCTATTTCGAAGCTAAAATCAAGCTACCCAAGGGCAAGGGTACTTGGCCTGCTTTCTGGATGATGCCAGCCAACAACGACTATAACCTTAATCCGTGGCCCAACTGCGGCGAAATCGACATCATGGAAGAGGTGGGTGTGGTGCCCAACGAGGTGTCGAGCACCATTCACTGCCACCGCTACAACAACGGCGGCACACGCATCGAGCATGCAGCACGCAACATTGGCACCGCCGAGAGCGATTTCCACGTCTATTCGATGGAATGGACAGCCGACTATATGACTTTCTATGTCGATCACAAGGAGCTGCTCACCTATCGCAACGATGGCGGCGGGGTCGACACCTGGCCGTTCGACAAGCCGTTCTATCTCATCCTCAACCTGGCCTGGGGCGGCGACTGGGGCGGCATGCGAGGCGTAGATGAGGGCGCTTTGCCGGTGACAATGGCTGTGGAATATGTGCGCGTGTATCAAAAGTGAATGCCGTGTGTGGCCGTTCCGAGCATTACTATTTAATAATGTGGAGTATAGTTCATGTGTGATGGCCAAGCCATGAGAAAATGGCCAACGGCAAATTTTTCTAAAAAAATCGGCAAAAATTGCTGAAACATAGCACTTAATTGAAAAATAATTCCGATATTTGCAGCGCTTTTTTCGAAAGGGTGACCCTGGAGTGGCTTTTCAAGTAACTCAATTACGCAGGTGAATCCAGTCAAAAGAAGCATATAAAAGCATTTAAATCAATTAAATAAGTTATTCTTTAACACAATGACAAAAGCAGAAATCGTTAGCGAAATCGCTAAGCAAACAGGCATCGACAAAGCGTCAGTATTGTTGACCATCGAGAAATTCATGGAGACCGTGAGAGAATCTCTGACCGAAGGTGAGAACGTGTATCTGCGCGGATTTGGTAGCTTCATCGTCAAGACCCGCTCGCAGAAGACCGCCCGCAACATCTCGAAGAACACAACCATCATCATTCCCGAGCACAAGATTCCGGCTTTCAAGCCCGCTAAGACTTTCATGGAGAAGGTCAAGGCTGAGGATTGATGATTGGTGAACAACCGATGAGCTGTAGATAATTTTTATTAACATCAAAAACTAAGCAACATGCCAAGCGGAAAGAAACGTAAAGGCCACAAGATGGCAACGCACAAGCGCAAAAAAAGACTTAGAAAGAATCGCCACAAAAACAAGAAATAATTGATTCTTTCATCGATTATGTCATACTGAGGACAAACTCATCTGACGTAGCCGGCGCTGCACACTTGAGTTTGTTCTTTGTGTTTTGTTCCCAAGCCGTCGCTGCCGTGTCGATGTGCCGAGTCTCCACGCTGGATCGACTGCCACATTCGAGATGACGCTGGCGGCTCATATATGATTATGTAATTTCAATCTGTAACCTTCTGCGATGAGAAGTGATTTAGTAGTTGACGTAACGCCCACCACCATCAATACCGCCCTCACCGAGGACGGGCGGCTGGTGTCGTTGCAGCGGGAGTCGCGCGACGCCTCCTATGCCGTGGGCAACCTCTACCTGGCCAAGGTGAAGAAACTCATGCCGGGCCTTAATGCCGCGTTTGTTAACGTGGGTTATGGCAAGGATGCTTTTCTTCACTATCTGGACTTAGGCTCACAGTTCAACTCCTACGCTCAATTCATCAAAGGCATTCGTGACAACAAGGGTAAGAAACCCGCATCGATTTCCAAACTCAAGCTTCAGGCCGACATCACCAAGCATGGCGCAATCACCGATGTGCTCTCGCAGGGTCAGGAGTTGATTGTGCAGGTGGCCAAAGAACCCATTTCGACCAAAGGGCCGAGGCTCACAACCGAAATCACCTTCACCGGACGCTTTCTGGTGCTTTCACCGTTCAACGACAAAATCTCCGTTTCTCAGAAAATCAAGGACCAAGCCGAGAAACGGCGACTGCGTAACCTTATCGAGAGCATCAAGCCTAAGAATTTCGGTGTGATCATTCGCACATCGGCCGAGAACAAGAAAGCCGCCGAACTGAATACCGAACTTAAAGTACTGCTCAAGAGTTGGGACGATGCCATCGCCAAGCTGCAATATTGCGACCCGCCGTCGTTGCTCTACGAGGAGGAAAGTCGTGCAGTGGGCGAAATCCGCGACATTTTCAATCCCGACTTCGAGAGCATTACCGTCAACGATGCTGATATCTTTGAGCAGATTCACAACTATGTGAGCCTAATCGCACCCGATCGCAGTGATATCGTGAAACTTTACACCGACGACGCGCCCATCTTTGACAAGTTCAACATCACTCGTCAAATCAAGACTTCGTTCGGCAAAACGGTGTCATTTCGTTCGGGCGCATACATAATCATAGAAAGCACCGAGGCACTCCATGTGATTGATGTCAACTCTGGCAATCGGTCCAAAGCATCCTCCGATCAAGAGAGTAACGCACTCAACGTTAACCTGCTGGCCGCCGAGGAGATAGCGCGGCAGTTCAGGTTGCGGGATATGGGAGGCATCATCGTTATCGACTTCATCGATATGGCCAAAGCCGAGCACCGGCAGCAGCTCTACCAGTATATGAAAGAACTCATGGCCAAAGACCGTGCTCGGCACAACATATTGCCGCTGAGCAAGTTCGGACTGATGCAAATCACGCGGCAACGCGTGAGGCCGGCTCTCGACATCACCACCGAGGAAACTTGTCCCTCGTGTGGAGGAAAAGGTGTCGTGCAACCCTCGCTGCTTTTTACCGACAAGTTGAAAGACAAGATTGATTATCTCGTCAACTCACTCAAGGTGAGCAACTTTATTATGTATGTACACCCATTTGTCGATGCCTATCTCAAGAAGGGACTCATCAGCGAGTATTTCAACTGGCGCCGGGAGTTTGGACGCAAGTTCCGAATCAAGCCCGACCAAACGCTCAACTATCTTGAGTATCGCGTGATCGACAAAGACCACAATGAAATTGACCTTAAAGAGGAGAAAGACACAAGCAGCAGCTCCACGAGCAAGAAAGAGCACCGCTCGCGCAGCCGCAACAAAGACAAAGAAGAGTCAGAGGCATGAACCTCGACCCAAAACGACCAAATCCCCTTGTCACTTCGTCGGTGATGGGGGATTGTTTTTTTGTGGCTGCACCCATTTGGTGTGCGGCTGGTGGGGCTATGGAGTCTGCACCACGCATTGGGCAAAACGGACGTTGGACCACACGATGTAGTTGCCCTTCTCATCAGTGCTGATGGTCATCACACCCAGGTCGGTGCGGTTTTCCATCAAGTCGATCACGCGCTCGCACCCCATCACCATGCACGCCGTGGCCCAGGCGTCGGCTGTCATGCAGTCGGCGGCAAGCACGGTCACACTCAGCAGGTGGCTCACACTGGCTTGCCCCGTGCGGGGGTCCACAATGTGCGACACGCGTTGCCCGTCCACCTCGCGCCATTTACGGTAGCTGCCGCTCGTGGCCACAGCACCGCTGTCGAGGGCGAGTACCATGGCCGAGTCGTGGTCAACGGCGGCAGTGTCGGCAGTAGGCAGGTCAACCGACACATGCCACTGCCCGCCACGTGGATTGCTGCCGCACGCCATCACTTCGCCACCTATCTCCACCAGAAAGTTCGACACCCCGTTGCGATGCAGCATTCGTCCCACCTCATCGCATGCCAATCCCTTGGCGATGCTGCTGAAGTCGAAACGGATTCGGGAGTCTTGCTTGCTGAGTCGTCTGCCGTGGAGCGCGGTTTTGTGGAATCCCACGATGGCCAGCAGGCTGTCGATGACCTGCTGCGTGGGGGGTGTACCGCCTTTTCGGGCAAAACCCCAGGCTTCCACCAGCGGTAGCACCGTGGGGTCGAACGCTCCGCCACTGGCGCTGTACACTTGCTGCGAGGCTGTGTAGAGGCGGGCGAGGATATCGTCAACGGTATCGATTTCGTTGGCGTTAAGCCTGCTGAGCTGCGATGTTGGGTTATACATCGACGCACTGTTATCCACGCGCTGAAGCACCAGCTGAACCGAGTCGTCGAGCACTCGTGAATGCTCATAGGTGATGTGATAGTCGGTGGTCCACACGCTGCCTTGCAAGTTGTGAAATTGCTTTCTGTTGTGGCTCAGCCACAGACCGGCAAGGGCTGCGCATGCCAGTAGCGCAATGGTGGCGTAACGGAGTCGTGGGGTGGGGGACATGGGCATTGTGTATGAAAAATTGTGCAAATTTACACGGAAATTGCGACAATATCAACCCCTTTCACGAGTTTTCACAATCTCAACCAACCTTATTCGAAAAAAAATGTGTAGCTTTGGAGCGTAAAAATCCACAGCAATGTGTTTTCAAGCTAAAATGAACTGATGAAAATGAAACGATTATCCTTGATTTTGATAGCCGCGCTGCTGTGTGCTTGCGCTGCGCATGCTCAGTTCCGCTTTGGTCTCAAGGGGGGGCTGGTGGTGAGCCGTTTGAGTTTCGACAACAAGGTGCTCTCGGCCGACAACCGGGCTGGCTTTGCTGCCGGTTTGCAGTTCGACCTATCTCTGCCTGTCACCGGACTCGCCATCGATGCTTCGGTGCTTTATAGCCACCGCAACGATTCTTTCTCGCATGAGGAAGTGACCTATCGGCGCGACTATATCGAGATTCCACTCCACCTGCGCTACGGGCTTTCCATCATCGGGCTGAATCGCGTGCTGGTGCCTTACGCCTTCACCGGACCAAATTTCGCCTTTCTTTGTGCCGAGTCGAAGGACATCACTTGGGACAACCGCTCGGTGTTCACCTCGTGGGACGTGGGGCTGGGAGTGGAGTTGTTCCGCCGCTTGCAACTGCAGGCCAGCTATGGCATAGGCATCACCGATGCCTTCAAAAAAGTGGGACTGGAGCAAGACGGCACGCTCATCAAGGGAAAAGACCAGTGCTGGACCGTGACCGCGGCTTTCCTCTTTTAGACCAAGTTACGAAATGGCTGCTCATTGTAGCTGTATGGCGAGATGCAGGCTCGCCGTTCCAAGAAGATTTTGCTTCGCTGAAAAATACGCGTTTTCTTGCCGTATATGAAAAAATAGTTGTAATTTTGCAACTCCTAAATCACATGGCCTAGCGTTGGCGCTGGGCATGACCAATTTATCATTCGAGAATCATGAATCGAGAAATCCGAAGAATCATCATCGCTGTTGCGGCTCTGTTCAGTTTGTTGTCGTCGGGTGTGGCCCACGCCCAGAGCGAGTCGCGCTGGGGTGTCACGCTGGGTGCCAACTTGAACACCATCCACTTCAAGCAAACCGACATCATCGGTGTGGACCATGGATGGGGACCTGTTGCGGGAGTCACAGGCGAGGTGAACATCCACGGCATTGGATTCAGTGTCGATGGCTCACTGCTCTATTCGCTGCGTAGCGGTAAGATTCACTATGGCGACCGAAAGGTGTGGTCATCGCTCGGCTTGGGCAACGAAACGTGCCTGATGCACAACATAGATGTGCCCCTCAACCTCAAGTTCAAATTCCAGCGATTGGGCGGGTTTGAAAACACCCTCATGCCCATGCTTTTTGTCGGACCCACATTCTCGTTTCTTGTGGGCAAGAACTTGGCCGACACCAACGACTACAACCCCGTGAGCGTGCTATTGCACTTTGGTGCCGGGGTCGAGATCGTGCGTCACGTGCAGGTGGGCGTGAGCTATAGCTTCAGCATTGGAGAAACCTTTCGCACTCGACTACTCGACGAGATGATAGCGAAAAACCGGTGCTGGAACGCTTCGGTCACTTACTATTTCAAGTAGTAATCCAACCAAAAACACCGAACTACCGAAAAAAGTCTACGATTTATTTGTGGCAACATATTGAAATGTAGTAATTTTGCGAAACACTCTAACTGAAGTTGATTCAATGTGTGGGGCCGATTCATCGTGAGATGCGTTGCCCCATTTGTTTTTTATGGCACCAACATCCCGTCGGCTATTTCCTTTGCCACTTCGGGCCCCATCTCATGGGCCACGATGGCAAGCGCAAACTCGATGGCGGCAGCAGGACCGCGGCCGGTGATGACATTGCCATCGGTCACCACCATGTCGTCGACCCATATCGCCCCGCATCCCTTACACTCCATGCCCGGATAGCAGGTGGCTTTGCGCTCGTCGAGCAGTCCAATCGGGGCCAGCACAACCGACGGTGACGCGCAGATGGCAGCAATCTTCTTTCCGTCGGCTTCGTGGCGAGCAAGCATCTCTCCCAGAGGCTCGTACAATTTCAGGTTCGTTGCTCCAGGCATACCGCCGGGCAGAATCAGCCAGCCATCGGTAGGCTTCACGTCGTCCATTAAGCCGTCGGTGATCACGGTCACACCATGAGCTCCAGTCACCTCTCGGCAGAAATGAACCGCGATGGTCTTCACTTCCATGCCTGCGCGACGCAGAACATCAACGATGGTCAGAGCTTCAATCTCTTCAAACCCATTAGCAAAAAATACGTAGTTGGTCATAGTTTATTTATCTGTATTGATTAAAGTTATGAGTCCATATAAATTCAGGCAGTTCTCACGGGTGAGTTTGTTCTGCAAAATTACGTCAAAATCCGCTCATGGCGAAAAAAATGGCGAAAAATTTGGTCATCTCTTTAAAAAGCAGTAATTTTGCAACGCTTTTCAACCAAAGCAAGGGTGCTTAGCTCAGCTGGTTCAGAGCACCTGCCTTACAAGCAGGGGGTCAATGGTTCGAATCCGTTAGTGCCCACGATTGAAAATCAAGTAGTTAGAGATTTTGATGGAAATTTTTTCCGTTAAAGTCTCTAAATTTTTTGCGTACTTTTCGCACTTTTTCTGCCATATGCCTCTGTAATCGTTCGTTGTGTAGTCGGTCGGTTGAGCGTTGGAGGTCTTCGCGGCCGACGGCGTTCTTGATGGCGGTGAGGGTCATGGAGACTTCGTGGTCGGTGAGTCCGTTGAAGAGTCCTGCCTTTTGCATGGCCTTGGCGAGACCTGTGACGGCCTTTGCGGTGTCGGTGTCGTAGCCTCGCTGGTCGCGTGCCGCACCGCGCAGGTAGCGGAGCACGGCGTTGGTGTCGTCGGCGGTGAGGTTGCCGCCGTTGTTGAAGAACGTGTCTTCGGCGAGCTGCCGTGCGAGGTCGCGTGTGCGCTGTTCGCGTTCCT
>JAFYCU010000038.1 GCA_017545095.1 Muribaculaceae bacterium | reverse complement strand
GGTGTTGTCGATCCAGAGTTCCACCAGCATATCCTCGCCGGGGGCGATGGAAAGGTCTTGGAAATACAATTTGTCCTCAATCATGCTCGGCCCGTAGCTTTGGGCGTTGGCATTCAAGCTGGTGAAGGCTGCGGCGCACATCGCGACCGACAGCCAAAGGGTTTTTAAAGTCTTCATAGTGTCTTTGATTAATAGTTAAAGATAATTACATGCTGATTACTGTTTGTCTTTGCCGAGAATTCGGTTGACAATGTAGTTGATGTGGTCAACATTGGGATTTTCGTGAATGTCTGCCGAAACATCGTCCCATGCTTCTTCGTTAATGGGATATCCCAGAATTGCGTTGATGACAGCCGACACATCCTCGATGTCCGTCACCCCGTCGCCGTTGGCGTCACCACTTGCGGGCTCATCCTTAAACTCAAACTCAGAGCTGTCATATATCAGTTCTCCGTTCATGAAGAACTTAACGCGGTCTATGTCTGGGATGTCGTACGCCGGACGCATTGGTTCACCATGCATGTTGCCAATGCCTTCAGTCCATTCGAAGCCACCAATCACACCAGAATCCAGTGAAAAAGCAGACAGGTTACGCCATTCTTTGCCTCCAGACATGATGTTTGATGAATAGCCAACATCCACATGCTTTCCATACAGATTCATTTCTCCTCGGTGCATACCTCCGAGTGAAAAATCATACAACAGAATCTCACCAGTTGCCGAATCAACCAGATGAGCGTAACGTTGCTGGTACCAAGAGTCGGTGTAGATGATATAGGTGCGGCGTGCTTTGTCGCGCACGGCTGCGATGTCACGCCATTCGCTCTCGCTCGTTTCCCACACAGTGCGCGTCTGCGCTTTCTTGTATTCAATGCCGTTGATCACAGTGTCGCCTTGAATGCGGAACTCGGTTATATGGTGCACTGAAATGCAGTCATTAGAAAGCACTATGCATTGCCAGAGCTTGCCCTCGCAGGCGATGGGATCGTAGATGTGCGCCTGCACGGCCATGGCCGCCAGACACAGAATCAATGATAAATACAGCTGTTTCATTTCTTCTTCTGTTTAAATGTTTTTTGCAAAGATACACGATCTTTCTTGAATTTGCAAGAAAAATGGTCTCATTTCGGATTGATGTTCACTTGCGCACCTTTTTTGATAACAGTCCCCCGGTCAAGCTGCGCCGTCGCGCTGACGGCTGCAAGCAGCAAAGCTGCTGAGATTAGAATAAATTTTTTCATCTTGAATGTAATTTAAATTTAAATAATTGTATTTGATGATTCTTCTCAATCCCCCTTGGCGGTGGAAATCACCGCCAAGGGCGGGTTTCTGGCAGGCCCCGGAGGGCGGGGAGCGGTTCAGTTGGTTCTGTTAGTCGCTAAGCGATTTGCGGCGAAGTTAGCGAGTGATTCCACCTTATCAGTAACGGCTCACTCGGTGCCGGTGTTGATGCTGACCGAGGCTTCGTAGGCACCCACGTCCTCACTGTCGATGAGCATGTAGGTGAGTCGGCGGGCCAGGTCGGCGGGGATGGCGACGACCGAGGGCAGGCGACCTGCGATAAACAGGTTTAGGTGTCTTTTCTCAGGAGCCTGTTGATGAGTATGTTGATGTCCTCAATGTCAATGGCTTCGTCGAAGTTCAGGTCGGCTGACCGGTTGTTGGATGTGTGTCCGAGCACCATGTTGATGAGCTGGTTCACGTCCTCTATGTCGATGACGTTGTCAAAGTTCAGGTCTCCGTAAACGGTGAACTCCCCGCCCCACATCTTGTCGAGCCAGCTGCATTTGGCTTGAAGGTGTGTCTTGTAGAAGTTCACAATATAGTCCAGGTTTTTTGGCACGAGGTCGGGCCATCGCCTAAGGTCGGCCCCTGCGGCTGCTCTCACCTCGGCCATGATGGAGTCGTAGTACTGGTCCATGTCGTATACTTGCCTGTCCTTCACTTCCTGCCACACACGCCTGACATGCTGCTGGAAACGGTTGAATTTCGCCAGCTCGCCAATCCAGTGCTGGTGCGACCAGCCGGCCGGCGAGCAATAGATGAAATTGGTGGCGTGTGAGTAAACGCTTCCGAAATCCCACACGGGTCCGAAGATGATCTTCGCGTCGGCACCCCGGTCTTTGTACCAGAAGCAGCTGCCGCTGAAACTCTCGGTGTTGTCCACCATCTCGTTGACGATGTAGAAGCGCACCAACTCATCGATGTCAATATACCGTTCCCACTCGGTGTTGTTCTTGTCGGGGACATAAATGAGCGAGTCCACGGTGATGACCAGCTGCTTGATATAGTCAAGCTGGGCAGGGGAAAGGGTGTCGGGCGAGTGCCAGGTGGTCCTCAACGCGGAGGAGTCGCTTCGGTCGGCGATGACAAACTGGTTCGGGTCGGCCATGTTGTCGATTTCCATGAGCCACCCACCTGTGATAGCCTCGGGGTTTTCCTCACCGTTCGCTTGTTCGGTGATGTTGACCCGTTTTTTGGCAATCCTTATTTGCTCGGTGATCCAGTACAGCCCCACATAGTCGCCGTTGAGCACAAGCTCCACCGGCCTCATTTCAGGTGTCCACGGTTTGCCTATGCGCCGCGAGAGCTCGAAACCCGAGAGGTCGGCCATGTATATGCCGCTGATGTGCGCCATCAGGCAGAAGTGCTTGCTGGCCTCCATGCCCAGCAGCGGGGCTTTCTTGCCGAGTTTCACGCGATATGGCTTTTTCTCACTTCGGAACCAGGAGGCGTTGCCACGGCCTCTGATCTGCAACGGAAGAGGCTCCTCGCGGCTGCCGATTGACTCGTAGCGGTCCTCGAAACCCGTGGCATCGAGCCAATAGGAACCCTCGATATAATTGATCTTGGACGTGATTGGGGTGCTGTCTTGCGTGTTGATGTACATCACCGGCAGTGTGCCCGACAGATACTCGCTCGGGTCATGGACCTCGGCGGTGGGTGTCTGCGACCATGCCGACATGCCAGTGAGATAAATCACTAACGAAAACAAAACAAGTTTGATGTTCCCATCCATAATGCAATGCTTTTTAGGTTGTTTGAAAATGCATTCGCAAAGTTATGTAAAATATTTATAGTCCCCAATCACCCCCCTATATTTAAATATTATTAAATGAATTAGTTCTGATTTTATAAATAATATGCAAAAATCGCGGTTTGTTTTCTCTCAATCCCCTTGGCGGCGGAAGCCACCGCCAAGGGCGGGTTTCGGACAGGCCCCAGAGGGCGGGGAGCGGTTCAGTTGGGTTTGTTAGTCGCTATTTGAATTGTTTACAACGATGTCTATGGGTGTTGCCACCCTTGGTTAATAAAAAAATCTTAGTACATGTTGCCGACAGCATTCATGTCGAGCACGCCCTCGTAGGCTCCGCAGTCGTTGCTGTCGATGTATATGTTGGTGATCTCGCTCAGCGCAGCGGCGGGGATGATGACCAGCGACGATGTGGGGTAGTAGTCCAGGCTCGCATAGTCGCTCGAGATGGTGATGACGTACGCGCTGTAGGCCGTGGCATCGAGTTGGATGCACAGCGAG
>JAFYCU010000037.1 GCA_017545095.1 Muribaculaceae bacterium | reverse complement strand
GGCGGTGATGATGTTTCCGTCCTTCACATAGTTGCCCTCCTGCGGCTTGAAGTTGGCATAGAAGCAGCCGTCCTCCTCGGTGATGGGCAGGTCGCCCTCCCAGGGATATTTGTTCTCGTTGTATCCGGCACGTGCCGCAAACTCCCATTCGGCCTCGGTGGGCAGACGGAACGGCTCCACATACACGCCCTCCTTGCCGAGCGACTTCTTCAGGAACTCGGTGCGCCACACACAGAAGGCGTTGGCCTGCTCCCAACTCACACCCACCACGGGGTGGAAGTTGTAGTTGCAGTTGGCGAAATACATGCGCACGTAGGGCTCGTTGTAGGCATTGTCGAAGTCGTTGATCCAGCAGGTGGTGTCGGGATAGATGTTCACGATGTAGGTGTTCACGAAGTCGAACTCACTCTGCAACGGGCGGGTGATGGTTTGGCGAATGATGCGTCCGTCGTCGTCGACAAATGCGGTGTCCTTGCTGATGGTGGGCATGGTCATGTCCACATCATGGTCGGTGTTGTAGTCGCGCCGCGTGGCATCGAAGCGGTTTTTGCGCTTGGCGGCCTCGGTGAGGTTGTAAATCTCGTAGCGGTAGTTCATCTGCGTGGGGTCGAGCTCTTTCTTGCCGGTGATGGGGTTGATGCGGTACACGCTCTCGATGGCGCGTTCCTCATCCTCGCTGGGATTCTTCCAGGGGATGCTCTTGCTCCAGTCCAGATGCGGAGTCACGGGGTTGCCCTCCTTGTCCTCCTCGATTTTAAACTCCTCGTTGCCGCCATAGGCGGGGTCGGCCAGACGTTCGCGGATGATGGAGTCGCGCACCCAATACACAAACTGCTTGTACTTGGAGTTGGTGATTTCGGTTTCGTCCATCCAGAAGGCGTCGACCGAGATGCCGTGAGCGGTGGAGTCGATGCCCCACACCGAGTCGCGTGCCGAGGGTCCCTCGCGCATCGAGCCCACGTCCACGAGCACCATGCCGTAGGGTACAGGCTCGTTGTAGGAGCAGGCTCCCACGCCGGTGACCTCTCCACCGGCCTGGCTGCCGCCTCCGCGCACCGCGCCACACGACACCATCACAATCGCAATCGCAATTATCAGCAAAATCTTTTTCATATCCTATCGTTTCTGGCTGCAACGGCCATGCCGCCGCGCCTAAATCAGTTTTTTGTTTCTATATCAGTCCTACGGGTTCTACATGATACGTATGCTCTTGTGGGTGTTGCGGTTTTTCTCGCCCATGTCGAGCTTCACGTTGTAGGACACAAACACCTCGTGGCTGCCTCCCGACACTCGAATGGCCGACAGTGGCCAGTCGTAGTTGTAGCCGATGAAGAAGTTCTTGAACTCGGCTCCCACCTGCACCGAGAGGGCATCCTGGTAGCGGTAGCCCACGGCGGCGCTCAGGAATTTGTTGTAGCGCAGCCGTGCGGTGACTTCGGCCTGCCAGAAGTTCAAGTCGGTCTTGAACAGCATCGAGGGCATCACTTCAAATAACGTGTTTTTAATCGGAATATTGCCACCGGCCATGAAATAATAGGTTCGGTCGGTGTTGAACTCATATTGTTTCTCCTCGCTCTCGCCCTGTTTCATGGTGACCACGGGGGCGGTGATGTGTGTCACCGAGGCCCCCGCCCACCAGTGCCTGTGGTGGAAGGCCACGCCGGCTGCCACGTCGAACGACGTGCCGCTCACCGTTCCAGAGGGGATGGCCTCGTCGGAGCTTGAGCTTTGGTGGTACTCGTCGCCCTCGGGCATCTCGACGAGTGAGCCGTCGAAGGTCTGGTTGATCATTCCCGGCTGCACACCCACACTGAGCACGCCGCCCAGCATGTTCTTCTTCCAAGCCAGCTGCGCTGCGGCCTGCACGCTCTTGTAGAGGCCTAGGTTCTCCTGCTGCAAGCGCACTCCCACGCCCCAGCGGCGCTCGAAGAAGCGGAACGGCATGTCGGCCAGGGCCATGAACGTGTAGGGGGCGTGCTTGATGCCCACCCACTGCAGCCGTGCGCCGCCGCTGATGTGGATGAAGTCGGTGAGGCCTATGGTGGCGGGGTTGTAGTAGGCCGGCACAGCCCAGTATTGCGACAGCTGCGCATCGGTCTGCGCTTGTGCCGCCAGAGCGCACCACAGCCAAAGCACAGTGGACAATGCCACACTCACGAGGATGTTGCTTGCCTTCTTCATTTCGTTGTCATTCAAAGTAGAATGTGAGCACGACCATGTTGTTGGTCACTTTGTCCACGCTCTCGGTGAAACGCAACATCTCGGGGTCGTCTTGCAGGTCGGGGCGGTTCTTCTGGAGCAGGTTCTTCAGTCCGAAGCAGAATTTCACCTCGGGGCAAAGTTTGAAGAACGGCAGATAGAAGTCGCATCCCATGCCCACGGTGAGCATCACATCCATGTTTTTCAACTTCAACTGGTCGCTGCGGTCTTTGCTCACGTCGAACACCGGCATCACGCCGCCGGTGAAGTAAGGCCGCAGGTTGTGGTAGCGTAATGCCGACACCTTGAGGTCGAACGGCATCACCACATAGGTGGCTTTCACGTTTTGCGATTGCAGGTAATGCGATTTCTCGGGTGCCTCGGGGTCGCCCAAAGCGTTGCGGAACTTCACCACTTTGTTGCCGAAGTAGAGTCCTGGCGACAGGCGCAGGTTGAAGTGCTTGCCCAGGCGCAGGTCGCCCAGCACGTTCACGCAGAACCCTGGCGAGTGGCTGGGCACGTCGGCCCACCATTGCTCGCCGTCATCGGTGATGTGGCCGTTGTTCTGGATGTGGAGGTCCTGGAAATTCACACCCACCGAGAAGCCGAAGTGAAGCCGTTTCATGTCGGCATACTGCCGGTTCAGAATCTTGTCGTTGTCCTGCGCAACAAGGGTGGCGACACCCACGAGTGCCGCTACCAAAAGCATCATATGTCGTGCCGAAAATCTAAGCATTGCAAAAAGAATAACGCAGTCTGTGCCGCATTATTGCCACACATGTCGATATTTTTTTTGCTAACCCGCCACATCAAGCAGCCGTGCCCCCCACATCAGCGAGGGGGGGTGCACGGCTGGTTATTCTTCCAGTAAATGGTTCTAGCACGTGAATGTCTTGGCGTACTTGTTGCCTTCACACTTCTTCACGAGCCATTTGAAATACTCCACAGGGAGGAAATCGCAAAGTTGTGAAAAAGATGTATCGTCCACTGTTCCTGAGTCCTTTTGCTTCCAAATATTAAGTTTGGCACAAAGGTGCTCTTTTCAAAAGTAGGGAGTCAGTCGGTTTAAGCGCAATGATATGAGTTGTGATGAGTGTTTTAGAGATTTGTTAATGGATTCTCGTGGACACCAGTGTGTCATCTCATATTGCCATATTGCGCCTTACACTTTTTTAATATCGAGGCGGCGTGAGATACTCTCCAACAATACCAACAGGGTCGGAAGCATTAACTATCCCCCATCCTGCCGAAGTATCATCTCCGCTATCGAATAACAATTTACCAGATTTACTATAACACTTTACTTGGCGGACCATCACATAGTTATAGTCTTCATCATACATCGCTTTTGTCTGTGTTGTAACGACCGGAGTGCGACTGCCAATTTCGCTTGCAAAATAATTTTGCCAGTCACTGGTGTGGTAAACAGCTTTTACCCAAACAATGTGCCTTCCTTTCTTGTCCGTGGTAATGTTGGTGTCATAGGAAATGGTGACCATCTCGTCATCACTTACTGTTTTCCATGTCGGTTTCTTTTGTGCGAAAGCGACGCTCACGAATAGGAAAAGCGTAAAAAATAGTACTAATTTTTTATAAGATTTTAAATAAATTAAGTTTAAAAATGTATGCAGACAACTTTATTTCAAAATCACACAATGTGTTCTATATCACTTGTTTTTACTGATGATGGCATTCACAATCAGGTTCAAGTCATCAATATCGATAACACCATTCCCGTCCACATCGACGTGGGTCGATTGTGGGATGTGCCCAAGCATCGCGTTCACCAGTTTGTTCAAATCGTCTACATCCACGGTGCCGTCGTAGTTCAGGTCGCAAGGCGATACCCCTGGTTCGATGGTGAACATGTAGAGCGGCTCGTGACTTGTGCGCCGCACGATGCGTTGTTCTTCGGGAATATAATAAGCATCGTCGGGTTTGGCGATATGGCAGTTGGTGAGCACATAAGTCAGTTTTTTCACATCGGTGTCGAAATTCGATGATTCGAACATCGGGTCGTAAGTGCTGTCGTAGAGCGCGAGCGTGGCATTGTCGACCACAAAGACGGGAAGGCCATCGTTGTCGTGGAAAAGCTTGGCAAATCGCGGCCCCTCGCGGTAGGCCGAGCCGGTCAAGGTGCTGCCTTCTATCACCGTGACCGTGTGTCCGTGCAGCGAGAATCCCGCGAGGTAGAAAATATTCTCGTCATTCATCGGACCCACATTCAGGATTCCTCCATTGGTTATGGTCAGGTCGGCTTCCGTTTCGATGCTGTTGGCTTGGCTTCGACCCGTGAGTGCGATGGTGAGCGGCTCGGCGTTGCTCCACTTGATGGCACCATTGATGCTGGCTTCGTTCAGATACAGTGTTTTGCTTGTGTTGTCGTAGCATATGCCACCGGAGAGGGGCAGTCCGGCAACCGCTGTGGTGTTTTCGCTCGTAACGGGAATGCCGGCAATCGTCAGGTCGTAGATTTCAATATTCTCGTCGGGGGTGATGAGTAGCGATTCGATTTCTTGCCCGTTAAGCACAAAGGTGCGCCTCTGCGGGTCGAACACTGCACCTTCGGGACTTGCCACATGACAGTTTTTGAGCGTGAACTCACCCACGTTCATGTTCCCTGTGAGCATCACCGTGGCGCCGTCGACCGTATACGATTGTCCCTCGATGGCGTGCCAACCCGACACTTCGATAGTGCAGCCACCGGTGATGAGGGCTTTGGTGCAATGAAGTGCCCCCGGCCAGATGTCGAATTGCCAGCCCCCCTGAAGCGTGAGATGTCCATCGCCCGTTAGAGTGGCGTTGGTGCCTAAATACATCATTTCAAAGTGACTCTCGCCTTTCAGGACGATGGTGAGCGGGCCAAAGTTCTCTTCAAAGTATTCCTCCACCCCGAGAATCGAGGATGTGATGTTTTCCAGCGTGAGCGTGTTCGACTCGGGGTCGTAGATGAAACCAAGGGAGGCAAAATCCTTGTAGTTTCCTTTGGTGACGGCGTTGCCGCTCAGGTCAAAAAGCGGAGTGTTGTCGTCAAAATCATCCCAGCTCGATAAACTGGTCGAGCTGCTGGCAAAAGACCAGACAAAATTGCTCATCAGCAAAGCCGACAGAAACCATCGGCGCGAAAGTGAAGATAGATAGTTCATAGGAAATTGTTATTTGATTTTGAGGCAAAACATGAGAAAGATTTGTTCTTATTCGAATAAGAATTTACAAAATTAGAAACTCAAAATTATATTCGCAAACAGATTTACGTTTCTTAATTTTTTTTAAACAAAAAGCGATAAAAACAACAGTGTCAACTCATCGTTGGTAAAAGGCCATTTTTTGAGGAGATTTTGTTGGCGGGTTGGTAATTATTACGTAATTTTGCCAGCGGTTCAGCGATGGTGCTGCGATAGATGACGTTAATGGATTTACTAACATGATAAATTGCAAGCTTATGAAAAAGATTACGCTGATGATGGTTTGTCTTGCGGCAATGCTGGCTCAGGCAGGCGTTGTGGCAAGCACGAGTCGTGCTGCCAAGGTGCAGCAGCTGCGGGCGGCATCGGCTGTGGTGACGGCTGCCGAGGGTGAGACTCCGGTGACCCCGCCCGAGGGCATCGAGCCGGAAATGTACAAGTTTGTGGGTTACGACACCTATGTGAACAGGAACAAAGAGGCGGAGGTGTTTGTGGTGCGCGATGGCGACGACATCTACATCCAGGGCCTTAGCATCGACTACCTGCCTGCCGGCTGGGTGAAGGGCACGCTGGCCGACGGCGTGGCCACCTTCCCCGAGGCTTACATGGGCGCGTTTGACTTCTGGGGCGACAGCTACGACCTCTACTTCGACGGGGCAGTGTTTGCCTACGACGAGGCATCCAACACCTTCACCAGTGCCGATGGCTACACCACCACTGCCGAGGAGACGGTTCTCGACGAGTACATCAACGTCACGCTCACTGGCGTGCAGCCCACTCCTGCCACCCCCGCCATGCCCGAAATTACCGAGTTTGTGCAAGACAAGTATGGCTACTATGTGTCGATGATCATACCCACCACCGATGTTGATGGCAACGACATCTTTCCCGCTCTGCTCAGTTACCAGATTCTCTACGAGAAGCCTGGCGAGATAGGGGTGTTTGCCTTCACCACCGATGACTACATCTTTATCGAGGAGGACATGACACAGGTGCCCTATAACTACACCGACTCCTACGACATCGACAAAGGTGGCAAGCAGGTTTACCTCTATGACGATGAACTCACGTCGTGGGCCGCTGTTGGCGTGAAGAGCATCTACACCGTGGGTGATGTGGTGAACGAGAGCGATGTGTTCTGGTTCCCGTCGCCGTTTGCCGCCACTGCTGTGGGCGAAATCAATGCTGCGCAAGAGGCCGCAACGCACTACATCGACTTGCAAGGCCGCGAGGTGAAAGGCGAAGCCAAGGGGCTGCTCATCAAGGTCACGCAAATGACCGATGGCAGCATTCAGGCATCGAAAGTGGTGAAGTGACCCTTTCCTCGCTGAACTGAAAACAAGCACCCCGACTCAAATCAGAGCCGGGGTGCTTGTTTTCAGTTTTCAGTTATCAGTTGTCAGTTCTCAGTTTTCAGCCTTTAGTCTTCAATACCGAGTACTGATAACTGACCACTGATCACTCGGTAAAGCCTTGATAGCGAATGCCGGTGTAGCGCCAGGTGAGGCCAGAGCCATCGTCATCAAACTGGGCGTCGATGCAGATGCTGTCCACGGGCAGGCCGTGGATGTTCTTGCCAGCCTTGGGCAGTACCTTACCCTTGAGCGTGATTTTGCCTGTCTCGGCCTGGTCGTAGGG
>JAFYCU010000036.1 GCA_017545095.1 Muribaculaceae bacterium | reverse complement strand
CATAGTTTTGATACACCTTCAGGTTTCAGATAATTCAAGGCCGTGGCCTTGTTGTGGTCTTCGACCACCAACGAGCACGACTGCTCTTGTGCAAAAAAATCTACTTGCGAAACTTGAATCAAACAACTATAACAACTTATCACAACCCTAACAACATTCACGTTTCGCAAATAGTTTTTATTTGCACAAGAGTAGTCGCACCCGTGGGGAAGGTGCATCAAAATTCAGCTCCCCCGCTAAGATAGTGAAGATGGGGGTGGATGGGGATGGCATCACACAACCATGAGCCTCGTAGAGGGCCAACAAACGCACAATTCGCTCATTGTCAAAGCTATGTTACTTGCGAAACTTGTATTCTTGATTAAATGGTTTCAACAAATATCGCTAAACATTTGTATTTAATTTGTTGACTGTTTCATTGTTGCCCGCATATCCGCATTTTTCGTGCCAAAAATTTGGCCATATCATCAATATTGTATAACTTTGCCAGCGATTGGCATTGGAGTGCGCGCACCCGCCGCCAACGCACATTGCGGAACAGAAACAGCGTCAAGCGATTCTGTCGACTTTGGCCTCCGAAACGTAGGACATTTCACGAGACCAACAGATTGTACCCTTCGACAGATGAGACCGACGATGACCGCTATATCCATGAATATAGCGTGGCCATCTCGGCTTATCTCGGTACAACCGGCATCCTACGGCCTCGGAGGCGAGACAAGCACACAGGAGATGCACCACGCTACTTCTTTTTCCCCTTGTGACATACCAATAACGCAGGCTCACCCGCAATATATTGCCCGTGAACCAAAATGAACCAAAGCCACCCCTTGCCAAAACCAAGGAACGGCGTAACTTTGCACGCGAAGAGAAAAAAAGAATTGTATAACCTTTAAACTATTAGTCATGTTAGATCATTTATTGAAACATGCTGCAATGCATGCTACCAAGTGGGCTCTTGAACAAGTGTTTGGTGATGATAAGCAAGAACACGTGAACAAGAACCAGAACAAGAACCAGAACCGTAGCTCATCTCACAGTTCTCTGAGTAGCAATACCGGAACTGATTATATCAGTCGCTCAAATGCCGAGGAACTACGCCGTATCAGGAACATGAAAAAGTAGAATCAGAGCCTATGCCCAGATACCTGATCACCGTCAAGCGGATGAAGAACGACAACGGCATACGCATCGAGACTGGCATGACTGCCGAGGTCGTCACCCAGTCGATGAGCAACCCGCTGCTGAGCAACGGCGGCCAGCCCGTCGCCGACGCCTTCATGCGCCTCTACGGCATCGACCTGCACCGCGCCGGCGCACTGAACCAAACTTACCTGAATGTGGAACGTATTGGATGAAAACAACATCAAAACAACATTAAAAACTCAAACAACTATGAAATGCCCAAAATGCAAACGAGAGTTCCAAGGTCCTGAATTGAATCAGCAGATTGGAACAGCCATCAAAGGTGGCCTACAAGTCGCTGGCAACATCGGCTGGAGAATTGCAGGATACACTTTAGGAGGTATTGTAGGTGGTTTTAGCCCTATGGTAGGAAAAGCCATCTCTCGTTGTTCTGGCCAAGGTGCTGATAACTTTATCGGCAAGATTTCGGATGCCAAGTTTAAACCCGACACCCGTTGTCCTTATTGTGGACACAAATGCTAGTATTTGTTGAAAGCATAAAACAACTGTGAAGATATGGGAAACGGAAATAAATGCCCAATATGCGGCAGCGGAGTTCACTCCAGGCGCATTGACACTACGCCCGTTTCACATGATGTGACAGCGTTTGCCTCCACCTTTGGAGGTAAGGTTGCGGGGAAAGTCGCGGGAGGGGTTGTTGGTGGTTTTCTGGGTGCTTTTGTCGGCATGCCAACCCTGGGGGCTCAATTGGGAGGTATGGCAGCCAGCGCTTTGGCGGGTAAATCAATCAAAAGCCATTTCGACAACCATCGCACTTACACCACAACATGCTCATGCCAAGATTGTGGTTTGGAATGGAATGCGTGTTATTCAGATAATGAAATCGTAAATACTATAATAGAACGAAAACTTAATGACGAGAAAGGGCGGATTGGAGCTATCTTTTCGGAATTATTCCTAGGTTTGTTTTGCTTTGTCTTAGCGATTGGAATACCTGTGGGCTTGACATGGCTTTGTTGGAACTACTGCGAAACCCATGAATCAAAAACGACTGAAATGGTTGAGCAATGGTTAGTTGGCCTCCGTGAGGTAACGCATTATCACCTGTCATGGTATTTCGTAGCAGGTTTAAAGTATATTTTTGGCTTAACTTCTATTGCGGCTTTTGGCTTTATGTTGGCTTGGTGGTTTAATGGCACTGATAGCATCATTGGCAACATCGGGTATTATATCAGAGCGCATAAAAAAGCTCTCAAAGTCAGAAAAATGTCTCTTGAGGAATACGTCCGCAACTATGTTGAGTCGATTAATCAGGATTTTGCCGTCCCGAAATAGTTCTATGATTATGCATTTGATTGCCTAAATACAATGGTGGTGAACTCGAATTTCTGCACCTGAAAACAAGTTAACCTTTAAATAATTCAACTATTATGAACAATCACGACAAATGGGAAATCATCCATGCAATTGAGAATGCTCTCAGCTACGATTGCTCCGTTGATTACACCCGCCCCACTCGAGATGGACAATGCGGGTACTTTGACATTTCTATCGATGAAGATGATGATGACTGGGATTGGGAAATAGCCGAAGGCGAGTTGCAGCGGGTTTGCGACGAGCATGACCTGTGGTTTGACGATGCCTGTGATGAAGACTTCTGTCTGTGCGCTTCTTGGGATTCTTATGATTGAAAAGGGCTTTATTCAAGCAGCCAAGCCAACACTCTAATTTTTAATTAAATATCACAATTATGGGAAGAAGAAAACATGATTATGATGATGACGATGAAATTCAGGACGATGACCTGAGTTTCATGTATGATGTTATGTTCGACGAAGATTGCGACCCTGATGAAGACATGTCGGGAGAAGCCATCTTTGGTGATTGAAAAGGGAAAAACGGAGTTAACATTATGACTCATGATGGCATCGAAAAGGTTTTCAGTACCATTCGAATCTAATTAATTTGAACTATGCAGAACAAATTTGATTTAACCACATCCAGTGGCATTGAGAAAGCTATGGGTGCTATTGCTCGCTCTGTTGCTGCCAGTGCTGCCGCTGATATTGGTGTGGGTGCTGTTTTAGGTGGAGTAAGCGAAGCATTCATTGCTACTTGCCCTGATGAACCTCTCATAATTCCTATCTTTGATCCTGTTTTTGATGGTCTGAAACAACTCTTCAAGAGTGTTTTTCCGACAACTAAAGAGCAGGCCGATTGCGCTGAGAAATTAATCAAGGCGGGCAAGGAAAATGGGGTTGATGAGATGGAAATTATATTAGACAAAGATATTGGTGGCAAAGTGAAGGTTCCCGAAAAATTCGGCAAAACAGAAGCTTTCCTGGGATCAGAGGGGAAAGTGCACATTAAAGTCAAATACAAGCGCTAACGTAGTTTTATGAGCACAACAGCGATTATCATCTGTGTGATTGTGGCAGCATTTTTTATTGCTGCCACAATACTGTTCTTCAGGAAATCTGACAGGAGCGTGATGACACCTCTCTTCGGTGGCATGACCGAGGAGAAAAAGCGCCAAATGCGCGTTGAAGTCACCGAGCGTTATGACGATGGAGAAGCCGTTAAAACCATCTGTGAGTACATTAACAACATAAAAGATGGCGAAGAGCGACTGTTCTACCCAAATGGACAGCTGAACCGTGTACGCCATTGGAACTCAGGGATCCTTGACGGCGAAATGCTCATCTACTACCCCAACGGCAAATGCTACATCACTGCTCGCTATAAAAAAGGGAAATTAAAAGGAAACTATGTGGTGTATAATCAAAAAGGTGTTGTTATTAGAACAATAAAATATTAGGTATGGGGTTCTGGAAGACAATTACTGGCATTCAGGCTTGGGAAGACCGCAAGGAGGCCAAGCGGCTGAAGGCTGAGGCGGAGTCGCTTTATAATAGGACTCAAGCCGAAAACGAAAGTAGACGTGAGACAGCCAACGACAAACTGAATGAATTTGCACGTATTCGGTTAGAGGCTCTTCAAACCACGGTGAAAGTGTTTCTGGGATACCTAACCACAATGAAGCTCAATTACAAAACCAAGGAATTCGACTTGGGTGGTGAAATCGGCCTGTCAAACAATGAAATCAAGGCATTGGAAACCGTTGAGATGAATGCCTCGCAGGTTTTAAGCACAGCTTTGACGGGCGGTAGTTTGGCCTCGGTGGCTGTGGCGGGAGTCCCCTCTTTAGTCACTGGTGCCGTTTCCACCTTTGCGTCGGCCAGCACAGGAACCGCCATTGCCTCGTTGCACGGCGCCGCAGCCACTAATGCCACTTTGGCTTGGTTGGGGGGGGGGTCGCTGGCTTCGGGCGGAGGGGGAGTGGCTCTTGGCAGCACGGTGCTAACCGGCATTACGGCTGCATCAACTGGCATTGTGGCTTTAGTTGGTATCGGCATTGTGGCTGGCATGATTTATTCAAAAAAGCTTACCCAAGCCGAGGAGTATTATGCCGCAGTCAAAGAGTTCCGAGAGAAAGCCGAAACAGGCTGGGCTTTGATGGATGGCATCATTGCGCGGGCCGATGAACTGAGAGATGTGACGCTTTGTCTACAAGAGCGCATTGAAGAGCAATTGGAGTTTCTGTACCCCTTGATTTATGACTATGATGCCCAAGACCCGTATGCGCTTGAAGCTTTCCAATCGGCAGCCCTCATGACAAAGGCGATGAGCGAGCTTTCGCAAGTAGCCATCCTCAACGAGCGTGGATATGTGAGCGATGAATCGCAACTCCAAATCACTAAAGTGAACAAAATATTAAATCGCGACCTATGAATATCAAGAAAATAACAGACTTGCTATCTCTTGCCGACAAGGCTAAAGACCTTCTATCTGGCGATGAAATATCTGAAAACAATAACAATAAAGAGAAGAGTACCAAAAAGGGAAAAGGTAAGGCCGTCAGATTGAACGAGGATATGACATCGGAAGAGGAGGATCAATACATCAGTCAAACAGCCAAGAAACTCATGAATCCTTCTGATGTACTTGGGGCTATTAAGGCAATAGCTAATGCAGCACGCGATGCCCAAAAGTTCAGTGAAATCCAAGAAACAAAGCGAGAAAAGATTCGGGCTCAACGTGATGCAGATATTGCGATGATTAGAGCGCAACGTGATGCCATTGTGCTGTATCTTGAGAGAACCTTTGACGAACGGCGAGCCATATTCCAAAAACAGTTTGACATTGTTGACAAGGCTATTGAAAGAGGTGACAACCAAATGTTGTCGCTTGCATTACAGCAAATCAACGACTTGGCCGCATCCAGCCCATTCAAGGCATTGACCGACAGCGCCAGCTTGCAGAGGCAACTTTTGACACCAGGCACAGAAATCGACATTTGAACCTTTTGTGCGGTTACGCGGCACGCACAACCGACGCGATGCACGACCATCGATTTTGACCTGAACACTCGGCGGGTGTACACGGCTTTGAAGGGGCTGGTGCACTCGTCTGGGCGGTTCACGGCGGTGGAGTGCGACGAGGAGCGGTTCACCGTGGAGGGGCGGCGGGGCTGGCTGTTGTCGCCGCTGAGCGAGCGTGTGCGGCTGCGCGTAGTGGCCACGGGCACGCAGTCGTGCCGGGTGACGGTGGAGCCCACTTCGCGCTCGGTGCTGAACCTGCTGAACGTGGGCGCGAACTCGCGCAACGTGCAGGAACTAGGCGACTGGGTCCGCAACCATGTCTATCGCCTGTGCAGCGACGAGGAGCTGCACCTGTCGCGGCCTGAAATAAACCTGCGTGAGCCGGAAATCAAGATGAAAGGCTGAGGCCGAGGCTGCGGCACCGCAGCATACACAACCGATGCAGGCTGCCGGCGCGGGGTGCCGACACAGAAGGAAACCGACGCGGGGTGTCGACACGGGCTGCCGACGTGGGATGCCGATGCAGGCTGCCGACGTGGGGTGCCGACACTGAAGGAAACCGACGAACTCACGCGAGAGATGTGCTTGGCCCTGAACGCCATGGCTGATGCCTTGAGCCGCCACCACGCGCCATGACGAAAACAACCACGCCCAGATGCGTCGCGCAGGGGGCGTGGCTGGCTCGCTATGGCTCCACAAGGGAGGCGCATGGCGAGGCTGTTTTTCATGGTGAGTTAGCGAAACTTCAGATCATTCTTTCTCTCACGCTGCAAAGGTAGGGTGCCGATGTGCCATATCGCGGTACAACAGCATTAAAAAACGAAAAAACCGTTTTTTGCAACCAGCTGCCGCATCACCGATATCGGTAAAAATTCGGGCTTATACGTCATTTAACATTCGGCATGGAGGCCAATCGGGATTTTTGTAGTAATTTTGCACCCTCAAAAAATCATGACCTAAACTTCAATTGTATAACTAACTCATCATGAACGACATTTCCGAAATTCTGCGTGCGTTGCTCGACAAACACAGCAACACCAGCTCGCTCGACGCCGAGTTTGAGCAGATGCTGACAGATGACGAAACGCTACAAAAAGACTATGCCGAATGGTGCGATGAGCGCGGATATAACAAGACTACGGGCTACCGCGACTTCATCGACGAAATCATGGACTCACAAGAGTCGATATGGGACCATTACCACGAGTTTGGTAATGATATTTAAGATGCGAGATGGCTTACGCACGATAAGCCACATCGCGATAACCATGAACTGTGAACTGAAAAAAGGCCTCACCAAGCCCCTCCTGGAGGGGCTTACCATGAGGCCTGAACGTTAAACCATCAACACTAGTGAAACCAGTTCAACTAGTAGCACTAGTAAAAACTAGCAATATCTTCACTTCTAACAAAACAATCATGAATCGATTTCGGGCTGAATGGGAACGGCAGGGTGCGGTGCTGATGGCTTGGCCGCATGGCGGCACCGACTGGGCCGAGATACTGGACCGCGTGCAGGCGTGCTACTGCTCGATTGCGCGTGCCATCCTGGCCGATGAGCCGCTGATTGTGGTCACCCCCGAGCCCGACAGCGTGCGCCGGCTGCTGGCCGACGTGCCGGACCAGCGGCTCGTCATCATCGACCTGCCCACCAACGATACCTGGACGCGCGACTACGGTCCGCTGGCCGTGGATGCCGACGATGCACGCACCCACCTGCTCGACTTCACCTTCAACGCGTGGGGAATGAAGTTTGCCGCCAACCTCGACAACCTGGTCACCGAGCGGCTGCACGGCCTCCTGCTCTGCAACGGCCGGCCAACGTTCCCGCTCGACAACCATCGTGACATGGTGCTCGAGGGCGGCTCAGTGGAGACCGACGGACGCGGCACCATCATGACCACGAGCCAATGTCTGCTCTCGCCCAACCGCAACGCAGCATGGGACAAGCCCCGCATCGAGCAAGAGCTGAAGCAACGCTTAGGCGCGCAACAGGTGCTGTGGGTCGACCACGGCTACGTGCCAGGCGACGACACCGACGGCCACATCGACACGCTGGCGCGTTTTGTGCCGGGCAACGTGATTGTCACCACCTGGTCCGTGCCAGGCAGCGAGGAGAGTGACGAGATTGGCCTGATGGTGAAGCAAATCAGCACCTTCCGCGACGTCGACGGCAAGCCCTACCGCCGGGTGCAGCTGCCGCCCCCCCCGGTGCTGCACGACAGCTACGGCCACCGGCTGCCGGCCACCTATGCCAACTTCCTGATCACCAACCACAGCGTGCTGGTGCCCACCTACGGCTGCCCCGAACGCGATGCCCAGGCCGTGCGCATCCTGCAAGAGCTCATGCCCCACCACCGCGCCATAGGCATCGACTGCCGACCACTCATCGAGCAACACGGCTCGCTCCACTGCGCAACCATGCAGCTGCCAGCCATGGATTCCTAAAAAACCAAGCTATTAAATCCATAGCCACGATAACAACTATAACCCAAAAACGCAACACAACAGCGCAATGAAAATCGGAATCATCCAACAGCGTAACAGTGCCGACTGCGGCGACAACCGCCTACGGCTGAGTGAGAAAATCCGCCACCTGGCCTCGCAGGGAGCGCAACTGGTGGTGTTGCAGGAATTGCACGACTCGCTCTACTTTTGCCAAGTGGAAAGCGTCGACAACTTCGACCTGGCCACAGCCATCCCCGGCGAAGCCACCGAGCATTACGCCCACATTGCCCGTGAGTGCGGCATTGTGCTGGTGACCTCGCTTTTCGAGCGCCGTGCGGCGGGCCTGTATCACAACACGGCGGTGGTCTTCGACACCGACGGGAGCATGGCCGGCCGCTACCGCAAGATGCACATCCCCGACGACCCGGCCTATTACGAGAAATTCTACTTCACCCCCGGCGACCTGGGGTTCACGCCCATCGACACCTCGCTGGGCCGGCTGGGTGTGCTCGTGTGCTGGGACCAATGGTACCCCGAGGCCGCGCGGCTGATGGCCCTGCGCGGCGCCGAGCTGCTCATCTACCCCACCGCCATCGGCTTCGAGAGCAGCGACACGCCCGCCGAGCAGCTGCGGCAGCGCGAGGCATGGATGACCGTGCAGCGCGGCCATGCCGTCGCCAACGGACTGCCCGTGGTGACCGTGAACCGCGTGGGCCATGAGCCCGACCCCTCGGGTCTGACACGCGGCATCCAGTTCTGGGGCAGCAGCTTTGTGGCCGGAGCGCAAGGCGAGCTGCTCTACGGTGCACCCACCGATGCCGAAGTGGAGCAAGTGGTGGAGGTGGACCTGCGACGCAGCGAGAACGTGCGCCGCTGGTGGCCGTTCCTGCGCGACCGACGCATCGACCAATATGGCGACCTCACACAGCGATTCATTGACTGACCAGACAAAGCGTTTTCCATAACCCTATTCCACCCTATCACACCCCATCACCCCCCGATTGAATGAACCGTGACAACTACCTGTTTCTGACACAGGCTCCCGTGCCCCGGGTGATTGGCACCATGTCGGTGTCGACCATCATCAGCATGCTTGTTGTCACCTTATATAATATGGTCGACACATTCTTTGTCGGCCAAATCGACACGCAGTCCACAGCAGCCGTGGGCGTGGTGTTTCCGCTGATGTTCATCATCCAAAGCGTGGCCTTTTTCTTTGGTCACGGCTCGGGCAACTACATCTCGCGCCAACTGGGAGCTCGCCGTCGCCACGATGCCGAGGTGATGGCCAGCACTGGGTTCTTTTACTCGATTGTGACGGGTGTGGCCATTATGGTGGTGGGCTGGCTGCTGCGCCGTCCGTTGGCGTTGCTGCTGGGGGCCACTCCCACCGTGCTCGGCCCCACGCTCGACTACATGAGCATCATTCTGCTTGGTGCGCCGTTCATGACCGCCCAGCTCACACTCAACGGACAGATGCGTTTCCAGGGCAACGCCGCGCTGGCTATGCTGGGTGTGGTGGTGGGCGCGGTGATGAACGTGGCCCTTGACCCCATCCTCATTTTTGGCTGCGGCATGGGCATCAAGGGCGCGGCGTGGGCCACCGTGGTGGGACAGGCTTCGAGTTTTGTGTTGCTGCTCACACTCACCCATTACCGCCAAAACATCCTCATCCGCTGGCAGCATTTCACGCTGAGCGGTGCGCTGGTGCGCGAGATTGTGGCCGGCGGCACGCCGTCGCTCATGCGCCAGACACTGGGCAGCGTGGCCACCATCATGCTCAACGTGGCCGCATCGCACTATGGCGACGCCGCCATCGCCGCCATGAGCATCGTGAACCGCATCGCCATGTTTGTGATGAGCACCGTCATCGGTCTGGGCCAGGGCTACCAGCCGCTGTGCGGTTTCTGCTATGGCGCAGGGCTGAATGGCCGTGTGCGTGCCGGGCTGTGGTTCTGCACCCGTGTGGGCACGATGTTCTTGATGGTTTGTGCCGTGGTAGGATTCGTGTTCAGCCACGGCATCATCGAGCTGTTTCGCGACGACCCGGCGGTGATAGCCATCGGCTCGGCGGCGTTGCGCTGGCAGGTGGTGGTGCTGCCGCTGTGCGCCCTGAGCATGTTTAGCAACATGATGATGCAGACCATAGGCATGACGTGGCGTGCCAACGTGCTGGCGGCCTGCCGACGGGGCATCTTTTTCATCCCGCTTATCATGGTGCTTCCCCGTTTTTTCGGTCTCACGGGTGTGGAAGCGTGTCAGGCGGCGGCCGACGTGTGCACCTTTGTGGCCACACTGCCCATCCTGCACAGTGCTTTGCGCGAGTTACAATGACAAACGCTGAAAGGCCAGGCGCTCATCACCATCGGCCAGATAGATGATGCCGCAATAGGTGAATCCTAGTCGCGGCAGCAGGTGGCGCATGATCACGTTGTCGCGGTGGGTGTCGATGCGCAGATTGGCGTCCACCGCAGCGCACCAGTCGATAATGGCTTTGAGCACGCCATGGCAGTGTGCCCGGCTGGCAATGCGGTGGATGACGTGATAGGGAGCGTTGTCGTCGAGCCACTGGCCGCCCTCGATACGCGCATAGGTGGGTTCGGGTCCCGGCAGGAAAGCGAAAGCCCCCACAGGCTGGCCGTTGCCGTCAAGCACCAAGTAGCTGGCCTCCAGCTCCACATCGCGCAGCAGCACCTGCCGCGAGGGGTAGCCGTTCACCCACTGCCCCATGTTGCCGCTGGCCCGCATAATGGCACGGGCCTCGTCGGCCAAACATAGCAGCACATCGATGTCACTGGATGTCGCGTGGCGTATGGAATAGGAGTGCTTCATTGCCAAGTGAATGTGGTCATGATGGGATAATGGTCGCTGGCTGCGGCATGGGAGCGCTGGATGGCCACCGGGCGCAACTGGCCGCGATAGAGCATGTGGTCGATGCGTAGCAGGAAATGATACTGGTTATAGGTGTGGGCATATCCTCGCCCCACATCGGCCCAGGCATCGCGCAGGTCATCACCGCGCACGGTGCAGTAGGTGTAACTGCCTGGCACATCGTTGAAATCGCCGCACACAATCACATTGTCGGGCGAGTCGTCGATTGCCTTCCGCACAGCCTGCGCCTCGGCGGCACGGTCGGCATAGGCCCGATGCATGAGCTGCGTGGTGTTGAGGTTGTAGGCCTGAGTGCCGGGCATGGCATCGAGTTCATCGGTGACGGTTCCGCCGAGCATGGTGCGCTGCCGGCGCGAGAAACTCCACGACTTCAGGTGCACCGCCAGCAGTCGCAGCTGCTTACCCTGAGGCAGGTGCAGGTCATAGGCCACAGCATAGTGATGCTCCATGGCGGCGAAATAGTCCACCATGTCGAATCCCACAAGCGGCTTGGCCACCTCCACACGCGTGAAAGGAAACCGAGAATATATGCCCACATCATCGTTGTCGTGACTGCGGTAGGGATAAATCGAATCGAGCAGCTGGAGCTGCCGGGGCGAAAACGAGGAGTCGCACACCTCGCGCGGCGTGCCCCATCCGTCGTGAATGATTTCCTGAAGCACCAGCACATCGGCACCGCTGTGGAGCAAGTACTGCAGGGTGGCATTGGGCGGGAACTGCTCGGGCTGCATGAAGTTGCACACATTGAGGGTGAGCACCGAAATCGTGTCGTTGCCATGGCGATGGCTACGCCCCACAAGGTTGAGCGGGAGCGTCAAGCGCAGCATGGGTGTGCACAGCAGCAAAGCCGCAGCCATCATCGCCACATGCTTCCATCGGCGGCACAGCGCATCAATCAGCAGCACGATTCCCACCAACAAGGCCAACAGCGGGAACACCATCACACTCACCGGCACACACAGCGGCAAACTGCCGGGATGCACACACCCACCCCAGGCCGAGCACAGCAAGGCCATCACCAGCAAGGCTTCAAATATCGTCCAGAGCATTCTCATCAATTCAGGTTATGGGGTGTCGCAACAGCTACCGCCACTCAAAGGCGGCCCACAGCGGGTAGTGGTCGCTGGTGCCGACCTTGTCGCGACGGATGGCCACCGGCTTCAAACTGCCACGGTAGAGGATGTGGTCGATGTGAAACAGCATCATGTCGGTGTTGAACGTGTAGGTGAGTCCCCGTCCACAGTCGGCCCAGGCATCGCCCAAGTCGCTGCCGCGCACCGTCCAATAGGTGTAGCTGGCGGGCACATCGTTGAAGTCGCCGCACAGGATCAGGTTTTCAGGGCTGGTGTCGATGATTGACCGCAGCTGGTGCGCCTCGCCCGCCCGTCGGCGGTTAGCACCGGCAATCTTCGACAGCAGCGACGAGCGCACCTGCCGCATCTGATTCAGGTCGCGCACCGAGTCGAGATGGGTGATGTTGCGGTAGGTCTGCTTGTCGTCGCCGTTCAGCCCTATGGATTGCAGATGCACGTTGATCACACGCAGCTGATGGCCAGGCACATCAATGTCGAAAGCCTTGGCATAGAAGTGATACTCGCTGCGACCGTTGTCGGGCGAGCCGAAACCCTGTCGCAGCGTGGTGTCGCTATAGACCGTGTAGGGCCAACGCGAGAGGATGATCAGGTCGTGGTAACCGTGTGAGTGGTAGGGATATTTCCGTTCGATTTCATCACACATCGGCAGCACAGTGGGCAGGCGGTTGAAATCGGTGGGACCGAGTTGCCCTTCTTGAAGAACCACCAGGTCGGCTCCGCTGTCAAGGATGTAACGCATGGTGGAATTGATTTCTCCGGTCTCGCCACCGAACCCCATGACATTGAACGTGAGCACCGAAAAGATCGGTTCCGCAGGCTGCTGGCTGGCATTGAGCGGCACATTCACCTTGAAAGCCGGCCATGTGGTCATGGCAGCGAGCACGAGCATCAGCAGCAACCGCCATCGCCTGGTCCCGGCCAGCAACACCGACAAAGCCAAAGCACCGATGAGTGCCGCCGGATAGGTGAGCACCGCCACAGCAGGCAGTACCCATTGCCGGGGGTCGATGCATCCACCCCACCCCGCAAGCAGCACCCACAACACCACCGCCAACGTGATGGCGGCAAGCAGCAGATTGGCGAAATGACGGGAAACTCGTTTCATGGGCACATCTTATGGTCAACGGCGCGAAGCACGGAAAAGGATGTCACGTTCTTGATCGGTAAGCGAGGCATAGCCCGAACGGCGAATCTTGTCCAGCACACGGTCGAGGTCGGCCTCGGTAGGCGCCGACTGCCGACTGCGCGAGGAACGATGCCGCTGCTGCCCGCCCTGATAAGCCGTGCCACCAACAGGATTTCCCACCTGCCGATGGCCACGGTGCAACAGACCAGCCACGGCATCCAGGGCGCGGTTGAGCCACGAGGTGATATCACGGCCGCGACGAATGGCCATCGCGAACCACATGCCGATGAGCGCACCGCCAAGATGGGCGATGTTGCCTCCGGTATTAGTGGCCCCGATGCTCAGCACCGAGAGCAACACCATCACCAACGCCACCCACTTGAGTGCCACTTGCCCCAGGAAAAGCAAGCCAATCTTGTAGTCGGGGACATACACAGCCACCGCCACAACAATGGCGATTACCGAGGCCGAGGCTCCTATCAGATAGGAGTGATACCCGGCAAGCACCGGCAGCAAATTATAGGCCAGCACGTAGAGCGCCGCACCGCCAAGGCCACCGATGACATAAAGCCCCGACAACTGCTTGGGCGAGAAATACTCCAGAAAGATGCGCCCCATCCAATAGAGCCACAACATATTGAACAGGATGTGCAGCACATCGTAGTGCGAGAAACAATAGGTGAGCAATGTCCACGGACGCAGTATCATTTCACCCACACGCGACGGTACCGACACCCAGGTCTGAACCTGCAAATCCGGGACATTGAACATCCAAGCCACCAGTGCCACCAGATGCAGCAGCAGGAACACCCCGATGTTGATGAAGATGATGCGCAGCAGCATTCCGCCCTGGCGGTAATGCAGGCGGATACTGTCAATAATATCCATGGTCACCTCCTATCGTTCTTGAGTGTTTCCAATACAAGATGATGAAGAATCCGGCCACCATGCCACCCAGGTGCGCAAAGTGGGCCACACCAGCCATCACGCCATGCAGGCCGAAGAACAGCTCCACCAGTCCATAGCCAATCACCATCCACTTGGCCTTGATGGGGAACGGGAACGGAATGATATACATCTTCAGGTTGGGGAAAATCATGCCGAAAGCGAGCAGGATGCCGAACACCGCTCCCGAGGCTCCGATGGTGATCATCGAGTTCTGGAACTCCTCGACCAGCCCGGGAGCCACATGGCCGGCATTGATGGCCGCTATCACCTCGGCCGGCGTGACCTTGTTGGCTGCTGCCAGAGCCTGCACCATGGTGTCGTGCCAGGTGAACTGCCAGGTGAGTTCCTGAACAAGCGCCGCACCCAGACCGCAACTCACATAGTAGAACAGAAAACGCTTGGGGCCGAGCACGCGCTCGAGCGTGACTCCGAACATCCACAACGAAAACATATTAAAGAACACGTGCGTGAAATTGGACGGGTCGTGCAGAAACATATAGGTGAACAGCTGCACGGGATTGAAGTCGGGCGCTAGCCAGAAGTGCAGTCCCAGATTGCCCACCATGTCGAATTTCCCGGTGTGATTCATCACAAGTGTGGCAAGCCACATCAGCACATTGATAATGAGGAGATGCCGCGTCACAGGGGGTATGGCATCGATAAAAGAGCCTCTGTTATTCATAAATATACAATCTAAATCTATACTTTTGCAAAGTCTTGATTTCACGCGACAAAAGTACGCAAAAACTCTCGAAACGGCACGCAAAAGACCAGCAAAGATAGTTTTTTTAGCGAAAAACGAATTTTTTGCGAAAATATTTTTGGAATGACGCAACTTTTTCCTACATTTGCCCCAAGAAAATAAAACAACCAAGTTTCACAACTATTTAAACCTAAAGTATTATGAATAAGACAGACTTAGTGAATGCAATTGCCGCTGAGGCAAAGTTAACCAAAGTGCAGGCTAAAGAAGCCCTGGAGGCTATGCTGAAAAACATTGGTGAGGCTCTGGCCAAGGGCGACAAGGTGGCTCTGATTGGTTTCGGCACCTTTGCCGTCAACGAGCGTCCCGAGCGCATGGGTGTGAACCCGCAGAAGCCCGGCGAGAAGATCAAAATCGAGGCCAAGAAGGTTGTGAAGTTCAAGGCCGGTGCCGAACTCAACGCCAAGCTCTAAACTCACTATTCAAGAAAAACACAGTCGTTGAAGCACTTTTCAAGGTGCAGCGCGGGCTGTGTTGCAAAAGAGCAACGGGAGAACCACCATCGATCGTGATGAGGTTCTCCCACTTTTTCGGACAAGAGCATGAGGTTCAACGCATTAAACGCGAATTCAAGGCCTTGACGCCTAAGCCAACAATCATGAGCCGGAAAACTTTTTTCGGCAAAAAGCCTCTTATTCCGAAAATAATGCGTAAATTTGTCGGTTGTTACGTGCGCGTGCGCATTCATTATTCTTATAAACGTGATGACCCATGCCACAAGCACCACACCACTCAGACCGTATCGACAATATTATTCTTAATAACTTTAATTTAAATTCATCATCTATGAACAAGAAAGCTACTTCATGGTTGCGCCGCTTGGTGCTGGGAGCCGCCGGACTGATGGCTCTGGGCGCTTGGGGCGCAAGCATCACGGTGGACGGCATCAACTACACCACCAGTCAGAACAAGGCCACGGTGGCCCGTTACACCATCAACAAGACCACTCACGATACAACCTGGTATGCAGGCGACATCGTGATTCCCGAAATTGTGACCTACAATGGTGTTGACTACACGGTAGTGGCCACGGCGGCCAACGCCTTCCTCGACTGCAAGAACCTGTACTCGCTGGTGCTGCCCGAGACGTGCGTCACCATCGGTCGCCAGTCCTTCAAGAACTGCACCGCGCTCACCGAGAGCCCCATCCCCAACACGGCTACGACCATTGGTACGGGAGCCTTGGCAGGCTGTACTGGTCTGGAGGAGTTTCGTGTGCCTGCTGCCTGGAACGGCCCCATGGTGGGTGATGACCTGGCTGGCATGTCGAACCTGAAACGCCTCATCTTCTCTGAGAGCCCCAACACGTTCATCATGAACTTCGATGCCTATGGCAAGGCTGCTGCCGACCGCGTGGCCGACAAGAGCATCGAGGAAATCGTCATCATGCGCAATGTGACGGCCCGCGAGACCGACGCCAACAACCTGCAGCCCTTCCACAACCTGACGGGGCTGAAGACCCTCACGCTGGGCGGACAGTTCACCACCATCACCGCCACGATGTTCCAGGGCTGCTCGGCGCTGGAGCAAGTGGTGTTCGCTGACGGCAACTTGGTGAACGCCATTGGCAACAACTCGTTCAAGGCTTGCTCGTCGCTGCGAGGCTTCGCCTTCCCCGACGCTGTGACCACCGTCGAGGCCAACGTGTTCAATGGTTGCTCGTTGCTGTCCAACGTCACGCTGGGCAACGCCACTACCAGCATTGGCGACGGTGCTTTCCAGGGTTGCTCGTCGCTGACCAGCATCGCCCTGCCCGCCACACTGACCAGCATCGGTGCCCAGGCATTCCAGAGCACTGGTCTCACTGGTGAGCTGGTGTTCAACGATGGCCTCCAGAGCATCGGCTCGCAGGCCTACGCCAGCACCAAGGTCACCAGCATCGCTCTGCCCGCAACGGTGACCAGCATCGGCAAGGCCGCTTTTGCGCCCATCACCACACTGGCCGCCATCACCGTGGCCGACGGTAGCGAGTCGTTCAAAGCCGAAAACGGTCTGCTTACCAACCTGCAGGGCACGCGCCTGCTCGTCACCGCCCACAAGGGTGACATCGGCACCACGCTCGACAACGCCGATATCCAGACCATCGATGACTATGGCCTGGCCTACTCGCCCTTCACCACCATCAACCTTCCCGCCCTCACCAGCGTGGGTAACTACGGCTTCGCCAACAGCAAGGTGGTGGAATTTGAACTGAAAGGCAACGTGACCGTGGGTTACAACCTGTTCAACAAGGCCGCCATCGAGAACCTGGTGTTTGAGGATGGCCGCAACGAGATTCCGCAGGCTGTGGCCAACGGCTGCACCAAGCTCGCCAGCCTCACGCTGCCCGCAACGGCCACCAACATCATGATGAACGCCTTCAACGGCTGCACTGCGCTGAAGAGCATGGAGATTCCCAGCAACGTGAACTACATGGAGCCGGGTTCGGTGCCCGCCACCATCGAGAACCTGCGCGTGCTCAACGTCAACACTCCGGTGCTGGCTGCCGGTGTGTTCAATGCCGGTCAGAGCAATGTGGAGTGCAAGGTGGCCGCCACCGCCGTCGACGCCTACCGCGCCGCCGGACAGTGGAACTACCTGAACATCGTGGCTGACCCCACCATCAGCGGCACCAGCGCAGCCTTCGGTTGCCCCAGTGGCCTCTACTTCGCCACCAAGGACGGCAAGCTGATGTATAAGGACGAGAATGGCGACATCATCGACACCGAGTTCAGCACCGGCGCCCACGCCTTCAACCTCGACAGCTACAAGAACCGCATCTATGTGGGTGTGGCCGGACAGAACTTCCGTTATCAGGATGCCAACGCCCAGGCCAACGGCGGCGACGGTGAGGTGTTCTATGTGAACAACACCGACGGTATCTTCTACCGCGTAACCGTGCTCAACAACGTGGGCTACAGGGCATTCGAGGATCCGTTCTCGCTGTCGATTGGTGCCGACGAGGGCAAGATCTACATTGCCGACCGCAACGTGGGTGTGCACGAGATGAGCGCCGACACTGTGGGTCTCTATGGCTCGCAGCCCTTCCTGGTGCAGAACAACTGGCTGAGCTACTATCCCAACGGCACTGCTGGCTGGATGTACGGCGGTATCGGTTGCGGATTCTACAAGATTGGTGACACCTACTGGATGGGCAAGAAGTTCAACGGCTTCGGCATCTTCCGTTTCCGCAAGAGCGACTTCACCCCCGATGTGGCTTCGACTGGCGGCGAGGATCCCTTCAAGGCCATCCTGCCGTACGTGCAGATGACTCAGTTCTATGTGGATCAGGCCAATGGCTACATCTACTTCTACTTGCAAAAGAGCACTGGAGCCGGCCGCAACGATGTGCCGGGCGTATACCGCCTGCCGATGAGCGCAGTGGCTGAGAATGATGCCCAGGGTCTCGACACCGACATGAGTCAGGCCGTGCTGATCGACGACAGCCCCGTGCTCAAAGAGGGCGACGGTGACGAAATCACCGGTGTGACCCAGTTCTACAGCGATGGCGACCATGTGTACTGGAGCTACATTGCCAGCCCCAGCGACGACAAGTCGATTCCCAACTGTGTTGCTGTTGACGCTGCCAACCCGCTGCACCACAGCGGTATCAAGTGCGTGACCGCCAAACCCGCCACGCCCGACGAGGTCTCGCCCGTGCAGTTTGCAGTCGAGGGTGTCGAGGCTTACGGACTCGTGGGTAGCACCTACGTGCCCGACGTGCCCGAACCCCAGTACAAGACTGGTGACGTGAATGGTGACGGCAATGTTGACATCGACGACATCAACATCATCATCAACATCATGCTTGAGCGTGACTCGGCTTTGAACTACAACAACCGCGCCGACATCGATGGCGACGGCAGCGTGGACGTGAGCGATATGAACGCTGTGATCAACATCATGCTCAGTTAATAGGCAAACACTGGTGCCGGGAAATATCCCGTGCATCTCACCGTAATAGCATCGGCCGCGACAACACACGTCGCGGCCGATGTGTTTTTGGGCTCGTACAGCGACATTTTCAGGCACTTCACAACCACGGCCTTGACCGTTAATAAACGCTAACAAATTTTGCCAATCGGCTCATCATGCTTAATTTTGCGCACTAACCAAAGCTTAAAAGATAATGATGAGACGATTATTGCTTGCCGTGATGGCAACCATGAGCCTCAGCCTGATGGGGCAACAATTCACGATGCATGCCACCAAATATCACCCTGGCATGGGTGGTGCTGGGTGGCGCACCGCCAGTGGCGACCGCATCGACAACAACAAGCTTCGCAACTACGAAATCCGCTGGGTGGCCTTGTCGTCGGACATGTTCCGCCAGCATGGTTTCAAGCTTGGCGACACCATTGTGGTGACAAGCACCAGCGTGCCCAAACTCAATGGCAAGTGGGTGGTGAAAGACCGCATGGGCACACGCCGCCGCCAGAGCATCGACTTCCTGCTGCCCAAAGGCGACAACTACAACTTCCACACCTCGAAAGTCACAATCGAGAAGGCGCAATAGGGCTGCGAACTTTGCTAATGCACAATGCACAATCACCGCAATGCAACGTGAACACTGCGGGCTTTAAGCGAGACCGCGTCTCGCCTTGCTCCAACAATACTGATGGATACTAAAATGTGCATTGGAAGAGTGCATCAACCCATAAAAAACGTTAACACTGCCATTCCTTTCGGGATGGCTTTATTTTTGTGTGGCAACTGCTTACGATTCATAACTTGACAGGCGCATGCGCGACAAAACCACAAGAAAAGCTTGGTCGTTTCACAATAAATTCATAACTTTGCGGTTTGAAAAAACTAACATCGAAAAAACCACTATGCGATTCAAGTTTATGATGGTTTGCCTGCTGGCAATGGCATGGTTTCGGGGCAGTTGCGAAACGCTCACCCTGGAGCAAGCCTTGCAACGTGCGCAAGCCAACTATCCGCTCGTGAAGCGATATAGCCTTATCGAGCAGACGACAGAATACACGGTGAGCAATCTGGCCAAAGGATGGCTGCCGCAACTGGGTGTGGGCGCACAGGTGACCTGGCAGAACCGCACCTCCAACATCGGCGACGACCTGTACACCATCATCGACCCGCACGACATCAAGGTGTCGGGCTACATCGGTCTGGCCAACGGTGGTAGCCTGCCCATTCCCGAAGATGCCGACTACAGCACCGTGAACGTGGAAATGCCCGAGCCCAACGTGAAAGGCATTGGAAAGCTCCAATACCGCGCCGGAGCCGAGGTGAACCAGATGATTTGGGAAGGTGGCATGATCAAAGGCCAGCAAGAAGTGGCGCGACTGCAAAGTCAGGTACAGGCCGCACAGACCGATGTGGACCTGTATGCGCTCAACGACCGCGTGGCCGACCTCTTCTTTGGCATCCTGCTCATCGACGAACAAGTGCAGCTGGCCGACGACATGATCAACCTGCTGGCCGACAGCGAGCGCAAACTCACCACCTTGCAGCAGAAAGGTTTGGCCACTGGCGGTGATGTGGCCGCCGTGCAAGCCGAGCGCATGCGCACCACCCAGCAACGCACCCACCTCACCAACTCGCGCCGCAACTTCGAGCGCGTGCTCGACATATTTGTGGGCAACGACGAGCGCACTCCGCTCACGCTCACCCGCCCCGCAGAATTGCTTCCCAACACGCAGACGTTTCGCCCCGAGCTACGCCTGCTCGACAACCAACTCGCCTTGACCTACGCCCAGGAACGCCTGCTGCGGTCGTCGCTCATGCCACGCGTGAGCGCGTTTGCGCAAGGCTACTACGGATATATCGGTTTCGACATGATGCACGACATCATGCACCGCAACCCATCGTTCAACGCCGTGGTGGGACTGCGCGTGAACTGGACCATCGGCAGCCTGTACACCTACCGCAACGACCGCGCACGACTCAACCTGCAACGTAGCGAAATCGAGACCCAGCGCGAAACTTTCCTCTTCAACACCCGCCTCAAGAGTGCACAGGAAACCGAGGCCGTGACGGGCTACCGACGCCTACTGGCCGATGACGACCAAATCATCGACCTGCGCGTGACCGTGCGAAAAGCCGCCGAGTCGAAACTCAACCACGGCATCATTGATGTGAACAACCTGCTTCAGGAAATCAGCAAGGAAACACAAGCTCGCATCGCTCGCAGCCAGCACCAACTTGAAATGCTCCAGCACATGTATAAAGACAAAATCATCCATAATAATTGACTCTTTTCGTCATGAGTGAAGAGTGATGATGAGGATGATGCGCAAAGCGGCTATTGGTTTACTGTAAACAAGCGTTTTTTACTCGAGCCACACCACATTCTACCCTATAGAACCCTATTCAACCCCATATAACCCCATTTAGAATTATATTTCCTTTATTTAATGAAAGCAATGAGATACAGCATCCTGGCCCTGACAGTGCTACTGCTGGCGAGCTGCCAGGAAGAGAAAAACCCGTGGGACGCATCGGGCGTGTTTGAGACCACCGACGTGATTGTTGCCGCCAAGAGCGTGGGCGAAATCAAGGACTTCGACATCGAAGAGGGCATGACCGTGACTGCCGGACAACGACTGGGCTACATCGACACCCTGCAACTGCACTTGAAAAAAGGCCAGCTCAATGCCTCGCAGAATGCCACCGTGAGCCGCAAGCTCAGCGAGGACACCCAGGTGGCCGCCATCAAGCAGCAAATAGCCAACCTGCAAAGCGAGCGACAGCGCTTTGTTGAGCTTGTGAACGAAAACGCCGGCACGCAAAAGACGGTCGACGACATCGACTACCAAATTAAAGTGCTTGAGCAACAGCTTGCTGCCGCCACCGAGCAGGTCAGCACCGCCAACCAAAGCATCTCGGGTCAGAGCGCGGGCATGAATGCGCAACGCGCACAGCTCAACGACCAAATCAGCAACTCCATCATCACCAGCCCCATCGAGGGAACCATCCTCACCAAGTATGCCCACGAAGGTGAATATGCCGCACCAGGGCGGGCGCTATTCAAGGTGGGCGATGTGAAACACATCAAGCTGCGAGCCTATGTCACCGCCGACCAGCTCACCAAGCTCAAGCTGGGACAGAAAGTGAAGGTTTATGCCGACCAGGGCACCGCCGACCGCAAAGAATATGCCGGTGAGGTGATTTGGATTAGCGACAAAGCTGAGTTCACTCCCAAGACCATCCAAACACGCGACGAGCGGGCCAACTTGGTGTATGCCATCAAGATTGCCGTGGAAAACGACGGCCTGATCAAGCGCGGCATGTATGGTGACGTGAAATTCTGAGCACCCCCATGGAGGCTATTGTGACGGTTAACGAAGTGTGCAAGCGCTATGGCCGCGTACAGGCCTTGCGCGGTGTGACCATGCAGGTGAACGAGGGCGAGATATTCGGCCTTATCGGTCCCGATGGCGCCGGCAAGACCTCGTTGCTGCGCATTTTGGCCACCCTGCTGCTCGCCAACAGCGGCACAGCTTCGGTCGATGGCCTGGATGTGCGGCGCGACTACCGAAAGATTCGCCGACGCATAGGCTACATGCCCGGGCGTTTCTCGCTCTACCAAGACCTGAGCGTGAAAGAGAACCTGGAGTTTTTCGCTGCCACATTCAACACCACCATCGAGCAGAACTACCACCTGATCAAGGACATCTACCAGCACATTGAGCGTTTCGCCAATCGCCGTGCCGGCAAGCTCTCGGGTGGCATGAAACAGAAACTTGCCCTGAGCTGCGCCCTGATTCACGCGCCACGCGTGCTGCTGCTCGATGAGCCTACCACGGGTGTGGACCCTGTGAGCCGCAAGGAGTTTTGGGAGATGCTCTTCAAGCTCAAGACCCAGCACGGCATCACCATTGTGGTGTCGACCCCCTATATGGACGAGGCCATGAAGTGCGACCGCATCGCGCTCACGCAGGACGGCAGGTTTCTGAAAATCGACACCCCGCAGGCCATCACCGGCAGCTACGCCAAAAGCCTGTGGAGCGTGCGCAGCGACCACATGCACCGCCTGCTCGACGACCTGCGCAGCTGGCCCGGAGCCGACACCGTGTTCTCGTTTGGCGAGACCTATCATGTGACCATCAAAAACGGCTATGACTGCGAGCAGATGCGCAACCACATCGCCCACTGCGACCACCATAACATCGTCATCAGCCACATCGAGGCCTCGATCGAGGACGCATTCATGGCACTCAGCTAATGTTCACAGCTATGAAAGACAACTACATGATACAGGTGGAGGGACTGACGAAGCAATTCGGCAACTTCGTGGCCGTGAACCACATCAGTTTCCAAGTCAAGGAAGGTGAGATTTTCGGGTTCCTTGGGGCCAACGGAGCTGGCAAGACCACCGCCATGCGCATGCTGTGCGGGCTGAGCATTCCCACCTCGGGCCATGCCACCGTGGCAGGATTCGATGTCTATCACCAGTCGGAACTGGTGAAACGCAACATCGGCTACATGAGCCAGAAGTTTGCCCTCTACGACGACCTCACCGTGGGCGAGAACCTGAAACTCTTTGGCGGCATCTACCGCATGAGCCGACGGCAGATTCGCGAAAAAACTGACCAACTGCTGCATGAGCTGGGATTCACTGCCGAGCGGCGCACCATGGTGCGTTCGTTGCCTCTGGGATGGAAACAAAAGCTGGCATTCTCGCTGGCCATCTTCCATGAGCCCAAGATTGTGTTCCTGGATGAGCCAACCGGCGGTGTGGACCCCATAACGCGCCGACAGTTCTGGGAACTCATCTACCGTGCCGCCGACCGCGGCATCACCGTGTTCGTCACCACCCACTACATGGACGAGGCCGAATATTGCGACCGCGTGAGCATCATGGTGGATGGGCACATCAAGGCCCTTGACTCGCCTGCCATGCTCAAGCAGATGTTTCAGGTGCACACGATGTATGATGTGTTTCTTGCGTTGGCACGTTCGGCCACACGCAGCGAGTAACTTTAAGATGCGAGATGCAAGAACAGCTTTGTGCCACTACCAACTACCAACAAAATACAATTGTGAGCCAGTTAACGTCGTTTGTAATCAAGGAGTTTCGCCACATCTTTCGCGATGTGCGCACGATGATGATTCTGCTGGTACTGCCAGTGGTGATGGTGTTGTTGTTTGGTTATGTCATCACCACCGAAGTCAAGGATATCCGTCTGGCTGTGGTAGACCTATCGCACGACGACCTCACGCAACAGGTCACCGACCGATTCTCTCAGAACCGCTATTTCATCCTCAGCGGCATCGCCTCCAGTCCCTCGCAGGGTCGCGCCATGCTTGAGCACGACCAGGCCGACATGGTGATGGTGTTCGGCGAGAACTTCGCCCAAGAACTGGTGCACAGCCGCCAGGCCAGCGTGCAGCTGCTCATGGACGGCAGCGAACCCAACCAGGCTGCTGCCCGAGCGGCCTATGCCCAGCAGCTGCTCATGAGCGTGGCTCAAGACATTTCATCGAGCATGGGCATTGAACAGCGGCTGCAAATCATGCCCGTCACCCACGCATTGTTCAATCCCAATCTGCGCAGCGAATACAATTTCGTGCCGGGCAACATGGGCATGATTTTGCTACTCATCTGTGCCATGATGACAAGCGTGAGCATCGTGCGAGAGAAAGAAATGGGCACCATGGAAGTGCTTCTGGCCTCGCCATTGCCACCATCGGTAATCATCATCGCCAAACTTGTGCCCTACTTCGTGATTTCGTTCATCAACCTGGTCACCATACTGGTGCTGTGCAAATTCATGCTGGGTCTGCCCTTTGCAGGCAGCTTGGCTGCCTTTATGGGCATCTCAGTGATCTATTTAATCGTGTCGCTGGCACTCGGCCTGCTCATCTCCACGCTGGTGCGCACCCAACTGGCAGCCATGATATTGTCGTTGCTGCTCATCATTCCCACCATCTATTTCTCGGGCATGACCTTTCCCATCGAGAGCATGCCGGTGATGTATCAACACGTGTCGGCATTCATTCCGGCCCGATGGTATGTGGCTGCCGTGCGCAAACTGATGATTCAGGGTGTGGAGGTGCAGCATGTGATGCACGAAACCACCATCCTCGCCACCATGGCCGTAGTGCTCGTCAGCGTATCGCTTGCAACATTCAAGAAGAGACTGTGATAATTGATAATGGATAATGCCGCATTGCGCCACTTGTAGCTCGTAGCTTGTAGCTAAAAAAACTTGTTTACTCGTCTACTCGTATACTGATAACTGATAAATGACAACCTACAACTGAAAATGGTACTGGGATATCTCATAACAAAGGAGTTTAAGCAGATGATGCGCAACATTGTTCTGCCTATCATCTTTGTGCTTCTTCCCATCTCTGTCATCAATGTGGTTCCGCGCATCGCCACCCAGGAAATCAAGCACATCAGCTTCAGTGTGGTGGACAACGACCACAGTCCACTCTCGCAGCGGCTGGTGGGCAAACTTTCGGCATCGCCCAACTTCCACTTGGTGGGCACATTCGCGTCCTATGGCGAGGCGTTCAAAACCATCGCCGGTGGCGAGGCCGACCTTATCGTTGAAATCCAACCCGACTTCGAGCGCCAGCTTGTGGTTGACGGCTCGGCCCAAGTGGCTGTGGCCACCAACTCGGTCAACGGCATGAAAGGAAGCCTGTCGAGCGGCTATGTGACACAGATTTTGGCCGACTATTCGGCCCAGCTACGCGATGAAGCCGGTCTTGAAGCCGGTGACACGCGACTAGCCAAGTTCAATGTGGAACCACGATATCTCTACAACACCACACTCGATTACAAGCTCTACATGGTACCAGCCCTGATGGCCATGATTCTCATCCTGATTTGCGCGTTCCTGCCTGCGCTCAACATCGTGGGCGAGAAAGAAAAGGGTACCATCGAGCAAATCAACGTATCGCCCATCAGCAAAGCACAGTTTGTGCTGTCGAAGCTAATCCCCTACACTGTGGTGGGCTTGTTCATGCTCACAATGGCCATCGGTCTGGCATGGGTCATCTATGGTTTCTGGCCGGCTGGTCCGGTGTGGCTCATCTATGTGATGGCCATTGCCTTTGTGCTGGTGATGTCGAGTTTAGGTCTCATTGTGTCGAACTACAGCAGCACCACGCAGCAAGCGGCACTGCTCATCTTCTTCTTCATGATGATTTTCATGCACATGAGCGGCATGCTCACCCCCATCGTGAGTATGCCCCGATGGTCGCAGACCCTCACCCTCATCAACCCCATGCGTTACTTCATGGAAGCCATGCGCATGATTTATCTCAAGCCCGTGAACTTCGCCACCCTTCAGCCACAGCTCATTCGGCTGTGCATCATGGCCGCTGTGCTCTGGGTGTGGGCAATCCTGAGCTACCGCAAGCACAGCTGAGCGATGAGTCACCTCATCGGCATGGGGATAACGATGCAAAAATCGCCAGGGAATCAAATTTTCACCCATCGGTCGGAGAACAGGCGCATGAGGAAGATGGCACCGCGCAAGCACAATTCGATGCACATGGCGGTCCACACGCCCACAAGTCCCATCGAGCCAACCAAAACAGCAGCCAGCGTGAGCCGCACGCCCCACAT
>JAFYCU010000035.1 GCA_017545095.1 Muribaculaceae bacterium | reverse complement strand
TCTCGGCCATCCGGCCAGCACATGAGTAACCCAACATGCATCGCCCATCACCCACACTGGAAAGCCATCTCGCAAGATTTATCAGCGAGATAACGTTTTGCCAATAGCTCCAAATCTATCACTCCGAATATCGGATGACCCCTAGTTTTTCTAGAATCAGATAATCTTAACCGTAGGTCGAAATAGAATTTGTAATATGTTGAATGGTTGTTGGAATTTAATTGTAGGGACATTTAATCTTGTCGCTTTGTCGATTGTGCTGTCCGCAATTTACAGCGGGTGTAAATGGTTGTTGAGCCTCTTGTCGATATGCGGCGCTCCCTCATGGGGAGATTTCCTATATGGTGGGGTTGGCGTGTTCATAGTGTTATTCATCTGTACGATATTTAAGGTGGCCAGAATGTTCAAGGATGAGCAGATGGATAAAGAGCAATATGACGAGTGGCTTAGAAACCACGGAGAATGATTTTGAATTGTCGAGAACAGATGGAATAAGGAGAAACAAGGGCCGCATCAAGCCGCTGATGTGATGAAAGCAATCGTGCAATACATAAAAGACACATTCACAGCTATATATGAGATGCATGATGAATTGCGTGTCGTGTTGTTACGGTTGTTTGACCCCGCACTCGAGTCGTTGGGCGCATAAAAAAACGAGGATGGGTCCGTGTCTGAGACCCATCCTCGTGGTTTTTGATGCCGACAGGGCTTTTATTTCAAAATCATTTTGGTCAGCGTGCCGGTGAGTACGCAGTTGCCCCATTCAAGCACGATATATTTGCCGTTGTTCAGGGTCAGCGTGTTGCCGTTGACGGAGTAGTCGATAACCAGCGGATTATCAATTGCTTCAAATCCCCATTCAGTCCACTCGCTGAAGTTGGCGCTGCCGTCGGAGTTTTCGCCGGTGTTCCAGCGGTCCTCATCAGTGCCGTTGCGGCCACCGTCATATTCCCAGAACTTCTTGATGTTCAGCGACAGCTTGCCGTTAGACGTGCTGTAGGTGCCAGCAAAACGCAACCCCCAATCCCTGAAACCATCCTCCATAACGCTGTATGTGGTCACCGTGAATGAGTTGTCGTTTTTGAACTCGTAGGTCAGACTGTGCGAATAGTTATTATCAATCTCACCGACAGGGATGTTGGCTTCCCAATTGCCAACGATGTTGCCGCCAGCGGGTTCGTCGTCATCGCTACCGCAGGCCGTGAGCGTGAGCGCCCCCAGCACCAAGCCCATCAAAAGGCTGAAATAAAAAAACTTTTTCATTTTGTGTTTTTGTTCGGGTGGGTTCAACATCCTTATTTTGAGTCCCGGCCCGGGCAGAACCCACATTGTGCCCAGCCACGACCGTGTTTTAATTGCCGCAAAGTTACACCCTTTCTTTCATATCACAGTTACTTCCAGCCCTTTTTTAATAAATATTAAGGACATGACACCCTCTGAGTAACCCACCACAGGCGGGAGTATCAAACAACCTTCACAACAAATAAACAACCAGCACAACAGGAATAATCATTGTTCTTCATTGTATTTCCTGACTTCGTCGCTGTTTGAAATCTGATTTTGCAATCCGCTGATAGTCAAGGTTGAAGAAATTTTGTTGAGAAAAAATGGGTGTCCCGCGTTGGGATTTATTAACTTTGTGGCGTGTTTTTGCGCCGTAAACCCAACACCAGCGGCACTTTTAGCGTGCAGGTCGTGATGAAAGATCGCGGTCGCTATGTGGTTGTCCGCTCTTTCGGCTCATCATCAGAAGAGCCAGAATTGTTGCGTTTGGAACAAGAGGCACGTGAGTTCATTCAGACATACGGAGGTCAGAAAGTGATTGATTTTGACCATTCGAGTGTGGAGGATGATGGAATGCTGATATTCTCAAGCATTCAGTCAATCGTTCAGAATGGTCCCCACTTGATTCTCGACCGAATCTATGACGGTATCGGTTTCGGATGTTTGGGCAATGAGATGTTGCGCGACCTTGTCGTGTCCCGTGTCTGCTGTCCCGGAAGCAAGTTGGCGACCACCAATTACCTGCGCAGATATCGCGGCAAAGATGTGGACATCAATGTGATTTATCGTTTCATGGACAAGCTGGACGAGACGTACCGCCAACGGGTCCAGCAGATAAGCGTCGACCACACAAGGCGGATACTGGGCGGCAAGATAGGGCTTGTGTTTTACGATGTGACCACACTGTACTTCGAGACTGCGCGTGAGGACGCACTGCGCTCGCCGGGATTCTCCAAGGACGGCAAGACGGCCGAGTCGTAGGTGGTGCTGGGCCTGCTGGTGAGCATGGACGGTTATCCGCTGTCCTACTCCATATTCAATGGAGGCCAGTACGAGGGTCGCACGATGATACCTCCAAACGTCGTCAATTCCATCGGGTTTATCCCATTTGACATATATATGGCCACACACAAGATTCTAAGCAGATATGCGCCAATCATCAGAAGGAAAAACCATTTCAATGAAGTGCCGATAATCTTTCCGCGAGAAAAGATCTTGCTATCATCGGGTCTGTTTAATATGAATTTTTCCATAGTTTGTTTGTTTAGTCTTTCATTTGTGGAACTTGAGCTATTGTTTTGTGTGGCTCAACACCCACTTTATGTTCTCGTTGGTGAACGCGTCGCGGCAGGTTTCGGGATGCGACTTGCCTTCAAGCAGCTCGTAGCGCAAATCGGCTTTCTTTTTCTGCAACGACTGCAGCATCTTCTTGGTGTCGTTGTTACCGTAAACCATTTCGTCGTTACTGCCCAAGACATAGCACAAAGGAATTTTAGCGATCTTGCCTGCCGACACACCTCGCGGCACCGAAGCGGCAATCATGGCGGCAGTAAAGTAATTGCCATAATCATTCAACATTCTGAACACCCCGGCACCACCCATTGATTCGCCGAAGATATAAACTCGCTGAGCATCGAGGCCATGCGTTTTGACAAACTCATCGATTACTTCCTTGACAACATTGGTCATCTGCCAGCCATTGGTCTCACGCTCGTTCCAACGGCGATTCTCAGGACACTGAGGCACAAACAAGTAGGCTGAGATATTGTTTTTCTCCAGATAGTCAAACAATGAGCACACTGCCTTCTTGGCGAGAGGCTTCAAGTTGTCGTTACCGATTGCGCTGTGACCGTGAAGATAAACAACGAGAATGGGCACTTGGCTCTCCACATCGCCGATAGCGGCAAAGCGATAGGGCAAGACCATGCCGCGCAACTGTTGCGAACCCACCTCAAATTTGGCAGCGAAGGTGCTGTCAACCTGTAATGGCTGACGTTCCTCGTTGTGGTGTCTCGGTGGTCGATGCCCCTTTTGTCCTCGTGGCTGAGCCGTTACCGAAAAGGCCAGCAAAGCCATCAATACCATGATTAAGAATCGGAATGCCTTCATAGTAAACGCTTTTAGTGATGTGAAAAACAAGTTGAGAAAAAATGACATAAGCCGTTGGCAGCGGTTGACATAAGAACACAAGAATCATATTATACACATTTTGTGCTTATTTCATTCATTTGCGCCTCTGTTAAATCAAACTGCCATATTCTCGTTTACTTTGTTGCGCAAAAGTAGTGCAAACCGAACGCAATGCAAAACAAATAAAGAGTTTTTTGATTTTCCATTGGTGAGGTGCAGCCGAAGCCAACGGTACAAACAATTCTTGAACTATCTTCGCCAACTATAGGCTATTCCACAATCTCCATGTAGTCAACATCAGGCATCGGTTTGCGGCCGCTCGAGAGGCGGATGGTGTTGTCGCCGTGACGGAGCTTGACCCGAAGCGTGGCGCACTCATCGATTATGTCGGCTGCGGTAATCAACGTGGCGTCATCGTCGTTGACGCGCAAAAAGATTCTGCTCGAATCCTGAACACCCCGCAGGTGTACCCGGATTGTACGCTCACCATCGTGTGCGACATACACGTTGCGCCATTGCAGGTCATTATCGGGCCTAATACCAAGGTTTGTCACCTTCATACCGCCACTGCAAGTGGCATCGGCGGTGTAGAACGCTGTTCCCACCGCAAGGGGGTTGTATAGCTCTTGATAAGCGGTCAGGAAGGCCGTCTCGGCCTCGTAGCGCTTGCGTTCCAGGCGCTGGGTGCCGGTCACCTTGTAGATGCGACAGCCATGAGCGGGCACAGTGACTGAGAACCTTTCGGCGTGCTTTGGCAAGGCGATGTCGCGGCGTTCGTACAGGTCGCGTACCGTAAACTGTCCCGCCAAACCCAGCTCCGCAAAGCTGATGGCCATCTCGCGGGCATCATCGGTGGGATTGTAGAAGGCCACAGCCCGCGAACCAGCCTGATACTGCTCGATATCCTTTGCGAGCACGCAGGTGCCCTCATCGGCCTTAACCACATAGGCCTGCAGACCCAGCGGGTCCTGGTTCAAGGCGATGAGTTCGGGATTCTTAATCAGGTCGAGCGTCTCGCGGCGCATGTTGCGCATGTCGCAACCGATGAGCAGCGGCGACGACATGATGCACCACATCCCAAAGTGGGTTTTATCCTCCTCGGCCGTGAGTGTCCGCCCCACCTCAAGCATGTCCATGTCGTTGTAATGACCGTTTCCGCAATATGCCGACAGGTAGAGGTTTTCGGCGATGATGCTCTTCACCGAACTCCAAGAACAATCGATATCGCCTGTCGTGCGCCACGAGAGTGCCACATCGGCAACCCATGTGCCTGGAAAATTCCATCGACAGACATTGAGTCTTACATCGTTGCGCCCCGTGGTGACAATAGCGCGCGCAATGGCCTCGTAACGTTCGCGCGGAGACAAATCCAGACGGGCGGTATTGGCCTCGGGGTTTCCACCGCAGAAATCCACCTTGATGAAATCAAAGCCCAACCGATTGAAATATAAGTCGGCATCTTGTAGCTCATGCCCCAGCAACCCCACGCCACGGGCAATGGTGTCGTTATTGCTCCAGTTGCCACATGTGTTGGCTCCCGCATCACTGTAGATGCCAGCTTTCAGGCCGAGGCTGTGGATATGGTCCACCACCACTTTCATACCTTTAGGGAAACGAACGGGGTGAATCAGCAGCGAACCATTTGCCCTGTCACGACCCCCAAAGAAGCCGTCATCAATGTTGATGTATTTGTAACCGGCAACGTCAAGGCCGTTCGCCACGCAAGCGTCGGCTTGACTCATGATCAGTGAATCGCTGATGTTGATGGCAAAGGTGTTCCAACTGCTCCACCCCATCGTGGGCAAGTCAATTGCTTGAGCAGTAACCACAAAAGCAGCCACAACAAAAATCGAGATAAGTATTCGCTTCATAGCCATATTCATTGAAATGCTATCTGAATTGTAAAATTAAGCTATTACTCACTTTGCAAGATAATCTTTGCAATCTCTTTGCGTGCAGCGCTTCCTTCAGGACATGGCCATATCGGATAGACGTGCCCCATCTTCTCGGCCACATGCAATCGTGCATCCACACCAGCTGCTTTCATCTTGTCGCAGGTGCTGGCAATATCGGTATATAGGATTTCCCATGTGCCAGTGAAAAGGTCGGTGGGCGGCAGGTTCTTCATATCGCCGTAGAGCGGTGAAATCATCGGGTCGCGTGGGTCAATGTCTCCAGCCCAGTCGGCACCTAAATTCCTTAACACTTGGGCATCGAGGAAGGTGTCGATGTCCTGCAATGCATCGTCGCCCCCCAACACATCGACCCATGGCGAAATAAGCACCAGATGGCTTGGCGAATCTATAGAATCGTTGCGTATCTCCTGCGCAAGGGCGAGCGTGAAGCCTCCCCCTGCCGAGTCGCCCATGATGATGAGGCGTTTGGCGGCGTACTGCTTGAGGAGTTGCTGATAGAGCTGCACCATCAGCGGATGGGCATCGCTGGCGGTGTAGCAGTAAAGCAGCGGATAGTTGGGTGTCACAATCCCGCAGCCAGTGACCTCGGCCCACTCCACCATCGCATGCCAATGCTGCTCGCTGAAGTTATTGAGGTAAGCTCCGCCATGGATGTAAAGCACGATGGGCTTGCTGTCGTTCTGGGGTTCCATGTGAAATACCTGCATATTGCCCACCCTGTACTGCCGCATTTCGCGAGGGAACACTATGCCATCGGGGATATCCACTGTACTCTTGTCGGTCGTGTCGCCCCTGACATGCTCATAGTCTTCCATGGTTGCCCTAACCATGGAACGACTGATAATGATTGCTTGCGGCGAGCGTCCGTCAATCAACCAGACAGCTCCGCCAATGACTACGATGGCGAGAATAATTCCCACCAACACAAGCAAGGCTCCCTTCAGAATCTTCATTACGTTTACGCTCATTGTTTCTAATAGTTATTGTAAGCTGAAAGTGCAAAGGTACGATAATTTTCTGAACATGAGGTTTTTTAGTGATAGATAAAAAACCAGATAGGATAAATAGACATAAGTCCGATGCAGGTGACGAGTCATGAGTAACGTGTTTTGAGCCCACTTGCATCAAAACACAAATAACTGGCAACCAATAGATTGCGAAAAGAGTTATATGGTAGAGCACAAGCACTTGACTCCAGTTGACACAAAAATATAAGATTCTTATTGTCAGAAATTTTTTGTTCCATTCTTTTTGTGCCTGCGTTAACAACATCACTATGATGTTTTCTTGTTTCCTTAGCCCAAAAACTCATATTGTTCATAATCCTTTCTAGTAGTGGCAGAAAGTGTGACCTCGATTGAAATGGGAATCACACATAAGCGTCTACACATTTTATCCTATCGGATGAAGTTCATGGCTTGTTGAGGCTCGCGATTCGGAGTGGCGGGCATTCCGTTGGCATGAATATTCTTGAGCAGCCAGGCCATGTTCACCGCGAGGGTGCGCATCGTCTGCAACCCCTCGACATCGAGAGCGGCCTCGCCCTCGGCCATGCCGTAGACGATGTTCCAGTATTGCGACGTGACCACAGGCATATTCATCATCTGGAACGGCATGTTGAGCGACTGAAAAGCCGCCGTGGCCCCGCCGCGACGGCACACGCACACCGCAGCCGCCGGCTTGTTCTGCACTTTATCGCCCGCTGCGAAAAACATACGCTGAACGAGCGACAGCACGCTGCCATTGGGCTGGCCATAATAGACCGGTGAACCCACAACCAATGCGTCGGCAGTGCCCATCTTCTCGATGATGGTATTGCACACATCGTCGTCGAACACGCACCTGCCCAGTGCCTGACTCTTGCACTGGTAGCAAGCCACACAACCTCGCACCGCCCGTGTGCCAATATGCACAAGTTCGGCGGCAATGCCATTTTGCTCCAGCGTTTTTGCCACCTCGGAAAGGGCCACAAAGGTGTTGCCATTTTTGTGTGGGCTGCCATTAATCAATAAAACTTTCATGTTATTTTCTATCTTTGTTAAAAAAACCTCGCGTGTATCATTGCCCTCGCTTGCTGCCACGCCAAATGGTGTTGCCGCCACCAGACCACCAGCAGCTGCTAACGTCGCATTTTTGAGAAAAGCTCTTCTATCCATACAAAAACCGATGATTAGTAACTATCAATGTGTCGTGAATGTGCATTTTGGATAGTTTGAACAGCCATAAAAACTACCATATCTGCCGTTCCTTTGAACAAGTCTACCTCCACACCGCGGACATATTCCGGCTGCTATTCTATTATCGTATTCGTTTTTTGCAGCATATACGTTACGGATATGTGTTTTGTTATCAACCTCGCCTTTCACATTCTTTTCTGAAAGCGCATCAACAATGCTTTGAACATCTGAATCCGACAGGCAAACAATTTGATAACTCCGAATTGTAGATTTCAAATACTTATCGTAAATAACATGGTGATTTGAACACACATTACTTATATCAGCATTACCAGTAAACACCACAATGGGAACGACATTAATGCGATTCCATCCAGCAAAATACTCCTTAACAACGTAGGCATGACCTAGTGATTGCTTCACAGGATTGTAGAAATAATTCTTGGTGATATAGGTATAGGTCTTATACCATTTTCGCCTAAACCTCACGTTTGTAACAATTATCTGCGTCCACTGTTGTCGATTATCGTCACCATAAATCTCTCCACGATAATTCTTCGTTTCTATAGCAAATATACCATATTTAGAAACCACGATATGGTCAATCTGCGTCGTTCCTCTCTCAGTTTTTAACACCACATCATCAAGGATATGGTACTCATCTGAAAGATGTGAGAGAATATTATGAACCCTTATTTCTCCTCGCTTACCTATTTGTTCTGGCAAGTTATACCACCAGTGGAAGATTTTAACAGCTACGAATACAATAAGGATTAGAACCAACAAAAACAATGCCATCTTATTGAGGTGCTTTATTTTGCAAAGGTACAAAAAATATCTGAATGTGAGGTACATCTACTTGTGAAAAATACAACGCCGTGTGAAATCGCCCACAAGAAAAATGGCTCGGATGCGTCACTGCCACTATTACACAAAGAACACCCTCTGGGTGTGTCGCAGGCTCATTGCCCCTGACAAGCCCCCTGTGCCCTACCACGCCAACAGGCGTGAAATACCTTTAACCCACTTTAGACGCGAAGCCTAAGTGGAGTTAAAGGTGCGACAGCCAGTCATACGTCGATAGATGTATGACTATCTATTGCGAGCATTGCGCTTACTGTCCGAGACAATGCGCGATTTGTGCGGCACCGATTTGATGGTTCCAGCCAAAATGATTACCTTTGCAGCCAGTTTTGCAATCCGATTGGAGGAGAGTAGTGATTTAGTATGTCATGTCGTTCTTTACGCGAAAATATCCGTTCAAGCAGAGTGAGCACTTGTTGAGGAGCTGTATCTTTTACGGTGTCGTCATCTGGGCAATACTCTATTTGCTGCAACCGTTTGGTTTCAGCTTTTATCGGGGAAACAAATGCCTGATTGCCGGTGTGTTCGGTGTGGTCACGTCGTGCTGCTGCGCGCTGTACGGCTGGACGGTGACCCGGACCCTGCAACAACGCGTCGAGCCGTGGCGCATTTGGCACGAAGGGTGCGCTGTGCTGGGACTGATTCTCTTTATCGCCATCTGCAATTTCCTGTTGTTCTCCCTCATCTTTCATTACCCCCTCACGTTCGGCTATTTCCTCCCGTTCCTGTATTGGACGGTGGTTATCGGCATCTTCATGACCGCGATGTCGGTCGGCATAGCTTACAACCGTAGCCTGCGCGAGCGGATGGAAGCGCTCCTGAGCAACACGACCGAAGAGCAAAAGGACATCACAATCACCATCAGCGACAACAATGTGAGGGGGAACGACCTCACGATTCCCATCAACAGCCTGCTGTACGTCGAGGCGCAGAAGAACAATGTGTCGGTGTGCTACGTGAAGGACGGGAAGCCGACAACCATGGAGGTGCACACGACGCTGACCGCCGTGGTCGAAGGGCTGAAAGCCTACGAAAACATCTTCCAGTGCCACCGCTCATTTGTGGTGAACGTGAACAACATCACCTCGGCACGGGGTAACTCCAACGGCTACCAGCTGGCCCTGGGCGCATGCCCGAAAATCGTCCCGGTATCGCGCGCTTACGTGCCGAGGCTGAAGTCGTTTATCGCTTAGTCATTCGTCCGAAATCTTAGTCATTCGTCAATTGAAGTAGCTTTTCGTCAGCGGTTTTAGCTGTCGGTCACGAAAATTTGGCGGCGATGATTTCTTGCTGTTCCTTTGCGGCATGAAACATCGCATACTACATCTCGTATTCATGCTGGCGGCTGCATGCAGCCTGCCGGCGCAGACCGCGATTTCGGGCATTGTCACCGACGGCAAGGAACCCCTCGTCGGGGCAAACGTGTTTATCGCCGGCACCATCGACGGCTGCCTCGCCGACTCGCTCGGGCGCTTCTCGTTCACAACCTCCAGAACGGGCCAGGTGGTGCTCAAGGCCACCTACATCGGCTACGAGGACTACACGCTGACTGCCGACGCTGGGCAGTTATCGTCCCTCACCATCCGCATGCGCGAGCGTGCCACGACGCTCAACGAGGTGGTGGTGACCGCCAGCACGTTCAGTTTCGGCAAGAGCGAGAGCTTCAAGACGATGGACGCGCTCGACGTAGTGCTGGCCGGCAACTCGTGTGGCGACGTGGTGGCGGCCTTGCAGACGCTGCCCGGCACACAGCTGGTGGGCGAGAGCGGCAAACTCTACGTGCGCGGCGGCGAGAGTGACGAGTGCCAGACGTTCATCAACGGGATGCACGTGTTGGTGCCCTACACCACCGAGCCGGAGAACACGGCCGTGCGCGGACGCTTCTCGCCGTTCCTGTTCAAGGGCATCAACTTCACGCTGGGCGGCTACGGCGGCGAATACGGTCAGGCGCTCTCGGCGGTGCTTCCGATGGAAACCACCGACGCGGCCACCAGCGACAAAATGGGCGTGAGTGCCTCGCTGGTGGACTGGAACATCGGGGGCACCAAGGCGTTCACGAACAGCAGTCTGTCGTTCAATGCCGCGCTGACCAGCATGGGGCTTTACAACCGCCTGTTCAAGGAACGGCTCGATTTCAGCCGCCCTTACCGCAAACTGTCGGGCGAGGCGCAATACAAGCATGAGTTCAACGGCTCGAATGTGCTGAAATCCTATGTGGGTTACGACCTGACGTCGGTGGGACAGCGCATCGACGGGCGCAACCTCTCGCTCAAAGAGCACAACCTCTATGCCAACGTCACGCACAAGGCGGCGCTGGGCCGTGGCTGCATGCTCGTTGCGGGTGCCGCCTGCTCGACGGTGATCAGCGACATTGACGATGCGCGGGTGGCCGGTGACCACTATCACAACTTCCGGAACGAAGTCCACTTGAAGGCCGAGGTGCGCAAGGCGTGCTCCGAGGTGCTGAAACTGTCGGCTGGCGTGGAGGACTACATCCGCCACAGCACGCTGGACTACGACGCGTGGCATTACCGGCTGGATTACAACATCCTCGCCGCCCATGCCGACGCCCAGTGGCGTGTCGTGCCCCGCTTGTTTGCCAACCTCTCGGCGCGCACCGAGCTGATGCGGGGCGAGTGGCTGGTGATGCCCAGGGCCACGGTGAGTTACATCCCCAGCAAACGCCTACAAATCTCGCTGGTGGCCGGCCGCTACAGCCAGACCGCCCAGGACGACTACTTGGCCCAGAGCACGGGCACCCTGGGTCAGAGTACGGCCGACCATGCCATCGTTTCGGTGCAATACAAAACGGCGACGACGCTGCTGCGCGTCGAACCCTATTGGAAGAAATATCACCGTCTGCCGCTGCTGGAGGATGGTGTTTACCAGCCTCATGGCCATGGCACAAGCCGGGGCGTGGACGTGTTTGTGGAAGACCACTCGCTCATCAAGAATCTCACGACCACGCTGTCATACTCGTTCAACGACTCCAAACGCCTGTGCCTCGACTATGCGGCGTTGCAGTCGCCCGACTATGCCTCGCGGCACAACCTGCGGCTTACGGCCAAATTCGCTGTCGGGAAGTTCGTCTTCGGCCTGGCCGAAACCTACGCCAGCGGGCGGCATTTCCCGACCGGTCGCACTCCGCATTACAACAGCGTGGACATCAACTTCACCTACCTGCTGAGTCCGAAGGTCATCGTCTATTCGTCGTTGAGCAACATCTTCGGGCGCACCAACGTCTTCCGTTACGACGCGAGCGGCACGGCGGTGGTGCCTTCACGCGACCGCTTCTTTTACATCGGCATATTTGTTTCACTTAAAAATAACAAAGCTTATGACATCTCCAACTTTTAAACACCATGTGTTGGCCGTCGCTCTCATCCTGACGGCCTCAGTGAGTCTCCATGCTCAAGCGTCCTCGATGCAGGCGCTCATCGACCAGTCGCTCGCCCGCCTCCAGCAGCCCACCCTGGAGGCGATGCTCAACTGCATCGCCGAAATGAAGCGCATCGACGCGATATTCCCCGACAGCATCCCGCCGAAGTATCAGATGGCGTTGCAGAGTCTCAACTTCGCAGTGATGAACCCGCACGCGCCGCAGACCGAGGGTCTGCTCGCCGAAACGGAGCGGACCATCGCGGCAATGGAGCAGATGAAGACCGCCGACCCGTCGGACATCTGCACGCTGCGCGGGTTCCTCTACATGGTGCGGATTGTACAGAACCCCGCGCAGAACGGCCCGCGGTACTACATCGACGTGATGCAGAACTACGAAAAAGCCCTGAAGCTCAACCCCGACAACCAGCTGGCAAAACAACTGCAAGAGAAATTCTTCGAGGGCATGCAGCGCCGATGACGCAAGGGCGGCGGCCAAAGCACGTTTTCGCCAATGCGACCTGCACCAACGAGGCCGAGAAGAAAGGCTCTTTTCAAGGCAACTACAGGTGTGTTGTCCTTATCCTTGCGCAGGAACTATCTGCCAGTTCGGAGAGCTAACCCGCTCTCCGAACTGCTAAGAAATCGCATGTATTAAAAACGGAATCTCACACCAGCAAGCCCCACGCCTTGCTCGCCAAAGCCCAGCTCCACAAAGCCCCGCACGCTGCGGCCGCCAACCTCGGCTCCGATAATCGATGCCTGAAAGTTGGCGCAGCTGCCGGTATCTGTTCTGGCTTCTTTCCCTTCCTCGGCATTCTTATACTTGCAATAAGAGTAGCCGAACGCTATTTTTGAATACAGTCCCCAGTTGTCGCGGCGAAGCCAGTTGACCTTAACCGAAGGCATGATGGTGAGATAGGTGCTGGATTGGTCTTCGGGAGTGCCGGCATTAACGTAAACCCCTTTATGGTAACTGTAAACGCCCACGGCACCGACTCCAATGACGGGTGTCACATGATAGAAGTACTCGAGTGTCAACGGGCCCACGTAGCGGTCCTTGTCCAGGTCCTTGTTGCTAAGCCCTCCGGTCCATCCGGCAGCAAGGAACTCACACATATTTGACGCGTTCAGCGGCAAACCATAACCCACCGAAATCTCGCTCTTGGGCTCGTCGGCATCGTAGTTCCGTGCCACGGCAGTGCCAGTGGCAAGAATCATGCACATGAGTGCAACTGCAATTTTCTTCATATTAATAACTGAATTGTTTAACTTCTTAATATCTTATGATGTATAAAATTAGAAAATAAAAATAAACAACAATATCCCTCGGTTAACTCAAGCGGCCAATCTTACTAAGTTATTTTTCTCATATGCTTAGTGGAATAAGTGTTGCATCAAAAAACCGCCAAACTAATAGGTAAAAAATCCTCATAAACTTTCAGCAACTCGCCATTGAGCCAAAGCATTGAATAAAAGGAGGGTAGTTCGTTATCATTGTCATACATTTCTAGTGTAAGCGTGTACACGTCATCGCCATAGGTCACCATCTCCACCACCTTGCCAGAGTAGTAGTTCTCCTTGTCGTATCCTATCACCAAATGCTTCGGCACATCATCGCACCACAATGTGGGGACAGATTTTTCGGCATATTCATCGATGTATTCAAAACCACCGCAATAGATATGGCCATTGCATCTGACAATAGACTCTATGATTCCAAATGGGAAAGTCTGTCCATCCTCGCCAATGCAATCAAAGGTGCGCGGCATCACATGCGGCTGGCGGTCAATCCAGATGATAGGCTCTCGGCCCGCATAGCCGCCAATGATGAAATGGTCTTTGTCATAGGCACGGACAGCTAAAGCCTCTCCCGTGACTGCGCCATGAGGGAAAGGCAATTTCTCCTTTTCATACCCCCCCTTGTGTTCAGTGTAGCATATAGGGTGATGAACCACTCCATCGGCTGTTTTCGACACCTCCGAGCCCACCACATAGCATTTCCCCTCCGACACCGAGATGCCGTGATGAGCCGGCGCAAAATTCTCGCATTCGTTGAGGCGGTAGATTCCGCTGTTTTTCAACACATTGGGATAATCAAGCAAAAAGATGTAGTAGTCCCACTTGCCAATGCCGAAAGCCCAATGATCAACATCGTCGATGAAATCGACATGCAAGGTGTTCCACTTGCCGTTTTTCCAATAACCCACGCGATCTTTGGTTGATACACCCGACACGAAATAATCCTCACCTTCAACGATAATCTGGGTAACGGCATGACAATCGGGCAACTTTTTTATAAGTTCCCCTTCAAAATTATATATCTCCCCATTTTCTTTTAGCAGCAACACAGTGCGCTCAGCCAGAGGCTTGACAAAATCATCTGGCTCGTCATGCTGGCACGAGGCGAGCAAGACGAGAGTGCAAATTATAGTCAGGAAATAAACACTGGACGCTCGCATATTGACATTTGACATTCAATTATGCCGCAAAGTTACGATATTTTTTTCAACCTGATGTGTTTGGTATCCGTAAAAGACGTATCGGGTTGCGAAATATCATGTGGCCTGTTTCTCAACAAAAGCGAACTAAAAAGCCTCTGTTTTCGTGAAATTTTCGTAAATTTGCAGCCGATAATAGCTGTATAGTCCAATAATAAACGTGAATAAATTGATGCACAAAATGGATACAACAAGTACAAAAACATTGCGAATAAACGACTTATGTTCTTCAGGTAACATAAATCATAGACCCATGTTTCGCAATCGCCAGGCAGGCAGTGTTGCCCTGCGATATGTGTTGATGCTATTTGCACTGACACTCGCGCTGTCAACACTGGCGCAGGTTGTGGATACACCGCGCAGCCACTACCGGAATCCCATTATCGGCGAGGATGCCGCCGATCCCACCGTTATTCGTGGCAACGACGGCCTCTACTACCTCCTCGCCACTGGCGAGAAGGTGTATCGCAGCACGAATCTAGTTGATTGGGTTTGCGTGGGCGAAGCCTTTGGTGACAACCCCCGCCCCACCTTTGTGCCTGAGGTGAAACGCTACTGGGCACCCTGCGTCACGTGGCAAAAGGGGCACTATGTGCTCTACTTCGCGCTCTCCACCTGGGGTGGCGTGGACGCTGCCAGCATTGGCGTGGCCACGGCCGATAATGCCGCCGGGCCTTACCGGCTCGTGGGTGACGGCAAACTGTTCTCCAGCGGCGAGGTGGGCGTGAGGAACTCCATCGACCCCAACTATATCGAGGACAACGGCCACAAGTACATCGTGTGGGGCAGCTGGTTCGGCATCTGGCTCATCGAGCTCACCGCCGATGGCCTGGCGGTGAAGGACCTGGGCGTGAAGCACCAGATTGCCGGCACGCGTTTCGAGGCTCCGTACATCTACAAGCACGATGGCTTCTACTATTTGTTTTGCAGCATCGGCACCTGCTGCGAGGGTGCTCGAAGCACATACGAGACAGTGGTGGGACGCGCCACCAACCTGTTTGGCCCGTACTATGACAAGGAGGGGATGCCGATGCTTGGAAACGCCTGCACAGTGGTACTCACAACCAACGAGGTGTGCATCGCCCCTGGCCACAACTCCCGTATCATCAAGGATGCCGAAGGCAAGACCTGGATGTTCTACCACGGCTACCTGCGCACCGCCCCCGAGAAGGGGCGCGTAGCCTGGCTCGACGAGGTGAAGTGGAGCAACGATGGCTGGCCTTACTTCATCGGCGCCGGGGCCTCGTGGGGCGAGCAGACCGCCCCGGCCACTGCCCCAGAAAACGAATAAGTTGCCTATTCCTTTGGATTGCGAATAAACAACGCGAGCTTTAAGGAATATCAGCGTCGCGGTGACACCTCGCTGCTACTGCGACAGTTTCTCCTGGGCTTGACGAATCAGTTCCATGGCTTTGAGTTGCTCCTGCGACCTCACAAGCTCCATTGAGTCCCTTTCCGAGCGGTCTCTCTCGTCAACGAGCTTTCGGCTGAACGATTCCATGTCGGCTTCGGTCAAGCGCATCATTTTCATGCACTTCTCCCGGCTATCCTTCAGGTCATCGAGAAACGCCCAGTTCAAATAGCAATACTCGGGAAAACTGACGCTGAACACATTCTTCAGCGATTGCATGATCTGCTTATTCGCAAAGTCGTGCTGAATGCTGTCGAGTACCGTCTCCTTGTATCGGCGGCGGCAGATGTAGAAATTAGCCACTTCATTGACGAAGTTCACATCGCCTATGGTGCTGAAGGTCTCGATGTTGGTGGAGAAAACGCGCTCGGTGATTTCGGGGAAATCGCTCTCAATAATCAGCAGCGGCCGCAGCAACTCGTAGCGCAGGCTGTCGAACCACTCTGGATGCACGGCCAACTCCTGCTGGATGCGGCTAGCTCGGCTCAAGGCAGTGTCGATATCCTGGATTTGGGCGATGGTCTTGTCGAAATCGTAAATGACCATTTTCACCATCTCGCGCTTGGCCGACTCCTTCTTGTGGCTGTCGATGACGGCGGCCGTTCCAAAGGTGAGCACAATCGACACCGTGGTGGCGATGAGTGACAGCAAGAATTGCTTGGTCGACGACAACCCGCTGCCCGCCTGCAGACTCTTCGGGGTATGCAACTTTACGTTCATATGCTCATTTTTCGACAAAAAGTAGTGAAAGTCAGAAACTGAACTTGTGTCCGTTCCATTTCAAGGTTTTCTCCTGCTTAGTGCCGTCTTCGTTCCAGCGAGTGACGGTGATGTCCTTGCCAGAGCTTGGCAGGGCGTAGGTGCAGTCGTATTCCACATCAAATCCCGGTGGAGCGCAATAGGTCATCTTCTTCGTGGCATTGTTGTAGCGATAGAACATCATGCCGCTGGTTTCGGTAACCACGGGCTTGCCATTCTGCATGGTGGCCAAGTTGTTGAAGGCAAACAACCGATGCTTTCCATCGGCCTCGTTCCAGTAGCACATCTCCATGCGGTCCACCACATCATGGTATATGAACTCGTAGAGCACATAGCCGTTTTTCTCATCAACAGTGAGGGTCACCCCATCGTCCTGCGGAAGTCCGTCACGGCGATTGACCCAAGCCTGTTTGATGGCATTAGTGGGTTTGTCGCCACATTCCTCTTCATCGTTGTCGAACGAGCAAAGGAAAGCCCAAGCCAAGTCGCTGATAGTGGGTGCTGTGCCTTGATAGCCCACCCTGATGGCATCCTGCGCCCCCAGCACTAGCGTGCAGCAGACAAAGATGATTGCCAATACTTTTCGTTTCATAACTGTTACGTTTTTTTGATGTTGCAAACTGCAAAATTAGCGCAAAACAAGCAAGCTCGCTTGAGGTGCAGTCAAATTTCGCGATTTCAGCGCAAAATTAGTGCAAGTTGAGCGAAAAACCAAAGCTTGCTTTGATTTTTGAATAAAATTGGCTGCACCTCAGCAATCGAAGCAAGCTTCATTGCATTCGGTTTGCACAATTTTTCCGAAACGCAGCCTAATTTCGACCGCAAATGCGGTCAACATGAGTGCAAGTTTAGCGAAATACCAAAGCTTGCTTTGAAATCACCCGTGTGCGCCCGCACACACAGAGGGCGCATCGACAACACGATGCGCCCTCTTAAGCTCTCCGGCTATGAAGCCGGCATGATGGATTTAATTGTTACTTGAGCACTTTGGTCACCACGGTGGAGCCATCGCTCAGCTTCTTCACGACCATGTTGATGCCGTCGAAGGGCTTGTCGCTGGTGAGGCCGGCAGCGTTGACATAGGTCACACTCTCCACAGCCTTGGCTCCGGTGAGGTCCTCGATAGCGGTATCCAGGTAGTCCTTCACATCGTACCAGATGATCTCGGTCTCGTTGTCGGCCGCTTCACGACGCGGTGCACCAGTACCGGTGTCCATGCCGCCGTAGTACACAACCTGCACACCAATCTTGTTGATAAGAGCGAGGAAGTCGGGATCCTGATTCAGGTACACCAGGCTACCACCCGTATAGATGTCGTAGTCGTCGTGCATGTTGTAAGGAATCTCGTACATGGTTTCCTCGATGCCCAGGCGCGGGTAGTCTTCGGGCTCGAAGGGCAGCGGCTCAATCACATGCTCCACATCGGTGAAGATGCGGTAGGCCACCTTGGCGGGATTCATGGCATCGCCAGTGGTGGTTTCCAGCGGAATGTTGATGCGAACCTTCGGGAAGGTGACATTCTCCAGCTGAGCATCGGTGATCTCGGGATCAGCAGGCTTGCCAGCCACCTCAACGAATTTATTCCACTCGTTCTCGGCGTTGATGCTGTAGTAGTAGAGCACATCCTCCTTGCCGTTGATGATGATCCAGTCTTCGCTCACGAAGTGGTTGTTCTCAGCATCGTAGGTGAAGGTGACATCCTGGATGCCGTTAGCGCCGTAGCCCACGAAGTAGTAGTAGTCGGCGGGATAGCCCCAGCTCACCCAGCTGTCGTCCTTGTCAAAGAACTGGCCAGTGGGGAAGGTGACGGTGTTGCCCTCGAGCGTACCCTTGATCCAAGCCTCGGGGAATTCGGTGCACACACCCTGCACATACACATCGTTGCCGTCGAAGCCGATGTTGACGAAGCGGGTGAACTCGGTATAGACAGCCTCGTCCTCGGTGGCCTCGTCGTCGTCGGTGTCCTCGAAGCTCACGTCGTAGCCGGTCCAGGTGTAGGTCTCAGCCACCAGCCCCTCGGGAACCTCAATGGGTTCGGGCTCAACGATTTCGCCCTTGAAGATCTTCATCGAGCTGAAATACACATAGTAGTTAGAACCGTTATACGCGGGGTCGGAGGTCTCGAGCAGATAGTCCGAAGTCATGGTGAACACATGGTTCACCGCGTCGTAGGTGAACTCGATGGGCTCACCATCGAGGCTGCTGATGTACTCAGGACCGTAGCTGTCCTCGCCAATGAGCTGTCCACTGGGGAAGTAAGCCACACCGTCCTCGATGGTACCCTTGATCCATCCCTCGGGGAACCAGTAAGCAACACCCTTGAAATAGACATCGTTGCCGTCGAAGGCCACCTCGGTAGCCATGGCGATTTCCTTCGAGCCGCTGGCCTGGATCGACCAGTCGTCCTCGATGGTGGCAGTCTCGGGCACCACCACGAGCTCAGGCACTTCAGGAGTCTCTTGGCTGATCACAGCACCAGACTTGGTGTAAGTGTAGTAGTAGATGTCGTCGCTCTTGCCGTTGATAAACATCTCGTTGTCGAGCGTGTAGGTGTCGGCCTCGGCATCGTAGGTGAAGGTGATGTCGCCGGCGCCATTGTTGACGTAGCCCACCAGATAAATGAGCGAGCCGCTGTACAGACCCATGTACTGCCCCATGGGGATGGTGACCTTGCCATCCTCGAGCGTGCCCTTGGCCCAAGCCTCGGGAAGAATCTCATAGCTGGCATCACCGGTGGCAAGACCCTGGAAGTAGATGTCGTTGCCATCCTTCACAATTTGCACTGTGCTGTTGAACGAGTGGTTTGTGCTGGAATAATAGCTGGTGCCGCTGTAGTAGTAGGTGACGGGAGCGATGCCGGCGGGAGGCGTAATCACATCTTCCAGCTCGGTCTCGGTGTAGACGCTGTTCCAGTCGCCAGCACCGTACCAGGTGTCGTCGTCGTCCCACACGCCACCGAGCACATGGGTTTCGCTGCTACCGTTCAGGGTGATGGTGTTGCCATCGATGGTGAACGTGGCGGACGTGGTCTCACGGTCGGCGGTGTCGCTCGTAGAGCCTTCCACAATGTTGACCCAAGCCAACTCCAGGTTGTAACCATTATTGGTCAGATAGAGCGTCTGAGGCAGCTCCACGGTGATAGTGTTGCCTTCGATAGTACCCTTGACCCAGCTATCGGTCGAGCAGTAGCAGATGGGGTTGAGCAGATACACCTCGTTGTTGTCGGCGAAAACAACGTTGAGTATGCCCTCCTGCTCGTCGGAAGCGATGCTGCCGCTGCTGCGGTAGTAGGCCATACCGCTACGGTTGTAGAACTTCAACGTGCCCTCGGGGGCCTCGGTGATCAGCGGGGTAACCTTGCGCGGGCCGTTGGTGACAGCGACAGTGCTCTTTACCTCAACTTGGTTCTTCAGTGCGGGAGCGGCAGCAAACGTCTTAACGACAGGTGTCTTCTCCAGCACATTGCTGAGCATGTTCTCGGTTTGGGCCTTCGCGGGTGCTTTCTTACCCGGGAAAGCTTGCGCCGCAGCAGGCACGGCGGCTATCGCCACCGCAGCTGCCAGAAGAAAAGCGTAAAACTTTTTCATAAAACTTGAAAATTAATAAAAGTGAATAAAAACTCGAATAATCGTATGAAATTCCACGAATATGGCGCAAAGTTAAGAAAAATTGTATTACAAACAAAATTTTTATTGCACTTTTCCAACTCGTAGCCGAAATACTACCGAAAACAATAGTGTTTCTACTATCCGTCCATTGAGTGTCTTTCTTTTTTGCGCTTTCTAATCTCATAAACCACCGAGATGAGACCAACTATCACGCCAAACACACCCACCAGCAAGCAGATGAGTTGAAAGTTTTCTTTGCAAAAGGAAAATAGAGCGTCCATACTATTTCTGATACATGGTTATACGAAAAAATAATGTATCTCTGTCTCTGTTAAGTCGTGGAGTGGGTGATGATATGGCATCACAACACCACGAAGATGGCTATTTCTTTTTTGGTTTGGGTGCTGGCAGAGCCTTGCACGTTTCGGCAGCCAACAATCGCATGTAGTCGCCATCGTCGATATCCTCGATGAAAAAATAGTCTTTTGCCCCAGGGTATGGCGGGCGCATATCCACCTTGTGAAGCAAAGCCTTGACGTCATCGGTGGGTTTTAGGTAGAAAAAATCGTCACAAATCAGACCGAATAATTTACCATCACAATAAATGGCATAATCGCCAAACATCTTTTTGGTGATGATTACTCCCGCACCAGCGCACTGGTCGGCTACATACTGAACAAAATCTTGACTAACGAAACCGCAATTCTTGGCACTATATACCCAGACTATCGCAGAGTTGCTCGATGTATTTGAGGCGTTTGGTTGACTGCCACTTGGCCTGTGGGTCTGTTCTTATTTTCTTGTACTTTGACAAATAGATGAACAGCTGC
>JAFYCU010000034.1 GCA_017545095.1 Muribaculaceae bacterium | reverse complement strand
CGCCGTGTTCCCGCTGCTGGCCGTGCTCATCACCCCCATTCTGGGCAACTATGTCGACACCAAGGGCAAGGCTGCGTCGATGCTCGTGCTGGGCTCGCTGCTGCTCATTGCCTGCCACCTGACGTTTGCCTTCATCCTGCCGTTGTTCAAGGGCAGCGACATTGGCGGCATCGCCATTGCCTATATCACCATCCTGGTGCTCGGTGCCTCGTTCTCGCTCGTGCCCGCCTCGCTGTGGCCCAGCGTGCCTAAGTTGGTGGATGCCAAGGTCATCGGCTCGGCCTACGCCCTGATTTTCTGGATTCAGAACATCGGCCTGTGGCTGTTCCCACTGGTGATTGGCAAGGTGCTCGACAAGACCAACCCCGGCGTGACTGACCCCACCCAGCTCAACTATACCTGGCCGCTGGTGATGCTGGCCGGCCTGGGCGTGGCAGCACTGATTCTGGGTCTGCTGCTCAAGGTGGTGGACAAGAAGAAAGGCCTCGGCCTGGAAGAGCCGAATATCAAGGCGGCATAAATTGAGAAACTAGTGGGACTAGTTGAACTAGTTGAACTAGTTGAACTAGTCGAACTAGAATCCAAATAATTGGACCTTCGGGCCGCTGCAACCCTCGCGGGTTGTGGCGGCCTGTTTTTTTGCGGTTTAGGCATGTCAGCCGGGTTGTGCAATCGTTTGCATTACATTCTTTGGTTGGCGATGGGGGCAATGGGGTAAGTTAGTGGTATTTTTTCCGTAAATTTGCGATTGAAAAAAAACCAAACTCCCTACTGCAATGAAAATCTACCGACTCCTTGGCCTGTGCCTGCTGGCGTTCACTGCGCTGGCTGGCTGGGCGGCGACTGCCTTTGAGGGCGGGCGCACCGACTTCCGCGACGAGACCATCTATTTCGTTATCACCACCCGCTTCTACGACGGCGACCCGAGCAACAACACCTATTGCTGGGACGGCGCCAAGGATGCCGCCGAGCACGACCCCGAGTGGCGCGGCGACTTCAAAGGGCTTATCGAGCGACTCGACTACATCAAGGCCCTGGGATTCACCGCGGTGTGGATTACCCCGGTGGTGCAGAACGCCTCAGGATTCGACTACCACGGCTACCACGCCATGGACTTCAGTCAGGTGGACCGCCGCTACGAGAGCGATGACTGCAAGTTGCAGGACCTCATCGACGCCGCCCATGCCCGCGGCATGAAAATCATCCTCGACATCGTGATCAACCACACGGGCAACTTTGGCGAGCAGACGCTGTGCCACCTGTTCGACCGTGACTGGAGCAAGCCACAGAGCGACATCGACCAGTGCATGGTGCCCTACACCAAGAAAAACGGCGGACTGCTCCAGGACAACTACCTGAACCTGCCCGGTGCACAGCAATACAGCGACCGACTGACCAAGATGAAGAACACCGACGGCGTGAACCACGACACCCACAACCTGTGGCACCACTACGGCAACTTCAACTGGGACGAGCCCAACCGCTGGTGGGCGCAGATTGCCGGCGACTGCGTGGATCTGAACACCGAGAACCCCGAAACGGCGCAATACCTCATCAACTGCTACGGCAAATTCATCGAAATGGGCGTTGACGGCTTCCGCATCGACACCGGCGGCCACATCTCGCGCCTGACGTTCAACAAGGTGTTCATTCCCGCCTTTGCCGCCCTGGGCGAGCAGTACAAGAGCAAGCGCCTGAACGGCTGCCCGTTCTATATGTTTGCCGAGGTGTGCGCCCGCTTCAGCGATGTCACTTACCGCAACCAGCCCTCGCTGTCGCCCTACTTCTACACCTGGCAGAGCGACCCCGCGCTGCTGAGCCAGTGGAACACCAACGCCGCCTACTGGCAGGGCGTGGAGGTGTATGAGAGCACCGACCCTGCCACGCTCGACAACCAGCGGCTATGTCTGGCTGAGCACACCGCCAACCTGAGCGAGAGCGCCCAGCCGCGCAGCACCAACGCCTTGCTCCAAGGCAACACCTACCATACGCCCGACTACAGCCAGGCCAGCGGCATGGGCGTGATTGACTTCACCGCCCACTGGAACTTCCAGAGTGCCGGTCGCCTGTGGGGTGTGCTCGACCGCGACAACATGTACAACGACGCCACCTACAACGTGATGTACGTCGAAAGCCACGACTACGGCCCCGACAGCTTCGACCGCTTCAATGGTGGCACCGACCAATGGGCCGAAAACCTGTCGCTCATGTTCACCATGCGCGGCATCCCCTGCCTGTACTACGGCGGCGAGACCGAGTTCCGCAAGGGCGTGGTGATGGACAAGGGTACTGACATCGCCCTGAAGAACAGCGGCCGCGCCTACTATGGCGGGTATCTCACCGGCGAGCTCACAGTGAGCGACTTCGGCGAGGTGAGCCGCGCCACTGGCAACGTAGCCGCCACGCTGAGCCGTCCGCTGGCCCACCACCTGCAACGCCTGAACAAAATCCGCGCCGCTGTGCCTGCTCTGCGCAAGGGGCAGTATACCAAGCAAGACTGCCACGCCACCAACGGCTACGCCTTCAAACGCCGCTACACGGCCAATGGCATCGACTCCTACGCCCTGGTGACCCTGAACAGCGGCGCCACCTTCAGCAATGTGGTCAACGGCACCTACCGCGACTGCATCACCGGCGACGTGATTACCGTGACCAACGGCACGCTCACCACGCCCGCCTTCAGCGGCAAGGGCAACCTGCGCATCTATGTGCTCGACGGCCCCGGCAAAATCGGCGACGACGGCCCTTACCTCTACGGCAGCAACCGCGTGACACCCACACAGCTTGCCTGGGACGGCCACGAGGAGGACGGCGACCCCAACACGCAGTACATCACCGGCGGCTACACCCCCGGCCCCGACCCCGGCGACCTGGAGCCCTACGAGCCCATGGTGGATGAGGACGACCTGAGCGTGTTCCTCGAGGCACCGCTCACCGCCGGGCACGTCACCACCTGGGTGTGGAACAGCAGCAGCAACTTCACAGGCGGTTCCTGGCCCGGACAGGCCATGGAGGTGATGGGCACCACCGCCAACGGCTCGCGAAAGATTTTCAAGTGGACCTACGAGGGCGACCTCACCACGCAACCCACGGGCATCATCTTTGTGGTGGATGGCACGCAGACACGCGACCTCGAATTCCGCAACCACGGCTATTACATCGACGACACCTGGCACCACGAGGTGACCAACTACAGCGGCGAGGCTCCGACACTCACGGCAAACATGCCCAGCGGACGCTACACCGACCCCGTGACAGTTACCGTCACTGCCAGCGATGGCACCGCCACCATCGTCTATACCCTCGACGGTAGCAAACCCACCGTGAACAGCGCCACGGCCACCGGGCAGCTCACCCTCACCTTCAACGACAACACCGTGCTCACCGCCGGTGTGCTCGTTGACGGAGGCGTGCGCAACGTGACGCAGTGGGAATACATCTTCCACGGCTTCGAACCGCGCACAGCCACCATCTATCTCAAAGACCCCACCGCCGCACCCGACAACTGGAGCAGCGTGTGGTTCTATGCGTGGGACGGCAGCGGCAACCTGCTGGGCAACTGGCCCGGACGGCAGATGACCTCCAGCGACATCCGCACCGTGCGCGGAACGCGGTTCTACGCCTATCCGTTCAACATCACGGCCGAGGACTACACGTTCAACATTATCTTCAGCCAAGGCGACGGCAGTCACCAGACGGTGGACATCACCGGACTGAGCCAGGACACCTACTTCGAGATTTCATCGACCAGCAACAAATACACCGTGCGCGACATCACAGCCGACTACACCACCGTGACTGGCGATGTGAACGGCGACGGCGTGGTGGATATCGACGATGTGAATGCCATCAT
>JAFYCU010000033.1 GCA_017545095.1 Muribaculaceae bacterium | reverse complement strand
CGCCGAGCCTCCGGTGATGATTTCGCCGGTGGAGGTGTGTATGCGGTAGTCGCGCACGTCGCGCACCCCACAAAGCACGATGCTCTGCGGGAAATGTGCCGGGCGGTCGTCATAGCCTGCCCGCAGCTGCCGAAGTACGCTCACCAACGAGTCGCCCACCAGCGAGTCGATTTCATCGATGAATAGCACCAACGGTTTCGGCAAAGTTGTTGACAGCTTGGACAAGAACATTGTCAGAGCCGAAGACTTGTCTTCTTGGGCCACGCTGAGGCGGACGCTGGTTGCCATCTCGTTGCCAAGCACAAGGTCGGTGCGCCGTGCTATGATTGCGATTGTGCCTCGAATGACACTTTCCACATCGTTGCGCGAAGCCTGACCGCCTTCCACGTTGGCATAGACGGCAATATAGTCGCCATGTGCGTTCAGGTAGTCGCGCAGGGCGAGCATGCACGAGGTCTTACCCGTTTGCCGAGGAGCGTGCAGCACAAAATAGCGCTTCTGGCGGATAAGCGTCAGCACCTCCTCAAGGTCGAATCGGCTCAAGGGGTCGAACGTATAGTTGTCTGCTGGAATATTGGGTCCGGCGGTGTTGAAGAAGCGTTCCATGATTGTTGATTGCCAATAATTCGCTGCAAATTTACAAATTATTTCTCACACCACCAAGACAAGATTAAGCGACCAGTGTTTTTATGTGAGTGTGAAAGTGTTTGGGGCGGCAATTCGTAACTATTCAGCGAAAGTTTTAAAGTGCATGATTATCCGCTAATAGCCAAAAATGTGCTTATTGATAGCGTGTGTGGGTAACCGAAGCTGTATCAATACTGTGGAATATTGATTCCATAACACAAGACGTGGATGGCGTGATTTGCCCTCTGTGCAATTCCGACAGCGTTACCATACTTCTGATACACCTTCGAATAATTCAGTTTCCTCCATTCGACTGAATAATTACGGCAAAGCACTGTCGCATTATTTATTGTTAATTCTCGGCCTGTGATGAGGGGCGGTAGTTGGTTTTTTCGTAAATTTGCAATTTGTTAGCGAAAAATAGGGCGACGATGATGCGAGTGAAGAAACTCTACATATTTATGCTCAAGACCTTTTTGCCGCTGTTCATGATGACCTTCGTGATCTGCTTGTTCATTGTGATGATGCAGTTCCTGTGGCGTTACATCGACGAGCTTGTGGGAAAGGGCTTGAGCATCGACGTGGTTGCGGAGCTGTTTTTCTATGCCGCGCTCACGATGGTTCCATTGGCGTTGCCGCTGGCCATCTTGCTGGCATCGCTGATGACGTTTGGCAACCTGGGCGAGCATGTGGAGCTCACGGCGATGAAATCGAGCGGCATCTCGCTGGTGAAGGTGATGGCTCCGCTCATCGTGCTGCTCGCCGGTGTGGCCGTGGGGGCGTTCTTCTTCCAGAACAATGTGTTGCCTCATTCGCAGGTGAAGATGTGGACGCTGCTGTTTTCGATGCGTCAGAAGTCACCCACGCTCGACATTCCCGAGGGCACTGTCTATACGCAGATACCTGGCTACAATCTCTACGTGAAACGTAAGGCCAAAGACTCGAACAAGCTTTACAACCTGCTCATTTACGATGTGAGCGGTGGCACGTCGAGTCCGCGCATCGTGGCCGCCGATTCGGGCAGCTTGAGCTTCACGCCCGACCGGCAGCACTTGGTGCTGAACCTGTATCAGGGCAACTGGTATGAGAACATGAGCAGCGGCGGCAACGCGCAGATGGGGCAGAACCTGTATCGTCGCGAGAGTTTTCACGACAAGGAGATTCTCATCCCCTACGACGACAACTTCACGCGCATGGACGATGATGCGATGCGCCAGCAATATGTGGGCAAGAACATCACCGAGCTGCGTCACACCATCGACTCGGTGCAGCAGCGTGTAGACAGCACCGGGGCGAGCATCAGTCAGGAGCTGCACGCCATCCCCATGGTGGGTGTGCCCACGAGGCGTGTGACGGTGAAGGACGGTGCCGTGCGCGTGGTGGAGATGGTGCGAGAGGTGCAGATGGCTCGGCCCATCGACTTCGACTCGCTGATGCAGTCGCTCACGCCCACGATGCGCTATGCCGTGACCGAGGGTGCCATCCGGTTGGCCACCGGTGCTCAGCAGGACAACGCCTTCAGGGGTTACACGCTCAACGACGACCAGTTCGTGATTCGCCGCCACGGCATTGAGATGCACAAGAAGTTCACCTTGTCGCTGGCCTGCCTGATATTCTTCTTCATCGGAGCTCCGCTGGGTGCCATCATCCGCAAGGGCGGTCTGGGTATGCCGGTAGTGATATCTGTGCTGCTGTTCATTTTCTACTATATTATCGACAACATGGGCTACAAACTCGCCCGCGACGGCCGCTGGCCCGTGTGGCAGGGCATCTGGCTCAGCTCGGCGGTGCTGTTGCCGCTGGGTGTGTTCCTGACAAAGAAAGCTGTGGGCGACTCGGCGGTGTTCAACCCCGATGCGTGGATGAACGCGTTGCGCCGGTTCGGAGGCCTGCACCAGACGCGCAAACTTGAGGTGAAGGAAGTGGTGATTAACGAGGTGGACACTGCTCACGCCGTGGCGCAGGCACAGGATTTGCAGCGCGAGTGCCAGGCGTTTCTTGACCGTTATCCCGGTCGGCAAGGGTTTATGGAATACTTCCGTCAAGGTTACGACAAGACGGCCATCGCTGCTCTGGCTCGCCAGGTTGACCAACTCGTGGAATACCTGTCGAACTCCCGCGACCAAATGGTGCTGGGCAAGGCGATGGACTATCCCGTGATTCGCCAGCTGCTCACCTATCATCTCACCGATAATGCCCGCGTTGGCACCGCCCTGGCGGCTGTTGTGCCGCTGAGTGTGCCGTTCTACCTGGTGGCCGTGCGCCATCAGCGCAATCTGCGGCGCGACATTGCGGCGGTGATCACAGTGAGTGAACAACTCGTCGCCATTCTGCAAGGCAATTACACCCGCGACATGGAATATGAGGGGGGCGCAAGTGACTATGTGTTAAGTAAAAAGGGATAAGTGATTATGTGATAAGGACTAAGGGACTAGTGGGCTGCGGCGGCCGCAGCATACGCAACCGCTGACGACTGGCGCATCTCGCATCTTGGGTCTTAATAATGAAACTATGGAGCAATTCTTTGAAACACTGAGCGGTTACCTGTGGGGTTGGCCGATGATTATACTTCTGATAGGCACCCATATCTACCTGACGGTGCGTTTGCGTTTTCCGCAGCGCCACTTGTTCACGGCCATGCGTCTGTCGTTGACCAGCGACAGCGGTTCGCGTGGCGACGTGTCGCAGTTTGGTGCGTTGGCCACAGCGTTAGCAGCCACCATCGGCACGGGCAACATCATCGGCGTGGCCACCGCTGTGGCGCTGGGAGGCCCGGGTGCGGTGCTGTGGTGCTGGTTGACGGGCGTGTTTGGCATGGCCACGAAGTATTCCGAAGGCTTGCTCGCCATCAAATACCGTGTTCGACAGTCCGACGGCTCGATGCTTGGTGGCCCGATGTATGCGCTGGAGCGCGGGTTGAACATGAAATGGTTGGCGGTGCTGTTTGCCGTGTTCACGGCGTGTGCGTCGTTAGGCATCGGAGCGTCGGTGCAGGCCAATGCCATCAGCACCATTTGCAAAGACAGCTACGCGCTGTCGCCCATGTGGGTGGGCATTGTCACGGCGGTGCTCACGGCAGTGGTGGTGATTGGCGGTGTGCGGAGCATTGCCCGCGTGTGCAGCGCGTTGGTGCCGTTCATGGCCCTGTTCTATGTGCTGGGGTGCCTCTATCTGTTGGTGCTCAACGGTGCTTACTTGTGGCCGGCGTTGAAACTGATTGTTGAGTCGGCGTTCAACCCTGCGGCTGCTGGTGGCGGTTTCGTGGGCGGTTCGGTGTTGATGGCGGCGCGCTACGGCATAGCCCGCGGCCTGTTCAGCAACGAGTCGGGTCTGGGATCGGCGCCCATTGTGGCTGCTGCGGCGCAGACGCGCAATCCTGTGCGTCAGGCCTTGGTGTCGTCGACTGGCACATTCTGGGACACTGTGGTGATTTGCGCCATGACTGGCTTGGTGATTGTGAGCAGTGTGCTTGCGCACCACGACGTGAATTTCAGCGACGGAGCCGCACTCACCAAGGCGGCTTTCAGCCATATCCCCATGGTGGGCCGCCCCTTCCTGCTCTGTGGGTTGGCAACCTTTGCTTTCAGCACTATTCTGGGATGGTGCTACTATGGTGAGATGGCTGTTGAATACCTGAAGGGTAGGCGGTGGAAACAGGCCTACCGTGTGCTATATATCATCATGGTGTTTGTTGGGAGCGTCATCAATCTGGCAGTGGTGTGGAACGCCGCTGACTGCATGAATGCGCTGATGGCTATCCCTAACCTGGTGTCGCTGCTCCTGCTAAGCGGCATACTCGTGAAGGAGACGCGGCATTATCTGTGGGAGCACCGCCTCGACGACACGATGACCGATGATGCATGGAAAGCGGATGAGGACAAGGAATTAAAGGTTGGTGAATAAGGGTTAAGTATCTGTTTTTTCAGATTTTACATGAATATAATAACCAAAGAACGATGAAACGCATATGCTTGGCCGCTGTGGCGGCTGTTATGGGCTTGGTGTCGATGGCCATGAAGCCCGTGATGTTCAATCATGTGGACCAGAAAGCGATGGAGAGTTGGGTCGAGGCACAGTTGCGTGGGATGACCCCTGAGCAGCGCGTGGCCCAGCTTGTGGTGATGGCTGTGGATCCCAAGGACGATGCTCCCACGCGTGCACTTGTCAAGCGCTATGTGGAGGAGAACCGCGTGGGCGGACTCATCTACAACGAGTGCTCGATGCATGAGTTGGCCACCATCGCCAACTATGCGCAGTCGCTGGCCACGGTGCCGCTGCTGATGACCATCGATGGTGAGTGGGGACTTGCCATGCGTGTGCAGGGCACACTGTGCTATCCGCGCAACCTGGTGCTTGGAGCCATCGACGATGACCGAGTGCTGTATCAGTATGGCCGTGAGGTGGCTCGCCAGTGCCGTCGTGCGGGCATTCACGTCAACTTCGCGCCGGTGCTCGATGTGAACGATGACCCGCGCAATCCGGTGATTGGCACGCGTTCCTTTGGCGAGAGCCCTGAGCTGGTTTCGCGTCATGCCATTGCCTATGCTCGCGGACTCGAGGACGGCGGTGTGCTCTCGGTGGGGAAGCACTTCCCCGGCCATGGATCCAGTGTGGAGGACTCGCACAAGACGCTGCCGCTCATCAACAAGCAGATGCGTGAAATCAACACCTGCGAACTGGTGCCATTCCGCAACTACATCAATGCTGGTCTGGGCGGCATCCTCACTGCCCACCTCAACGTGCCGGCCATAGAACCGAGTGGAAGACCTACCACCATGTCGGCTCGATGTGTCAACGAATTGCTCAAGCAGCACATGGGGTTTGAGGGGCTGGTGTTCACCGATGCCTTGGGCATGGCCGGGGCAAAGATTGGTGTGAGCGGTTCGCCATGTGTCAACGCCCTGCTGGCCGGCAACGATGTGCTGCTCATGCCCGCCAATGCCGATGCCGAAGTGCAGGCTGTGATGCAGGCAGTGAAACAAGGCAAACTCACGCAGCGCGACATCGACGACCGCTGCCGCAAAGTGCTGCGTTACAAATATGCGCTCGGGCTTTCCAAGCCTCAGCGCGTGGCCGAGAACGGCCTTGCCGCCACCGTCAACGGCGGGCAGGCGCAGGCCGTAAACCGTCAGTTGGTGGCCAGCTCGGTGACGGTGATGAAGAATCACAAGCATTTCCTGCCCATCGCCAACCTGCAGAGCCGCCGCATCGCCGTGGTGACCCTGGGCGGGGATAAAGGCGTGAAAGCGATGTTCCACGACCGTGCCGATGACTATGCCTCCGTGACCAAGTACAACCTCAAGTCGGGCGAGAGTGCTTCGGCTCTTGCGCAGAAAATCAATGACGGGCGCTACAACGTGGTGCTGGTGGCCTTGTGCACCGACGATGCCGCCAATCGCGCCGCACTGAACACGCTGACCCGACGCTGCGACAACCTGGTGGTGACGCTCATGTGCAAGCCCTATGACATCGAACGATGCGCCGAAGTGATTACCAGCAGCCACGTTAAGGCTGTGGTGCTCACCTATCAGGGTGGCGAGTTGGCCGAGGATTTTGCCGTGCAGACCATCTTTGGTGGCAATGCCGCGCAAGGCAACCTGCCGGTGAGTGTGAAGTGCGGCTCGAAGACCTACAAGGCCGGGCAAGGCTACCACTATGCCGCCACACGTTTGGGCTATGCGCTTCCCAGCGAGGTGGGCGTGAATGACCGTCTGTTGCAGCAAATCGACTCGGTGGCACGCCTCGGCGTGCGTGAACGCGCCTTCCCCGGCTGCCAGGTGGTGGTGGGGCGGCATGGCAAAATCATTTGCAACCGCTATTACGGCGAGACCGACTTTGGCAGCGGAGTGCCTGTTGATGATGGCACCATCTACGGCCTGGCTTCGGTGTCGAAGGCCACAGGCACCATCTCGGCGGTGATGAAGATGTATGACGACGGCAAGCTCAAGCTCGACGAGCCAGCCAGCCGCGTGATTACCGAACTGCGTGGTACCGACAAGGCCGACATCACCTTTCGCGACCTGCTGTATCACGAGACCGGTATGCCACCTTCGCTGAATATGTGGACGATGATGATGGACAAGAGCACCTATTCGGGCATCCTCATCGCCGAGCAGCCCGATGCCGACCACACCATCAAAATCATGAACGGGGCCTACGGCCACAAAGACGCCCACCTGCGCACCGACATCCTATCGACTCGGCAGACCGACCGCCTGAACATCGCCATCGCCGATGGCATTTGGGGCGGACGGGTGACCTATGACTCCATCATGCAGCGCATCTATCATGCCTCGTTAGGCAAGAAGAGCTATAAGTACAGCTGTCTGAACTTCTGCTTGCTGGCCGATGCCGTGCAGCGACTGTCGCACGCGCCGCTCAACTACTTGGTGAACAGCTACATTTTTGCTCCGTTGGGTGCCTATCACACGCTCTATCGCCCGCTGAGCCGTTTCCCACGCGACCAGATTGCCTATACCGAGAACGACACCTACCTGCGGCGGCAGCACATACATGGCTATGTGCACGACGAGTTGGCGGCTTTCTCTGGCGGTGTGCAAGGCAATGCGGGGCTATTCTCCAACGCCAACGACCTGGCCAAGCTGCTGCAGATGTGGCTCAACGGCGGCACCTACGGTGGCGTGCGGTTCTACAAACCCTCGACAGTGGAGACTTTCACCACCCAGAAGAGTGCCAATAGCCACCGAGGACTCGGCTTCGACAAACCTGTGGTGGGCGACCCTGATGCGTCGAACACCTGCGCCGAAGCCACCCCCGAGACCTATGGACACACTGGCTTCACCGGCACCAGCTTCTGGGTCGATCCCAAGAACGACATGTTCTACATCTTCCTCAGCAATCGCGTGAGCCCCACGCGCAACAACGCCGCCTTCGCCCGCATCAGTGCACGAAGCCACATCCACGCGCTCATCTACAAGAACCTGATGAAGTAGAGAGGAGGCCAAACATCGTGTGGCCTCCCCATAAAAATGAGTGTCGTCCCCAAACCCCTCCTGGGAGGGGATTTAATAAAATTTATGTCGTTTTGTGAAGATGATTTGAAGAATAATGTGTATCTTTGCAAATTGAAGCATTAAACAACACAGCCATGACTACTATAGCCAACCCGATTTATGACATCGTGTTCAAATACCTGATGGAGGATGAACGCATAGCCCGCACCATACTCTCGGCTCTGCTCAAGAAAGATGTTGTGGCCGTTGAAGTACGCCCGCATGAGTATGCCGATGACAAACGCGACTCGCTCTCGGTGTTCCGCATCGACTTCGGCGCGACCATCCGCGAGGCTGATGGCCGCGAGAGCTTGATATTGATAGAATTACAGAAGACCTGGTTAGAGACTGAGACTCTGCGTTTTCGTCAGTATCTGGGTGTGCATTACTCCAACCCGAAGAATATGCGCGAGGACGGCAACGCTTATCCCATGGTGGCCGTGTACCTGCTGGGTCACAAGGTGGGCGATATCGAAGAGCCGGTGCTCTACGTGAACCACCAGTCGTGCGACTACGAAGGTAATGTGGTCACGCATGGTTTGCCCAATGCGTTTGTCGACAGCTTGACACACAATAGCATCATCGTGCAGATACCGCGTCTGCATGGCCAAATCAACAACCGTCTCGACAAGGTGCTCAGTATTTTCGACCAGAGCCGAATCGATGCCATGGATCCGCATATGCTGCGTATCGACGACTCGTGCTTTGAGGATGATAGTGAGATGGATCATATTGTGCGCCGTCTGACTAAGGCTGCCAGCGATGCCGAAATGCGCCAGCACATGAATGTGGAAGATGAGTACTTTTCGGTTATCGAAAAGCGCGACACCGAAATCCGTATCAAAGATGAAAAACTGGCGAAACAGCAGGTTCAAATAGCCGAGCAGGAGGTTCAAATAGCCGAGCAGGAGGTTCAAATAGCCGAGCAGGAAGAGAAATTGACCCAGCAGAAGGAGAAATTGACCCAGCAGAAGGAGAAATTGACCCAGCAGAAGGAGAAATTGACCCAGCAGGAGGAGAAATTGAGCCAGCAGGAGGCCATGCTGCATGGCAGCGTGAAGCTATTTAAAGAACTGGGGCTGAGCCCTCTGGAGATTGCTCAGAAACTTGGCCTTGACTTGGATGATGTCATGAAGCGACTTGACCACTGATGTTTGTTGCGGCCCACGGCCATAGGTGTTCCTCGGTCAGATGGCGTAGTCCACGCAGGCGCGGTCAGCCTTGTGGCCGGCGAGGAGTGCGGCTGCGGCTACATGGGCTGGGTGAGCGGCATAGGTGGCGACATCGGCCATGGTGGGCACCATGGCGGTGAGCACCACGTCCCATTGTTCGGCGGGGTTTTCGTTGATGCCTACTTCGATGCTTTGCAGCACGTCGATTTGAGCGGGGAGGGCCTCGAGGGCAGTTTTGAATCGCTGGGCGATAGATTGGCGCTCTTTGGGAGTGCCGGTGAGACGGAAGGTTACAATATGTTTGACCATAGGGGGGGATTAGAAAAAGCAGGAGGCAAAAAATGCCCCCTGCTTTGGTAATTGTGTTGATGGTTTGTTTACTCGGCTGCGGGAGCTTCTTCCTCCTGAGCGGGAGCCTCCTCGGCAATGGGGGCTTCCTCAACGACAGCGGGAGCTTCCTCAACTGCGGGAGCCTCTTCCTGTGCGGGAGCGTCGGAAATCACCTTGAAGGGGATTTCGACGGCGACCTCCTTGTGCAGGCGCACGGTGGCCACATAGTCGCCCACGTGCTTCACGGCCTCCTTGAGCATGATGATTTTGCGATCCACCTTGTGGCCCACGGCCTCGAGGGCCTCGGCAATCTGGATATTGCTCACCGAGCCGTAGATGGTGCCGGTCTCGCTCACCTTGGCGGGGATGGTGAGGCTGATGCCCTGCATGCTGGCAGCGATAGCCTCGGCGTCGCCCTTGATTTTGGCGAGCTTGTGTGCGCGTTGACGCAGGTTCTCGGCAAGCACCTTCAGTGCCGACGGGGTGGCTAGGATGGCCTTGCCCTGCGGGATGAGGTAGTTGCGGCCGTAACCGTTCTTCACTTCAACAACATCGTCCTTGTATCCAAGGTTGGTGATGTCTTCTTTCAGTATAATCTTCATGTTGTTAAATTCCTCTAAAGTGTTAATAATGTGATTACTTCATCAAGTCGGTCACGAAGGGCAGCAGAGCCAGGTGACGAGCGCGCTTCACGGCGCGGGCCACACGGCGCTGGAACTTGAGCGAGGTGCCGGTGATGCGGCGGGGCAGAATCTTGCCCTGCTCGTTGAGGAACTTCTTCAGGAACTCGGGATCCTTGTAGTCGATATACTTGATGCCACTTCTTTTGAAACGGCAATATTTCTTCTTCTTCGTGTCGACCGACAGCGGAGTGAGGTAACGGATTTCACTTTGAGCTTGTGCCATAATTCTTTCCTCCTTTTGTGATTAAGCGTTAGTGTTTTCTTCGGTTGCGGGTGTCTCGGTGGCTGCGGCCTCTTCCTTGGCCTTGCGCAGGCTGCGGCGCTTGGCGGCATATTCGGCAGCAAACTTGTCGAGGTGGAAGGTGAGGAATCGCAGCACGCGCTCGTCGCGGCGGTAAGCGGTCTCAAGCTTGCTCACGATGGTGGGCTCGGCATCGAACTCAATCAGCGTGTAGAATCCGGTTGACTTCTTCTGGATGTTGTAGGCGAGCTTGCGCAGGCCCCAGTTCTCCTCGTTCACGATGGTGGCACCACCATCGGTAAGAACGGTCTTGAACTTCTCTACCGCTTCCTTCATCTGTGCATCAGACAAAACGGGAGTTAAAATGAAAACGGTTTCGTAATGATTCATAAAACGTTTAAAATTAATGTATTAATAGCTTCGCTCTCGAAAAGAGCGGTGCAAAGGTACTGCTTTTTTCTCAACTGGCAATGGCTGTGATGGATTTTTTTAGTAATTTTGCACTTCAAAGTTGAAAAAACTCATTGTTGATGCTGTTGAGCGGGCCGATGGCTCGCAGTGGACGACAGTGGTGATTTGGGATGATGGAGAATGGCAAAATGCCAATCGATAATTGAGAATAAGGAATGGATAATAGCAATGATATATATAAGGTGCTGTTTGTGTGCCACGGCAACATTTGCCGCAGTCCGATGGCTGAGCGTGTGATGCGCCAGATGGTGGCTGAGGCTGGGCTGGAGAATCGTATAGCTGTGGGTTCGGCGGCCACGTCGAGCGAGGAGGAGGGCAATCCCATCTATCCGCCTGCGCGGGCCAAGCTTGCCGAACATGGCATCGACAGGAGCGGCCACGCCGCGCGGCGGATGACCTGGCGCGACTACGACGAATGCGACCTGCTCATAGGCATGGACGATGCCAACGTGCGCAACATGGAGCGCATCGCCGGCGGTGACATGCAGCACAAGATTCACCGCCTGCTCGACTTCACGTCGCGTCCCGGGGCGGTGGCCGACCCGTGGTATACCGATGATTTTGAGACTACCTGGCAGGACGTGGAGCTTGGCTGCCGCTGCTTGCTTAACTGGATAATTAACGAAAAACTGCAATGAATAAAACTCTGTTCCCCTTGTTGGCCGGCTTGCTGCTGACCCTGCCGCTGTCCATGGCGGCTGAAATTGATGAACCCACCGCCGAAGGCCGTGCGCGGTTGTCGTGCACAAGCATCATGGTGGGCAAGCGTGCCAGTACCGACGGCTCGGTGATGACCTCACACACTTGCGACTCGTGGTACCGCACCTGGATGCAGGTGGTGCCTGCACGCGACTACGAGCGCGACACCATCACCGCCATCTACGATGGCCGCATGCACACGCAGAGTGCCGCCGACAGCACCAAGATGTACCGCCTCGGCACCATACCCCAGGTGCGCCACACGTTCCGCTACCTCGACACCGCTTATCCCTGCCTGAACGAGAAGCAGCTGGCCATGGGCGAGACCACCTTTGGCGGCCGCGACACACTGCGCAACGCGAAGGGGCTGTTCCGCATCGAGGAACTGCAACGCATAGCCCTCGAACGCTGTTCCACCGCCCGCGAGGCCATCCGGTTGATGGGTGAACTGGCCGAGCAGTACGGCTACGGCGACAGTGGCGAATGCCTCACCATTGCCGACAAGAACGAGGTGTGGATTTTCGAAATCATGGGAGCCGGGCCCAAACAGCTGGGTGCCGTGTGGGCCGCCGTGCGCATCCCCGATGATGAAATCGCCGTGTCGGCCAACATCTCGCGCATCACCACGCTCGACCTGAGCAATCCCGACCGCTACATGGCCTCGAAGAATGTGAAGGAAGTGGCCCGCAAGCTCAAGCTGTGGGACGGTAAGGAGGAGTTCAACTTCTGGCGAGCCTACAGCGGCGAGAACTACCTGCACGAGCGCAAGAACTACAGTGTGCGCGAGCACTACATCATGAGCCAGCTGGCGCCGTCGTTGCAGCTGAGCGACACCGTGGAGTGCCTGCCGCTCAGCGTGAAGCCCGACTCGCTGGTCGCGCCCGAGCGCGTGATGCGCCTGCTGGCCAGCTACTACGAGGGTACCGACAAAAACCTGAGCGGACGCCACCTCATCCCCAATCCCAAGCGCAAGGACAAGGATGGCAATCTGGTGGAGGCCGAGCCCGACAGTATCGTCTCGCCCTATTCCAACCCCTGGATGCGCCCCGACGAAATCAATATGTACTACGCCATGGGCGACTCGGCGATGAAAAACATCCGCACGGTAAGTGTGCCTTGGTGTGCCTACAGCACGGTGATACAGAGCCGCTCGTGGCTGCCCGACGACGTGGGCGGCGTGGTGTGGATGGCGCTCGACAACCCCGGCGAGAGTCCGCGATTCCCCATTTTCTCGGGTACCACCGAGTTGCCGCCGATGCTGCAGGTGTGCGGTCAGCACACCGACCGCGACGATGCCGCGCTGTGGCACTACCGCAAGGCCAACCGCCTGGCCACCGTGCGCTGGGGCACGCACCGAAAGACCATCGAGGCTGCGCGTGACTACTTCATTGCCAAGGGGCAGCGCGAGATGCCCTATGTGGAGCAGGCGTGGATGTCGCTCAATGCCGAGGACACCGAAAAGGCCCGCGAGATGCTCAACGGCTACACCGCCGACTTCTTCGCCGCCACCATCGTGCGCTGGGATGCCATCGCACGCCAGCTCTGGCGACAGACGTGGACCGGGTTCTGAAAGAGGTGGAGATCAAGTAGTTAAGGGCGATTTGGGAACAATAGTGGACAATTATTTAGATTTGTGATGGTGGCTTGTGCTTGTATCTTACATATCAACAATGCTGAAAGTCAAAATTTTTCATTACCTTTGCGGCGGATTTGTAGAACACTATGGATTTTGAATTGAAAGCCACGGCTGCGGGCAGCAATGCCCGTGCCGGAGTGATAACCACCGATCACGGCCTTATCGAGACTCCCATCTTCATGCCTGTGGGCACGCTTGGGGAGGTGAAAGCCGTGCATATGTCCGAGTTGCGCGACGATATCAAGGCGCAAATTATTCTGGGCAACACCTACCACCTGTATTTACGTCCTGGCATGGACATCATGCACCGTGCCGGTGGGCTGCACAAGTTCAATGGCTGGGAACGCCCCATCCTCACCGACAGCGGCGGTTTCCAGGTGTTCTCGCTTGCTGCCAACCGCAAGCTGCGCGACGAGGGTGTTTCCTTTCGAAGTCACATCGACGGTTCTAAGCACCTGTTCACCCCCGAGAATGTGGTCGACATCCAGCGCATCATAGGCAGCGACATCATGATGGCACTCGACGAGTGTCCGCCGGGCACCAGCGAGCGCAGCTATGCCGCCAAGTCGCTTAAGCTTACGCAGCAATGGCTCGAACGCGGTTGGAAGCACTTCAACGCCACCGAGCCGCTTTACGGTCATCGACAGACGTTTTTCCCCATTGTACAGGGGTGCACATTCACCGACCTGCGTCAGGATGCCGCGCGCCATGTGGCCGACCTGGGGGCCGAGGGCAATGCCATTGGCGGCCTCGCTGTGGGCGAGCCCACCGAGGTGATGTACGAGATGATTGAGGTGGTAAACGACATTCTGCCGCACGACCGACCGCGCTACCTGATGGGTGTGGGCACGCCGGCCAACATGCTCGAGGCTATCGACCGCGGTGTGGACATGATGGACTGCGTGATGCCCACGCGCAACGGCCGCAATGGCATGCTTTTCACCCGTCATGGTATCATGAACATGCGCAACCGCAAATGGGCCGACGACTTCTCGCCCTTGCAGGACGATGGCCCGTCGGTAGTGGACCACATTTATTCCAAAGCCTATTTGCGCCACTTGTTCATCGCCCAGGAATTGCTGGCCTTGCAAATCGCTAGCATCCACAACCTGGCCTTCTATCTGTGGCTCATGGGCGAAGCACGACGCCATATCATCGCCGGCGACTTCGCCACCTGGAAAGCCCAGATGGTGGTGGATGTGATGAGGCGATTGTGAATGTACAATGCACAATCATCGTAATTCGGAATTTGTTGCTGTACATGTATATATAAGCTCGATTTTACGATTGCTCGAAAACTCGATTTCTCGATTGTCATTTCGCTATGAACAGTAACGCTGCTAAGCCTGGGCGACCATGGGTCAAGAAGTTTGATTGGTACATCATCAAGAACTTCTTGGGCACCTACATCTTTGCCATCCTGCTGCTCATGGCCATTGTGATTATCTTCGACATCAACGAGAAGCTGGATGCAGTGATCAACGCGCCGCTCAAGGACACGGTGTTTCAGTACTTCATGAACTTCCTGCCCTTTATCATGAGCCAGTTCAGTCCGCTGTTCACCTTTATTGCTGTGATTTTCTTTACCTCGCGCTTGGCCGACCGCAGCGAGATTATCGCTATGCTCTCGAGTGGCATCAGTTTCCGTAGGTTGTTGGTACCCTACATGGTGAGTGCCACCATCATCGCTGCCAGCAGCTATCTGCTTGCAGCCTATGTGATACCTCCGGCCACCGTGCAGCGCATTGCCTACACCAACCGTTGGGTGAACAACAAGGAGGTGGTCTATGCCGACAACATCCAGCTTCAGGTGCGTCCAGGGGTGATGGCTTATATGTCGCGCTACGACAACACCACGCGCACCGGGTTTCGTTTTTCGCTCGATGAGTTCGACGGCAAGACGTTGCGTTCGCGACTCACAGCCGAGAACATCCGCTACGACTCGCTGGGGCGCTGGACGCTCAGCTCCTACACCATTCGCCGATTCAACGGTCTGAAAGAATCGCTCACGCGTGGTAACCAGCTCGACACCCTGCTCGGCATCGAGCCGCGCGACTTCCTCATCTCCAAAAACGATGAACAGATGCTCACCTCGCCTGAGCTCAAGCAATATATCCAGCGGCAAAAGGCTAGGGGAGTGGCCAATATCCAGAACTTTGAGATCGAGTATGAGAAACGCATCGCGATGACGGCGGCGGCGTTTATCCTCACCATCATCGGGTTGTCGCTCTCGTCGCGCAAGGTGCGTGGTGGCATGGGGATGAACATAGGCATAGGGCTGCTGCTGAGCTTTTCCTACATCCTATTCATGACGGTGACCAGCACGTTCTGCGTGTCGGGCTACACCTCGGCGCGTGTGGCGATGTGGATACCGAATGTGCTATACATCATTATTGCCATATTCCTCTATCACCGCGCTGCCCGCTAATCGGCTCCATCGGCATCATTGGCGACCGCTTGCTCGCTGGTTTTGAAGTCGAAGTTCTTGCGGCGGAACACAAAGTTGTGTCCCAGGTATTTGTCGCGCACCACCGGGTTCTCGGCCAAGCGTTCGCTGGCATCCTCGAATAGGATTTTGCCCTCAAACAGCAGGTAGGCGCGATCGCAGATCGACAGTGTCTCGGGAGCGTTGTGGTCGGTGATGAGGATGCCGATGTTTTTCGATTTCAGACTGTAAACGATGCTCTGTATGTCCTCCACGGCGATGGGGTCCACACCGGCGAACGGTTCATCGAGCATGATGAAGCGCGGGTTGATGGCCAGACAGCGTGCAATCTCGCATCGCCGCCGCTCGCCGCCCGAGAGCCGGTTGCCCAGGTTCTTGCGCACCTTTTGCAGGTGGAACTCGGCGATGAGCTGCTCGAGGCGGTCGCGTTGCTGCTCGGGCGTGGTGTCGGTCATCTCCAGCACAAGGCGGATATTGTCTTCGACAGTGAGCGTGCGGAACACCGAGGCCTCCTGCGGCAGATAGCCGATTCCCAACTGCGCGCGTTTATACACGGGCAGTGTGGTGATGTCCACCTCGTTGAGAAACACGCGACCTTCGTTGGGCGTGACCAGTCCGGTGGTCATGTAGAACGTGGTGGTTTTGCCGGCACCGTTAGGGCCGAGCAGTCCCACAATCTCGCCTTGGCGAAGCTCGATCGACACGTGGTTCACCACGGTGCGTTGCCGGTATTTCTTCACCAGGTCGCGTGTGGTGAGCACCAGATTGCCCTCCTCGCCGGCACGATGCAGACGGGCTGTCACATCCTTGGCATTAGGCTGCTGGGATGTGGCCTTGTTGGGTTTGGCATGACTCCAAGGCAGGCGCATGGGCTATTTCTTGGCCAGCTGGCTCTTGATGTAGTCGGTGATGAGGTTGATGGCCACTTCGTTGTGTCCACCTTCGGGCACGATGATGTTGGCATAGCGCTTGGCGGGTTCGATGTGCAGCATATGCATGGGTTTGAGCACTTGCTGGTATCGGTCGATGACCTCTTGCGGTGTGCGTCCACGCTCGATGCAGTCGCGCGAGATCACGCGGATGAGCCGGTCGTCGCCATCGGCATCAACAAACACTTTGATGTCCATCATCTCGCGCAGTCGTTCGTCGCTCAACACCAGAATGCCCTCGATGAGCACCACATCGTGTGGTCCCATCGGGATGGTCTCCTTTTGGCGTGAGCAGGTAAGGTAGCTGTAGGTGGGCATTTCAATCGACTCGCCTCGACGGAGCATCTCGAGGTGCTTGAGCAGGAGGTCCCAGTCAAAGGCCGCCGGCTCGTCGAAGTTGATTTTCTGACGGTCTTCCACTGGCACGTGGCTCGAATCTTTGTAATAGTTGTCCTGTGAGATGATACCCACCTCGCCCAGCGGCAGGCGTTCCATGATTTTACGCACTACAGTGGTCTTTCCCGAACCGGTTCCACCGGCAATACCAATGATGATCATGATGCAAGTCGTTTTAATAATCGGCCACAAAGTTACACATTAATTTAATACACCGCATTACAATTGGCAATTTATTTGGCAGGAGTGGAGCGAAAAAATGGGGAGCAGGAGGTGAAAGATGCGATGAAACAGAAGCATAAAACGGAAGATATAAGGCGCAAAAGTACTGAACATTAAAGGCTTAAGTCGTTTTGTGTAAACCTGCCGCATCGTTCTTTATGTCGGACAGTCAAAGCACTGCTCGCTGTGCGGTTACCGTTTCGCCGGTGAACACGCTGGCCATTTCGGCAAAGCGTGAGGGGTCGTCGGTGGTGAGGTAGCGGCAAGTGCCACCAGTGGTGCATCGGTGTGCCATTTCGGGGTGTCGCCGCATATAGTCGGCCAGGCTTTCGGCCACGATGCCGCCTTGAGCCACGATGTTCACGCCGGCAGGCATGTAACGGCTGATTTTGTCGAGCAGGAGCGGGTAGTGGGTGCAGCCCAGAATCACCGTGTCGATGTCGGGGTCTTGCGCCATGAGCGCGTCGATGTCCTTGCGCACGAAATAGTCGGCTCCAGGGCCGTTGCTCTCGCGGTATTCCACCAGGGGCACCCACATGGGGCATGGGTGTCCGAAGATGCGGAACGTGGGGTGCAACTTGGTGATTTCAATGTTGTAGGAGCCGCTCTGTATGGTGCCCGGTGTGCCGAATACACCGATGTGTCCTGTTCGACTCAGTTCGCCCACTCGCTCCACGGTGGGGCGAATCACGCCCAGCACGCGCCGCGTGGCATCGAGCTGCGGCAGGTCGCGCTGCTGGATGCTTCGCAATGCCTTGGCACTGGCCGTGTTGCAGGCCAAGATCACCAACGGGCAGCCGGCGGCAAACAGGTGTTTCACCGCTTGCAGCGTGAACTCATACACCAGTTCAAACGACCGCACGCCATAGGGCGCACGGGCGTTGTCGCCCAAAAACAAGTAGTCGTATTGCGGTAGCACGCGCCGCATCTCGCGCAATATCGACAACCCGCCGAAACCCGAGTCAAACACCCCAATCGGGCCAGTCACTAAATCTATATTCATATTGCCACTGCTAAATCATTCGCAAAATTACAACAATTCTTTCATATCAGCAAATACAAAACGCCCACCCAGCCGAAGACTCGTTGACGTGGGCGGCTTGCCAGGGACAACAGCTCTATAGTTATTCCCGTATTAGCTCGTGTTTTACAGTCGTCTGGCGTTAAATTTCGGCCAATAAACAAATTTTAAGCCTTTGTAGTTGCGCTGTTTCAGAAATTATGCCTAAATTTGTCGCTTGAAAAATACTAACCCAATTATTAACTATTTAAAACAGTAAGGATTATGAAGAAATCGTTACTCTTTGCAGGCTTGTTGGCAATGGGCTTGAGTGCAATGGCACAGAACCCTTATGCCTACAACGCCACGACCGGTGAGGTTGACGTGAACACCCTCACCGTTCCCGTGAACTACGCGCTGTGTGCCGATGCCGAGCGCGTGGTGGTTGACTTTATGCTGAATGGCGAGGTGAAGAAGAGCGTTGAGCTCGACGCCGAGGCCATCACCGCCGGCGAGCACGCCGTGAACGTGAGCCTCGAGGGGCTGGATCCTGCCACCTACGACCTGGCTTTGCGCGTCAAGGGTGCCGAGCTCACCGAGCCCGTGCAGTGCGACCCTGTGTACACCTTCTGGAGCCCCTATGGCATCGCCATTGACAACGACCCGATGAGTCCCCACTTCGGTCGCCTGCTCATCACCGAGTGCCAGCCCAGCGTGAACACTGCCGGAGCTAGCTATTGGACCGGCATCAACAATGAAGGCGTGGGTGCCGGTATCTATGTGTTTGACCCGCAGATGCAGCGCGTGGCTAACCCCGAAGGCAAATACGGTTATGTGGGCGATCCCAACCTGCAGGAGAACTATGCCTATGCCAACTACACCGGCGGCACGGGCAACAACTTCGCGCTGAAGAAAGTGAAAATCAGCAAGGACGGCCGCATCTTTGTGGGTGGCCTGGACGTGAAGAACGGCCAGCCCCTCTATGAGGTCAACCCCGACAACCTGGCTGAGTGGACTCCCGTGTTTGTGGGTGAGAAGAAGGAATATGAGGAGACTGGTTACGACTGCAACCTCTACACCGAGGATGGCGACTTCGTGGCTGGCTACTCGGCTTGCTTCGCTGTCACTGGCGAGGGCGAGAACCTGAAGATTATGAACCACAGCTGCACCCGTGGCCAGGTGTTTACCTATGGAGCCTACAAGATGTATGAGTATCCTCTGGGCACCGCCACCACCTGGGCCGCTGCTGCCGACGAGATGGACGAGGTGTTCCCCCTGAGCGGACAGTACACCATCAGCGCCCAGAGCGTGAGCATCGACTACGACCCGAACGGCAACCTGTGGTGGACCCAGTACCGTGGTACTCCCAACGATGCTCAGCCCACGCTGAAACACGTCAGCAAGAATGCCGACGGCGAGTGGGAGGAGGACTACTCCATTGTCACCGATACAATCATCCCCATCCCCTTCAACCGTGGTGGCGGTATCGCTGTGAGCCCCGATGGTAGCAAGATTGCTCTTTCGACGGGTAACTTCAAGCTCACCGTGGCCGACGTGACCTACAATGAGTTTGGCACCCCCACCATCGACTTTGAGAACGCCATGTCCGTGATGAGCACCGACGTGCGTGGTTTCAACGACATCGCTTGGGACTATGCCGGCAACCTCTATGCCTGCGACAACGGCAAGGAGACCTTCCGCCGCTTTGCTTTCCCGCGCACCGCTGCTGCCGCTCCCGCTGGCATGAAACGTGCCCAGGGCGACGACCCCAACGAGGCTATCACCCCGCTGCGTCCCGACTACGCAGTTGAGGTGCCCACCGTCACCGCCGTGCGCGACATCAACACCAAGGCTGTGGCCAGCGTTGAGTATGTGAACGTGAACGGCCAGGTGAGCAACGTGCCCTTCGAGGGTGTGAACGTTGTCGTCACCAAGTATGCCGACGGCACCAAGAGCGTGACCAAGATTGTGAAGTAATCACGTCGTCACACTCGATTACCCTACAAGCGGTCGCCCCAGCGGGCGGCCGCTTTTTTTAGGTGGAGGCCTCGGAAAATCGAAAATTCTGAAAAAAAACGCTTGTGGAAATGGCAGTTTGGGATTTTTTCTTTAAATTTGCACGAATAAAATAAGCGGCTGGGGCAGCGCGGATGTCAAATTGTTATTAATCAGCATGTAATGGCAATCGTTGTGTTTCGGCTGGCTGAAGATAGACGATGAAAAATCAAATCAATTAACTAATAGACCCATTAACAGAATTAAACAATGAGAAAATTCTTGACCGCATTGACGACGTTGATGCTTCCGGCCACGCTCTTGGCGAGCGAGGCCGACTTGAAGATGCCCGATGGCTTTGCCGACAAGGCAGGCATCCTCCACTGGGGTTTCCTGGTGGTGTTGCTGGGCATGGTGTTCGGTTACTGGCAGTTTGCCAAGGTGCGCAAGCTCAAAGCGCACAGGTCGATGCTTGAGATTGGCGACGTGATATTCAAAACGTGCTCTACCTACCTCAAGCAGCAGGGCAAATTCCTGGGTATTCTTTTCTTGTTTATCGGCCTTGCCGTGGTGCTTTACTTCGGCGTGCTGTCGCAGATGGGTTTAGGCTCGGTGCTGCTGATCTTGGCTTGGACGGTGATTGGCGTGCTGGGATCGTATGCCGTGGCATGGTTTGGCGTGCGCATGAATACGTTTGCCAATGCGCGCATGGCGTTTGCATCGCTTCGCCGTAAGCCCCTGGAACTGCTCAACATCCCCTTGACGGCAGGAATGAGTATCGGCATTCTGCTCATCTGTGTGGAGCTGGTGCTCATGCTCACCATCCTGCTGTTCATGCCGGGCGACCTGGCTGGCAGTTGCTTTATCGGCTTTGCTATTGGTGAGTCGCTGGGTGCGAGTGCGCTGCGCATTGCCGGCGGCATCTTCACAAAGATTGCCGACATTGGCAGCGACCTGATGAAGGTGGTGTTCAAGATTGGCGAGGACGACCCGCGCAACCCTGGTGTGATTGCCGACTGCACGGGCGACAACGCCGGTGACTCGATAGGCCCCACCGCCGACGGCTTCGAGACCTACGGCGTGACCGGTGTGGCCCTGGTGTCGTTTATCCTGCTTGCAGTGCCGCAGCAGTTCCAAATCGACCTGCTCATCTGGATTTTCGTGATGCGCATCTTGGGTGTGGTGGCCAGTGTGATTGCCTATTATATTAATGGTGCGCTGAGCAAAGCCAAGTATAGCGGAGCCGATGACCTCGACTTCGAGAAGCCGCTCACCAGCCTGGTGTGGATTACTTCGATCCTTTCGATTATCGGCACCTTTGTGGCCAGCTACTACTGCTTGCAGGGCCTTGGCGGCAACTATTGGTTGGGCCTGGCCATCATTATCTCGTGCGGCACGCTGGGCGCAGCCCTCATCCCCGAAATCACCAAGTGGTTTACCTCGCCCAATTCCACCCATGTGAAAGAGGTGGTGAAAGCCTCGGAGCAGGGCGGTGCATCGCTCAACATCCTCTCGGGTCTGGTGGCCGGCAACTTCGGCAGCTTCTGGACCGGACTGGTGTTCTTTGTGCTCATGCTTGTGGCCTACATGGCCTCGGCGCAATTTGGCATGGACACTATCTTGAGTGAGTACTATGCCATCTTTGCCTTTGGCTTGGTGGCCTTCGGTAT